>NZ_SGXD01000006.1 GCF_004216915.1 Motilibacter rhizosphaerae
GAGCGGGGACGGGCATGCGGAACCCTCCAACTCCGAGGACAGCAGGCCCGGACGGCCCACCGGAATGTCCACGAAGATCACCCGCATATCAAGCATTTGCGGACGTCGACGTCCTCACCCTGCGCTCCGTTTCCGCCGCTGGGAGCCCAGCGACTCGACGACCCGCTCGCCGATCCTTGGCTCAGCGCCGACCCTCGAGCTCGGCGGTCAAGGCGAGCCCGCCAAGGAGCTCGGCCTCCCCACCGAGTGCGCCGGGGACGACCTGCACAGCCTCGGCGAACAGCGGTCCTGCCTGCGTACGCAGGCTGTCGGTGATCGTCTCGACCACGAGGTCGCTGGTTTGCGCGAGCAGACCGTCCAGCACGACCGCGTCCGGGCTGAGCCACAGGCAGACGTCGGCCAGCAGGCGGCCGACCATGCGCAGCGCCTCAACCGCGGCAGGGGAGACGTCATTCCCGCGGAAGGCGGCCATGGTGAGCAGGTCCCCCAATCGTGTCGGGGGTGCGCCCTTCTCGTCGCCGCTGGTCCCGAGGTCGCTGGTCGAGAGGACAGCGGCGAGGCACCCCCGCCGTCCGCACGCGCAGAGCGGGCCACCGGGCACGGCCTGGATGTGCGCGATCTCCCCGGCGAGACCGGCTGCTCCGCGGATGAGCTGGCCGTTGATGACGATGCCCGCACCGACGCCGTCGACGATCTTGACGAAGACCATGCTCTGGTGCCCGTGGCCCGCGCCGTAGCGGGACTCGCCGAGGGCTGCGAGGTTCGCGTCGTTGTCGGCGACCGCAGGGACCTGGAACCGCTCGGTGAAGGCTGCTGCCGGGTCGCTGAGCATCCAGGCCGGGAGAGGTGGCGCGTCGGGGTGCAGCTGGGCCATGAGGGCGGCGAACTCGTCGACGCCGGCGACTCCTCGCCCCTGCTGGAAGGGAGCAGGTATGCCGATGGCGACCGCGTCCACCTGGTCGGCGCCGGCTGCCTCGAGCATCTCGCGCAGCAGCCGCTCGCCGTCGTCGACCAGGTCGAAGCCGGGCTCGAGCGGGCTGACGGAGAGCGTCCTGGCCTGACGGACGCGGCCCCCTGGTTCGACCAGCCCCGCCCGCAACCGGCTGTGGGACAACGCGACCACGCCCACGAGCGCGGTGCTGGGCGCCAGGTCGAGGCGTACGGCACGCGGCCCCGGGCGACCGGGTCCACGAGGGCCTGCCGCGGTGCCCACGAGCACTCCGGCGTCGAGCAGCGCCTGGACCGCGCCGTTGACGGTCGACTTCGGCAGTCGTGTCAGGGCGAGGACCTCCGCGCGCGTGAGCGGCCCGCGTGCCCTGATGAGCGCGACGACGTCGCGGGCGGTACGGCCGCCGGCCGACTCGGTGTCGCTCACGCCCGCAGCGTACTGCGTGACGCCAGCAGAACCAGCCGGATCCGGGTCAGATCAAGCCTTGATAACGACCCTTGACCCGGCTGAGGCAGGGGGCCAACGTGTGCGGCGGGCCCTCCGAAGAGCGGAGGAAAAGGCCGGAAGCCGGCCTATCCGCAGCCACGCGACGCATAACATCGCGTGGACTGCTGGTGCCCTCGTGTTGGTGCGGGTACGCGCCGCCGCCCCGTGCGCCGCAGGCGACCGGAGCCGGCACGTGCCCTCGGCCAGCCGCACCGAGCCAAAGGAGGCTTCACCAGTGGGACGCGATCGCAAGCACCGCTCTCGGGCGAGGGCAGCAGCCGGCATCGGCGTGCTCGGCCTGCTCGCCGCAGCGACCCAGGCCGGACCGGCCTCGGCCGCGGCACCGACGGTGACGGGGAACCACCACGTCGACCGGCTGCTCGCCAAGATGACCCTCGACGAGAAGCTCTCGATGATCGAGGGCCAGGCCGAGACCGCCTCCGACCGGCAGTACCAGGCTGGCTACCTGCCGGGCATCCCGCGGCTGGGCACCCCCTCGCTGCGGCTGGCCGACGGGCCGCCCGGCGTCGTCACCAAGCAGGACTCGCCGGGCATGACGGCGACGATGGGGCTGGCGGCGACGTTCAGCACCGAGGACGCGCAGGACAACGGCACCGTCATCGGCCGCGACGCGCGCGCCGCCGGGCAGGACGTCGTGCTCGAGCCGTTCGTCAACATGGACCGCGACACCAGCGACAGCCGTGGGTGGAACACCTACGGCGAGGATCCGCTGCTCACCAGCCGGGTCGGCGCCTCGGTCATCACCGGGATCCAGTCCCAGGGCACGATGGCCCAGGTCAAGCACTTCATCGCCTACGACGGCGGGACGAACGCCTCGGTGGATCCGCAGACCCTGCACGAGATCTACCTCGCGCCCTTCGACGCCGCCGTGAAGGCCGGCGTCAGCTCGGTCATGTGCTCCTACAACGCGATCAACTCGGGCTCCCACAGTGCCTGCGGTGACACCGAGACCCTGACCGGCATCCTGCGCAACGAGCTCGGCTTCAAGGGATTCGTGACCTCGGACTGGGGCGGGACCCACTCCACGACGTACCTCAATGCCGGTCTCGACATGGAGATGCCCGGCGGCGGCAACCCCACCGGTGGCGGAGGGTTCACCTCGTTCTTCGCCAAGGACGCGCTCAAGAAGGCACTGGCCTCGGGCACGATCCAGGAGTCCCGCGTGACCGAGGCGGTTGGGCGGATCCTCTACGAGTACGACAAGTTCGGGCTGCTGAGCAACCACCCGGAGAAGCGCCACCAGGTCACCACGCCTCCGGTCAGTGCCGACCTCCAGGTCATCCAGAAGACCGCTGAGGACGCGGCCGTGCTGCTCAAGGACGACGGCGGCGCGCTGCCGCTCAGCGGGAGCGGGTCCACCGCCCTCATCGGTCCGGGCGGCGGGCAGACCATCGCCACCAACGGGACCGGGGAGAAGTCCGGCGGCCTGGTCCAGTACCAGACCGGCACGTACCAGGCGATGCAGCAGGCCCTCGGGTCGTCCGCGAACCTCTCGTACGCCGTGGGGGACGACATGACCGGCACCCCTGTGCCCGCGTCCGCCCTGTCGCACGACGGCCAGCCCGGCCTGCTGCGCACCCCGACCGGCGGCGGCGCGACCTCGGTCGACACCACCCTGGACTTCACCACGGCCAAGGGGAACGCGCTGCCCGCCGGGAGCGCCGACACGTGGACGGGGACGCTCACCGTCCCGGCCACGGGCACGTACTGGCTCGACATCCAGGCGCTGGGGGGCAACGCGTCCCTCGCTGTCGACGGCGCCTCGAAGGCGTCGCTGAACGCGCGGTACGGCGCGCTCCACGCCACCGACGGCAACGGCCCGCTGCCCACCACCGACGGGCTCGCGAACGGGCGCGCCCAGCTCACGCTGACGGCCGGCGCACACACCATCAAGGTCACCACGACCGCCGACGCCTCCACCGGCAAGCCCACCCAGGTCCGCCTCGCGTGGGTCACGCCCGAGCAGCAGCAGGCGGACCACGATGCCGCTGTGGCTGCGGCGAAGAAGGCCACGACCGCGGTCGTCTTCGCGTGGAGCTCCGGAGACCTGTCGCAGCCCCTGCCCGAGGGCCAGGACCAGCTCATCGACGACATCACCGCCGTCAACCCGAACACCGTCGTCGTGCTCAACACGAGCCAGCCCGTCGCGATGCCGTGGCTGTCGAAGGTGAAGGCCGTCCTCGAGATGTGGTACCCGGGCGACCGCGGTGGCTACGCGACCGCGGACGTGCTGCTCGGCAAGGCCAATCCCGGCGGCCGTCTGCCCTTCACCTGGGCCGCCTCGCTGGACCAGGAGCTCGCGCACCAGAGCAGCCACCCCGAGCGGTCCTCCACCGGTGTCGGTGGCAGCTCCTGCGCCGGGTTCAGCGGCTTCAACACTCCCTGGCTCTGCGGCCTGACGACGTACTCCGAGGGCGTCGACATCGGCTACCGGTTCTTCGCCGCGAACCACGAGACACCGCTGTACCCCTTCGGGTACGGCCTGTCGTACAGCACCTTCCAGTACTCCGGGCTCACCACGGCGCCGGCCGAGGACGGTGGCGTGGACGTCACCCTCACGGTGTCCAACACCGGGAGCAAGGCCGGCGACACCACGCCGCAGGTGTACCTCGACGCTCCGAAGACGCAGCCGGCAGGCGCCCAGTTCGCGCCGCGCACGCTGGCCGGGTTCACCCGGGTGACCGTTCCCGCGGGGGCGAGCAGGAGCGTCACCATTCACGTCGCCAAGCGGCAGCTGCAGTACTGGTCCATCGCCGGCGGCTGGACCACGGCCACCGGCGCGCGCGACCTGCACGTCAGCACCGACGCCACGACCGACGTCCTGACGGGCGGCATCACGGTCAGCTGACGTCCCAGGTGGGGCAGGGGTGGGCGGACTCCTCCGTCCACCCCTGCTCGCGTCGACCCCTGACTTCCCGCTCGGGCAACGTGTCCTCGCTCGCGCCCCCGTGAGGGCTGGCGCGTCCTAGCCTGCGGACGTGGCTCCGTCTCCTGCCTCCCAGGGTGCGACCGGGCGCGGACCCGCCGTGCCGCTGGAGTTCCGGGTGGGCGTGACCGGACGCCGGTACGCCGCGGCGGACCCTGCGCTGCAAGCGGTCGTCGACGACGAGCTCGAGCGCATCCGCGACTCCCTCGCACTCCCTCCGCTGAGCGCGACGCCGGTCGGCATCACCGTGGTGTCGCCCCTCGCCGAGGGCGCCGACCGGCTGGTGGCCCGCGCGGGGCTCGCCGCCGGGCACGGGCTCGAGGTGCTGCTGCCGCTCGAACCCGCGGACTACCAGGACGACTTCGGGAGCGAACGGTCGCGCGAGGAGTTCCGCGCCCTGCTCGCCGCGGCCCGCAGCACGACCCGTCTGCCTCCGGTCGCCTCGCGCGACCTCGCGTACCTCGCGGCCGGTCAGGCCGTGGTCGCCCGCAGCGACGTGCTGCTCGCCCTCGTCGACGACCGGGAGACCGACGGCGTCGGCGGGACGCGGGACGTGCTCGACCTGGCCGCGCGGGCGGGTGTGCCCGTGCGCCGCATCCGGCTGGACCCCTCCACGGGCAGCGTGGCCGCGGACTGGCTGCCCGACCCGGTCGTCCCGCTGCGTCCGCGGCTGTCGGACGAGGCGGTGCGCCGCCTCGACGAGTTCAACAGCTGGGTCGGGGACCACGCGCCGTCCGCGGAGCCCGGCGGCTCGTTCGGCGAGGCCCTGCAGACCCGCTGGTGCGCAGCGGATCTCTCGGCCCTCGCCTTCCAACGGCGGTTCCGCCTCGTCAGCCGGCTGCTCTACGTCCTCTCACCGACGGCCGTCGCCGTCGTCGCGCTGCAGCTGGTCTTCGAGCTCGACCGGCACGTCGTGTGGGGTGAGGTGGTGGCGCTCGCCCTGCTCGTCGTCACCCTCGCGTACGCCCGGCGCGCGCACCTGCTGGAGCGCTGGGTGTCCGCGCGCTACCTGGCCGAGCGCCTCCGCTCCGCGCCGTACCTCGCGCTGGTGGGCCTCGCGCCCTTCAGCAGCGAGGGAGCGCCGGGCGGCGAGGACCAGCGCGCGGCCGAGGACCCCGCGGACGAGTGGGTCCACCGGGCCCTGGGGGAGATCTGGTGGCACCTGCCACCGTCCCCGCCTGTTCCCGAGGTCGACGAGCTCCACACCCGTCTCGTGGAGGAGTGGGTACGCCCGCAGGTCGACTACCACGCGCAGGTCGCAGAGCGGAGCGCGCGGCGCCAGCACGAGCTCTCCCGGCTGGCGCTCGCGCTCTTCGCCCTCAGCCTGGTCGCTGCGGTGATCCACAGCGCCGGCCTGCTCGAGGACAGCGACCTGCCACGCGTCGTCGACGTCGTCTCGCTGCTGGTCCCGGCGGTGGGAGGCGCCGTCAGCGGGTACGCCGCCACCCGTGACTTCGGCCGCCAGGCCCTGCGGTCCGCAGCGATGTCCCGCAGCCTCCGGCTCGCGCTCGCCGAGCTGAGCTCCGTGCAGGACCTCCCTGCCCTGCAGCGCATCGTGCTGCGCATCGACGAGCGGATGCTGGGCGACTCCGCCGACTGGCACAGGGGAGAGCGGCTGCACGAGCTGGAGCTGGCCGGCTAGGGCTCAGCTGGAGCTCGTCGCCGAGTCGACGGAGCCGATGACGTAGAGCACCCCGACGACGGTGAGGGCGAAGGACGCGAGCGCCCAGCGCCGCGCCCGCCGCGACGCGGTCCGCGCCGCAGCCGTCCGCCCTCCTGCCGCCCGCCCCCGCACGAGCAGCGCCGCGATGACCGCGACGAGACCGCAGAGCAGGGCGGCGCACGCGAAGACCGCTGTGGTCACGCTCGTCTCTGTCGTGCTCGTCGCCTCGGCGTAGGCCGCGCCGTACGTCGCTGCCAGAGCCGGGTAGGGCACCAGCAGGGCGAGCACCGCCAGCAGCAGGTGGCGGCTCGGTGTCTCGTGCGGCGGCTCGGTGACGACCGGTGGGGCTGCTCGCGGCGTCGTGGTGACCTCGGGCACCGACCGCGGCCCCGGAGGTGGTGCCTGCAGCGGCACCCGGACACCCGGCGCGTGGCCGGGCCCGGGGGCGCCCGCCGGTACGCGGGGCGTCGCCACGCGCTGCAGCACCTCGTCGATCTGCTGCACGGCCTGGTACGCCACGTCCGGTCGGGACCGCAGCTGGCGCAGGAGGAACACGACCGCGTCGTGGTCGTCGCTGAGCAGCCGGGCCTTCAGGTCCGCGACGATGACGAGCTGGCGCTCGCGACGGATCTCGGCGGGAGCCCCGATCTCCTCGCTGAACAGGTTCATGTACTTCGCCGGCGCGTCCGGGCGTGGAGGCCGGGGGTCGGGGAGCGGTGGAGCCGGCGGCAGCCCGTTGAGGGCCGCGACGACCCGCAGCATGGTCGCGGGGTCGGTGGGGGAGTAGTGCACCCACTGCGCCCGCGAGATGCTCGGCGGGAAGAGGCCCGGTGAGACGCCGTCCAGGGCCAGAGGGAGGAACGGCTTGCCGAGCTGTGCGGCGTACTCCGCCTCGAGCTGGCACGGTTGCGAGGTCGCGTAGCCTTCGCTGAGCACCGGCACGAACGCATCAGCCGCTTCGATCTTGTCGAGCAGGATCCCCCACCAGTCCTGCCCGCCCTTGAGGTCGCCGTCGAAGAACGGCGCGTAGCCGCCGAGGGTCAGCGCAGCCGCGAGGGTACGCACCGCCGGCTCGTCTCGTCTGACGTAGCTGAGGAACTGGCTGCTCACGGCTCACCTCCGTGCGCCCACGGTCGCGACGGACTCGCGGGCCTGCCGCCAGGATCCGAGGAGGGCGCGCACGCCGTCAACGGGGTGCACCCAAGGCGGCGGAGTCCTTGCCTCATCGTGCGGGGGCCGGCGGCGGGCCCGGCCTCAGGGGCGCAGGGCGCGGGCGTACCTCCTGCGGTAGACGCGCTGCGCGACGAGGACGGCGGGGAAGGCCAGGCGCCAGCGCCCGCGCGGCGGTCGGGTCAGCGAGCGCAGGGTCAGCCAGACCTCGTCCCCCTCGCGGTGCAGCACGAAAGCCTCCTCGCCAGCGACGGGGTGCCCGTCGAGCGTGCCGTACGCGAACCCCCGTCGGTCCGGCTCGTCGACGACCGCGGCGATGAAGACCGGCTCCCGCAGGCGGAGGGGACCGATCCGGGCGAGCAGCTCGAGGCGCTGCCCGGTGCGTACGCGGCCGGCGGGGTGGACCTCGAAGCCGCTGCACGTCTTCACCTCCCACGCGAGCAGGGCCGCGGAAGCGCTGCGCCACAGGTGCTCGCCGTGACCGACGACGACCGTCCGCTCGAACGACCGGTAGCCGCGTGGCCGGGCGCGCCACTCGGGCTCGGCCGGACACGTCGCACCGACCTCGTCGTACGTCGCGGAGCGTTCGCTGAGAGGGCGCGGCACGCCGGGCAGCGTACGCAGAACCTCTGGAGGCACCGGCGCGTACCAGGCAGTGTGAGCAACGTGCGGCAGCCCCCGGAGCGCGACGAGGAGTTCGTGGCCTTCGTCGCCGCTACCTCACAGCGCCTGCTGCACGTCGCCTGGCTCGTCTGCGGGGACCGGCACCGGGCCGAGGATCTCGTGCAGACGGCGCTCGCGGGGACCTACCGCCACTGGGGCAGGGTCCGCCAGCAGGACGCGTACGCCTACGCCCGGCGCGCGGTGCTGAACGCGAACATCTCCTGGTGGCGGCGGCTCGCCCGGGAGCGCTTCGTCGAGCCGCCCGAGCTGCCCGGACCGGATGAGGCGGAGCGGAGCGATGTGCGCGAGTCCTTGAGGGCGTCGCTCCTCGCGCTCACCGCACGGGAGCGGGCCGTCGTCGTCCTGCGCTACCTCGAGGACCTCAGCGAGGAGCAGACAGCCGCCGAGCTCGACATCGCCCGCGGAACCGTCAAGAGCACGGCATCCCGCGCTCTCGCCAAGCTGCGCGCCGACGCTGGTGCCGCCGCTCTCGCGGAAGGACGCTGATGACTCCGACGACACCGCAGGACCTCCTGGCGCCGCTGAAGGACTGCGCCGACCTGCCGCCGCTGTCCGGCACGGCCGTGATCGCGCACGTGCACCGGCAGGACCGGCGGCGGCGGTCGGCCGTCACCGCCGCCGTCGTCGTGGTCGTTGCCGCAAGCGCGGTCCTCGCGGTCCACCGTCCGCCCGGGCTCGCACCGGCACAGGCGCCGCGGTACGTGCCGCCGACCGCGGCACCCCACCCTGTCGTCCTGCGCCACCCCGTCTGGGAACAGCGGGCCGTGCATGGGATCCGCATGGAGCGGGACCCACGCCGGCTGCGCCTGCAGTACGCCGGGGGTGCGAGCTGGCCGTGCGAGGGGACCGCCCGCGCGACGGTCGCGGAGTCCGCAGCGTCCGTCCGTGTCACGGTGGAGGTCCAGCGGACGAGGGACGAGGCGCACGACCCCGGAAGTCACGCGTGCACGGAGAACGACGAGAACCTCGGCGTGACCCTGGAAGCGCCGGTCGGGACGAGGACGGTCGTCACGGTGGAGCAGGGGCGGCAGGTGCCCGTGCCCGTCGTCGGGGCCTCCTACGACCTGTCGCCCACGGCGCTGCCGCCGGGCTACGAGCTGGCGTCCGAGGGCGCGCCCAGCGGCACCCGCGGCTGGTGGCGGCGCTGGTCCGATGCGCTCCATCCGCCCCGTGCGATGATGCCGGTCGACGCCGCGACGCGGCCGGACGTGACCGTGTACATCGACGCCCCGCACCCCTGGGACCAGGCGCACGTCGCGGTGGTGGGGGCGGTCCGGGTGCGCGGACAACAGGCGAAGGTGCTGCGCGACACCATCAATGGCGGCCTCTTCGTCACGTGGCAGGACCTCGCGACGGACCACCACCTGACGGTCTGGAGCGTGCCCCAGGTGCCTGGAGCCCGCGCCTACACGGCCCGCCAGCTCGAGCGGATCGCGAGCTCCATCGCCCCTACCCCGTAGTCCGAGCGCCGGGGACTCACGACCGCAGGCCATCCTTGTGCGAGAGCCTTGCCCCGAGACTCTCAGTCCTGCACGAGGCGAGGCGGCGGGACCGCTTGCGCCACAGACGCTCCTGCCACCTCGCGGGCGAAGGCGGCGAGCTCCTCGGTGCGCACGGCGTACGGCCGCTGACCGGCGTACGTGTCCAGCCGGTCGGCCGCGCGCAGCAGCAGTGCCCGTCCCCCGCGGGCGTTCCCCCGGGCCAGGTGCGTGAGCCCGACGCAGAGCTGCGCGAGCCCCTGCCACAGCTCGCGCTCCTCGTCGGGGGCGGCCTTCCACGTGCCCTCGAGGATCTCGTGGGCGTGGAAGGGCATGCCGTCGTCGAGCAGCTCCTGCGCACGGACGAGCGCCTCACGCGGCGGCAGCACCAGCTCGTCGGGGATGCGCGGGACACCCGCCGACCCGGGCGGCAGCGGGCGGCCGAGGGAGTCACGCGGGCGCGAGTTCTGCGCGCGCCCCTGGGGGTCCCGGTCGCGCTCGCTCATGCGACGAGCCCCTGCTCGCCTAAGAACGCCAGCACCTCGCGGACGACGACCTCGGGGGCCTCCTCCTGGACGAAGTGGCCCGCTCCGGGGACGAGCTGCCAGCGGTAGTAGCCGGTGACGTGCGCGGCCGACCCCGCCGCCGTGCGCGACAGGACCGCGTGGTCCTCGGCTCCGTGCAGGTGCAGGACGGGGGCCTTGACCGGCACTCGCATGCCCCGCGCGTACCTCGCTCCGTCGGGGCGCACCAGCGAGCGCACCGCCCAGCGGCTGTACTCCAGCGAGCTGTGCGCCACGCCGGCGATCCGCATCGCCTGCCGGTAGGTCTCGACGACCTCGTCCGCCGGTGGCTGCGCGGACCATGCGCGGAGCAGGTGCCCGACGTACGCCGCGTCGTCCTCGACCAGCCGGCGCTCCGGCAGCAGCGGGAGCTGGAAGCCGAGGACGTGCCGGCTCACGGCGAGCTGCGCGGGGTCGCGTCCGACGGCCGCGCGGAAGCGCAGGGGGTGCGGCGCGCCGATGGCGACCAGGCCGCGCACCTGCTTCGGGTACGCCACCGCCGCCGTCCACCCGAGCAGACCGCCGAGCCCGTTGCCGACGACGACGGCGTCGGCGGCGCCGAGCGCGCGGACCACGCCCACGACGTCGGACGCGAGCGTCGCGGGGTCGTAGCCGCGCGGCGGCTTGTCGCTGGCGCCGTAGCCGCGCAGGTCCATCGCGACAGCCCGTACGCCGGCAGACGCGAGCGCGGGGATGACGTGCCGCCAGGTCCACCAGAACTGCGGGAACCCGTGCAGCAGCAGGACCAACGGGCCCTCGCCGGCCTCGGCGACGTGGAAGCGCGCACCACCGGCGGCGACCATGCGGTGCTCCCACGGACCCTCGACGAGGGCGGTGGAGGCGTCCAGCACGGCCACGCGGGTCAGTGCTTCGCCGACCCCTTGATGAGGGACACGCTGTCCTTGGTCGTGCGGATCGTGCGCTCGGGTGCGCTGATCCGCTTGACCTGCTTGATGCCGATGAAGACGAGGCCGCCTGCCACCAGGAGGATGACGATCGCCACGATGAGGAAGGCGAGGCTGTTCGGGAGCCCCAGCGCGGTCAGCCCGAGGGCCGCGGCGATGACCAGCATGATGAGCGCGAGCAGGCCGAGCAGGCCCGCCACGATGAACATGCCGCTGCCGGCGACGGCGTGCTTGACCTCGTTGCGGAGCTCGGTCTTCGCGAGCTCGACCTCGGCCCGCACCAGCGCGGAAAGGTCCTTGGTCGCGGACGCGACGAGCTTCCCGAGGGAGGGCTCCTCGCCGCCGGGGACCGTGACGGTCACGTCACCGGTGCTGTTGTGGTACGTCGTCGACATGGTCGCCCTGTCCCCTCCGAGGCGCGCGGTCACACCTGCGCGGACGATCATGCCCGGTCCGGCGGCCGGATGCAGCACTGGGCTGCAGACCGGCCGCCGACCGGCAGGACGCGGCTAGTCCTCGCTGCTGGCGGCGGCCGGCAGCTGCTGGCTGATGAGGTCCATCACCGTCGAGTCGGCGAGCGTCGTGACGTCGCCGACGGAGCGGTTCTCGGCCACGTCGCGCAGCAGCCGACGCATGATCTTGCCCGACCGGGTCTTGGGCAGCTCGGCCACGACGAGGATCTGGCGGGGCTTGGCGATCGGGCCGATCTCCTTGCTCACGTGGTTGCGCAGCTCCTGGACCAGCGCATCGCCCTGGGCGGTGGCCGCGGCGGCGTCTCCGCGGGGGATGACGAAGGCGACGATCGCCTGCCCGGTCGTCGGGTCGGTCGCCCCCACGACCGCGGCCTCCGCGACCTTGGGATGCGAGACCAGTGCGGACTCGACCTCCGTCGTGGAGATGCGGTGGCCCGAGACGTTCATGACGTCGTCGACGCGGCCGAGCAGCCAGATGTCGCCGTCGTCGTCCTTCTTCGCGCCGTCACCGGCGAAGTAGCGGCCGGGGAACCGCGACCAGTACGTCTCCGTGTAGCGCGCGTCGTCGCCCCAGATCCCGCGCAGCATGCCGGGCCACGGCTCGGTCAGCACGAGGTAGCCGCCCCCGCCGTTGGGCACCGGGTTGCCGGAGTCGTCGACGACCTCGGCGCTGATGCCGGGCAGCGGGCGCTGCGCCGAGCCGGGCTTCAGCGTCGTGACGCCGGGCAGCGGCGAGATCATCAGCCCACCGGTCTCGGTCTGCCACCACGTGTCGACGATCGGGGTCCGGTCGCCGCCGATGACCCGGCGGTACCAGACCCAGGCCTCGGGGTTGATCGGCTCGCCCACGCTGCCGAGCACGCGCAGCGCCGACAGGTCGTAGCCCTGGGGGATCTCCTCGCCCCACTTCATCATCGTGCGGATGAGGGTCGGGGCCGTGTAGAGGATGGTGACGCCGTACTCCTGGGCAATCTCCCACAGCCGGCCCTTGTGCGGGGTGTCCGGCGTCCCCTCGTACATCACCTGCGTCGCGCGGTTGGCCAGCGGCCCGTACACGATGTAGGAGTGGCCGGTCACCCAGCCGATGTCCGCCGAGCACCAGTAGACGTCGCTGTCGGGCTTGAGGTCGAAGACGTAGCGGTGCGTGTAGGAGACGTGCGTGAGGTAGCCGCCCGTCGTGTGCAGGATGCCCTTCGGCTTCGCCGTGGTCCCGCTGGTGTAGAGGATGAACAGCGGGTGCTCGGCGTCGTGCGGCTCGTACGCGTGGGTGTCCGGCTGGCGGTCCACGACCTCGTGCCACCAGACGTCCTTCGCGTCGTCCCACGCGACGTCCTGGCCCGTACGCCGCACCACGAGCACCTTCTCGACGCTCGTCGTGCGCGCGACCGCCTCGTCGACCGCGGGCTTGAGCGCTGACGGGGCGCCGCGCCGGTAGCCGCCGTCGGCGGTGATGACGAGCTTCGCGCTCGCGTCGTCGATGCGGCTCGCCAGCGCGTCGGCGGAGAAGCCGCCGAACACCACCGAGTGCGGGGCGCCGATGCGGGCGCAGGCGAGCATCGCGACCGCGGCCTCCGGGACCATCGGCAGGTAGATCGCGACGCGGTCGCCCTTCTGCACGCCGAGCTCGGTCAGCGCGTTGGCGGCCTTCGCGACCTCGCGCTGGAGGTCGGCGTACGTGATCGTGCGGGTGTCGCCCGGCTCGCCGATCCAGTGGATGGCCACCTGGTCGCCGTGCCCGGCCTCGACGTGCCGGTCGACGCAGTTGTAGGCGACGTTGAGGGTGCCGCCCACGAACCACTTGGCGAAGGGCGCGTCCCACTCGAGCGCGGTGTCCCACGGGGTGTCCCAGTGCAGGGCGCGCGCCTGCTCCTCCCAGAACCCGACGCGGTCGGCTGCGGCCCGGTCGTAGAGGTCGGGCTGGCCGTTGGCCTGCGCGGAGAACTCGGCGCTCGGCGGGAACCGGCGCTCCTCGTGCAGCAGGTTGGAGAGGCCCGCCTGCGCAGCGCTGCTCGTCCCGCGGGTCGTCGTGCCGTCGCTCACGATGCTCCTTCGCTCCGTGTCCTGCGCTGCCGCTGCCCGAGCAGCACCGCGGACAGCCTGCCACGACGCCGGTCTAGCTGGTACGGGGGACGCCGCCCTCCGTCGGCCGCCCCGCGCAGGTGTCGAGCCACACCTGCCGGGCCAGTGCCTCGAGGTCGCCACCGGGCACGGCCCCGCTGGCCGGCTGGCCGCCGCGGGTGCCCGTCCAGTGCAGGTCGCCGACGATCTCGTCGGGCACGTCGCGGGTGCAGTCCGGCCCTCCCGGCCACCGCACGACGACGGCCGCGTCCTGGTGCGCGCCGACGGCGAACCCGCCGGCCGGCAGCTCGCCGGTGAAGGGCGGGTCCGCGATGAGTGCGGTGAGGACGACCGGGGTGTCGTCGCCGTCGTGCAGGCGCAGCCGGACGAGCAGGTCGCCGCCCGCGCTGTCGACGGTCGGGTCCTCCGCGGTGAGCCCCGGCGGGTCGGTCGCCTCGGGAACCGCGGCGGCGAACGACGGTGCCGTCGCGGCCGCCCCGGCGGTCGTCCCGGTGCCCAGGGTCACGAGGCGCACGGCGCCGAGCACGAGCAGGACCGCCAGCAGGACGGTGCCGGCGACGCGCGGGGCCTTCACCGCCGCCCTCGTCGCAGCGGCAGCACCAGGGCGGCGAGCGCGACGAGCGCGACGAGCGCGACTGCCGCGGCGACCACGCGGCGCCGCCGCCGCGGCAGCCGGACCGGACGGCGGAACTCCAGCACCGGCCACCCCCGCGCGACGGCCGTGCGCCGCCACGCCCGATCGGGGTTGACCACCGCGGGGTGGCCGACCGCCTCGAGCATGGGCAGGTCGCTCGCCGAGTCGCTGTACGCCCAGCTCGCGGCGAGGTCGTAGCCGACCTCGTCGGCCAGCGCGCGGACCGCCGCGGCCTTGGCCTCGCCGTGCACCCAGCTCTCGATCTCGCCGGTGTAGCGGCCGTCGTCGACCGCGAGCTGCGTGGCCAGGACGTGCGCGGCGCCGAGCAGCCGGCCCACGGGCTCCACGACCTCGGCGCCCGACGCGCTGACGATGACGACGTCGCGTCCCGCCGCGCGGTGCTCCTCGATCAGCGCCAGGGCCTCGGCGTAGACGATGGGGTCGATGAGCTCGTGCACGGTCTCGGCGACCAGCCGCTGCACCAGCGCGACCTCCCAGCCGGTCACGAGGGACGTGAGCACGCGGCCGAGCCGCTCGACCTGCTGGGTGCCGTCGGCGCCGAGCAGGTAGCCCACGTGCGCGAGCGCGCTGCGCAGCTCGCTGCGCCGGGTCAGCAGCCCGGCCCGCCGGAACGCCCGGCTGAAGGCGAGCGAGCTCGACCGGGCGATCACCGTCTTGTCGAGGTCGAAGAACGCCGCGGCCCGTACGCCGCCGGTCGTCGCGCTCACGCACGGGAGCATAGGCAGTGCGCGTGCCGCGGGCGTCGGGGTCGGGTGGCGTGGGGGTCGCCGGGGTACGTCTGCGCGCGCCCGGCGACGGAGCCGCGGGGCGCCGACAGCGCCGCGGGCGCGTCGTTTGCCTTTTGGCCGGGACGGGTCCACGATGGACTCGTCGGCTGGCCTAGCCGCCGGCGCCGCGGATCCGGCTCCTCCCCCCCGAGCCGGATGCGAGGAGTGACGGCCCCCGCTACCCCCCCCAGCGGGGGCCGTCCCACGTCCGGGCCCAGGTCGCGCTGGCAGCGCCGCCGCCGCGCGGTGATCATGCAGGTCTCGGGCGGCCCCTTCCCCGTGATCATGCAGGTCTCGGGCGCTTCCCCCGTGATCATGCACGTCCTGGGGCGCTCTCCGACTTCCCGGCGCGCGCGTGCGCCCCCAGCCCTCCCCTTGATCATGCACGTCCTGGGGCGCTCTCCGACTTCCCGGCGCGCGTGCGCCTCCAGCCCCCTTCCCCGTGATCATGCACGTCCTGGGCGCGCCGGCCCCGTCCTCCACAGGCGCCGCCTGTGCTGCCCGGCCGTGTCGTCCCCAGGTCGGCCCACGCTCCTCGTGCCCTCACCGTCTGCGCGGCACCGTCGCCGTGCGGCGGGTCCCCGTCGCCGCTCGACGACGGAAAGGCCCGCGATGACCCCGCCCCTCCTGCTGAGCTCCGACCCGGAGCTCCACGCCGTCCTCACCAGGCTCGCCGCCGCCGCCGGGGTCGGCCTCGACGTCGTGACGGCCCACGAGGTGACCGGCCGCCGCTGGGCGATGGCGCCGCTCGTGCTCGTCGGCGCCGACTCCGCCCTCGCCCTGGCGGCCCGCGGGCTGCCGCACCGGCGCGACCTCGTGCTCGTCGGAGCCGACGAGGAGGACCTCACCTTCGAGCTGGCCGCGGCGACGGCTGCCGACCACGTCGTCGTCATGCCCTCGGCCGAGCCGTGGCTGCTCCAGCGGCTCGCCCGCACGGACCCCGCCGCGGTGGACGACGGGGTCGTCGTCGGCGTCGTGCCCGGCCGCGGGGGAGCGGGGGCCACGACACTGGCGTGCGCGCTCGCGGTGACCGCAGCCCGGGAGGGCGTCCCCACCGCGCTCCTCGACGCGGACCCCCTGGGCGGCGGCATCGACCTCGTGCTCGGGGCCGAGGACTGCCCGGGCGCCCGGTGGGGCGGTGGCGACGGCGTGCCGCCGCTCGGCGCGGACGACGGACCGCCCGAGGTCGACGGGCTGCTCGTGCTGTCGTGGGAGCGCAGCCCCCTCGGGCCCTCGCTCGTCGCGCCGGAGGAGGCCGTCCTCGACGTGCTCGCCGGGCTGCGCCGCTCGCGCTCGCTCGTGGTGGTGGACCTGCCGCGCTGGTGGGACCCGGCCAGCTCGGCCGCCCTCGACGCGCTCGACGTGGCGCTGCTCATCACCCCGGCCGAGGTGCGCGCCACCGCTGCAGCGGCGGCCGTCTCGGGGAGGCTGCGCGAGCGCGTCGCCGACCTGCGGCTCGTCGTGCGCGGTCCGGCGCCCTCCGGCCTCCCCGCCGAGCTCGTCGCCGACGCCCTCGACCTGCCGCTCGCCGGCGAGCTCGCCCCGGAGCCCGGGCTCGCGCTGGCGCTCGAGCGCGGAGAGCCACCCGCGCGTACGGGCCGGGGGCCGCTCGCCGCCCTGTGCCGGAGCCTGCTCCTCACGCTGCCGCGCGCCGAGGACCGGGCGGCGTGAGCGGGGCCGCAGCCGCGCTCGACGCCCGCGTCCTCGCAGCAGTGCGTCGTCGCCTCGCGGAGGACGGGGGCGAGCCGGAGGCGCTGGCCGTCGCCGACCTCGTGCGCGCGGAGGCTCCTTGCCCGCTGTCCTCCTCCGCCGTGCTCGCCGCCGTCGGCACGCTGCAGGCGGAGCTGTCGGGCGCCGGCCCGCTCGAGCCGCTGCTGGCCGACCCGGAGGTCACCGACGTCCTCGTCAACGCAGGCGGCGAGGTCTGGGTCGACCGGGGGCACGGCCTCGTGCGCTCAGCGGTGCGCTTCGGCGACGAGGGACAGGTGCGCCGGCTCGCCGTGCGCCTGGCGGCCAGGTGCGGGCGCCGGCTCGACGACGCGGCCCCGTGGGTCGACGCCCGGCTGCCGGGCGGCGTCCGGCTGCACGCCGTGGTCCCCCCGGTCGCCGTCGGCGGTACCCACCTCTCGCTGCGGGTCCTGCGCCAGCAGCACCGCTCGCTCGACGAGCTCGTCGAGGACGGCAGCGTCGACCCCGGCGCCGCGGAGCTGCTCCACTCGCTCGTCGCGGCCCGCGCCTCCTTCCTCGTCACGGGGGGCACCGGTTCGGGCAAGACCACGCTGCTCGCCTGCCTGCTCGGCCTCGTGCCGGACGACGAGCGGCTCGTCGTCGCCGAGGACACCACCGAGCTGGCGCCCCGCCACCCCCACGCCCTCTCGCTGGAGGGGCGGCCGTCCAACGCCGAGGGCCGGGGCGCGGTGCCGCTGCGCGAGCTGGTGCGGCAGGCCCTGCGCATGCGGCCCGACCGGCTGGTCGTGGGGGAGGTGCGCGGCGCGGAGGTCGTCGAGCTCCTCGCCGCCCTCAACACCGGGCACGAGGGCAGTTGCGGGACGCTGCACGCGCGCTCGCCCGGTGCCGTCCCGGCCCGCATCGCGGCGCTCGCCGCACCGGCGGGGATGGACGCCGCGGCCACCGCGAGCCAGCTGCTGGCCGGCCTCGACGCGGTCGTCCACGTCGAGCGGACCAGGGAGGGCCGCCGGGTGAGCTCCCTCGGCGTGCTCGAGCCGGACGCTGCTGGCGGGTGCACCGTCTCGACCGCATGGACACCCGCCGGTCGGGGGCCGGGATGGCCCCGTCTCGCGGCACTCCTCGAGCGGCAGGGGACGTGAACCCTCCTGCCGCCCTCGCAGCTGCCTGCGCGGCCCTGCTCGTCACGCTCGGTGGGCGGACGCCGACCGCCCGCGCGAGGCTCCGCGCGCTGGCGCGCCCGCGCGTCCGGCCGGCGTACGAGCGCGGGCTCGACCTCGCGGTCCCTCTCGCTCTGCTGGCGCTCGTGCGCCCCGCCTGGGCTGCGGTGGCGGCGGCGGTCCTCGCGGGCGGTCTGCTCGTCCGGCGACGGGTGGCGGCACGGCGGGTGCGCGACGAGGTGCTCGCTGGGCTGCCCACGGCGCTCGACGCCCTGGCGGCGGCGCTGCGCAGCGGAGCGCCGGCCTCGTCGGCCTGGCGGGTGGCGCAGCGCTCGAGCGCACCTGCCCTGGCCCCGCTGCTCGACCCGGCCGTCCAGTGCGCGGCCCGCGGGGAGGCGCCCGCGCCCGCGCTCGAGGCCGCAGGTCGTGCTGCCGGCGTACCCGTGCTGGTGCGCCTCGCCCTCTGCGCGCGCGTCGCAGGCGAGTCGGGCGCCGCGCTCGCCGACGCGGTCGAGCACCTCGCCGCCGGCTGCCGGGAGGACCTCGAGCTCCGGCGGAGCGTCGCCGTCGAGCTCGCCGCTCCGGTGGCCACGGTGAGGCTGCTCGCCGCTCTGCCGGTGGGTGCGCTCCTGCTGGGGCCTCCGCTCGGGCTCCCCGGCGCGGGAGACCTGGTGGCGAGCCCCTGGGGAGTCGGGTGCGCGGTGGGTGCCGCCCTGCTCGTGCTCGGCGGCGGCGGCTGGTGGTCCCTGCTCGTGCACCGCGCGCTGCCCACTGGGGCGCGGTGAGTGCGCTGCCGCTGGTGGCGGGCGCGGCGGCCGGCGCCCTGGTCCTCGTCGCCGCGGCCCCCGACGGCCGCCGTCGGCTGCGCACCCTGCCGCCGCCTGCTCCAGCTGCACCCAGCGCCCGGCGGCCTCGTGCGAGCGGGGACCTGCGCGCCCTGCTCCCCTGGGTCGTCGCTCCCGTGCCCGCCCTGCTCCGGCCCGACGCCGCGCACCTGCTGCTCGGCCTGCTCGCGGCGGCCTGCCTGCGCCGCGTGCTCGCCGCCCGGCG
Organism: Motilibacter rhizosphaerae; assembly: GCF_004216915.1. Lineage (NCBI taxonomy): Bacteria > Bacillati > Actinomycetota > Actinomycetes > Motilibacterales > Motilibacteraceae > Motilibacter > Motilibacter rhizosphaerae. The sequence goes on from NZ_SGXD01000006.1 coordinate 18,716, forward strand.
GGAGCCTCCGCCACGCCTCGCCGACCTCGACGAGCTCGCGGTCGTGCTCGACGTGCTCGTCGCCTGCCTGCGCAGCGGCGCCCCTCTCGGCCGGGCGCTCGGAGCGGCGTCCGGGGCCGGGCACGGGCCCACGGCCGGGCGGCTGCGCAGTGCCGGCTCTGCGCTCGGTCTCGGCGCGCCTCCCGAGGAGGTGGCAGCGCTCCTCGCGGAGCACGCGCTCCTCCGCCCGCTCGCGAGCGTCCTCACCGGGGGAGCGGGCGAGGGGGTGCCCGTCGCGGACGCCGTCGCCCAGGTCGCCGAGCAGGTGCGGCGCGAGCGAGCAGCCCGTGCCACTGCGGAGGTGCGCCGCCTCGGCACCCGCCTGGCCCTGCCGCTGACCGGCTGCTTCCTGCCGGCGTTCCTCCTCGTCGCGGTCGTCCCAGCCGTGGTCCGTACGGGCCTGAGCCTGCTCGCCTGACCTCCGTCCCCAGGGGCCCGTCGCGTCGCAGACCGCGGTCATCCCCAGCCGCGCCCCGAGCCCTGGTGGGAGGTGGGAGCCCGGACGAGGCTCGAGCTCGACCCGCCCACCCCTCCAGGAGGAACCGTGCCCGTCCCCCGTCCCCGCCGCCTGCCCGTCGTCCTGCTGCTGCTGGGCGCTCGAGCCCGTCGCCTCGCGCGCATGAGCCGCACGGGGGGAAGCGGGGACGCGGGGATGACCACGGCGGAGTACGCCGTCGGCACCCTCGCCGCCTGCGGCTTCGCCGCCCTGCTGCTCAAGGTGCTGACCAGCGCGACGGTCGCGGGCCTGCTCAGCGGGCTCGTCGCGCGTGCCCTCGCGGTGGCCGGGTGACGGGCGAGGACGGCGCACGCCGGCTCCGCACCGGCGCGCGGGACGACGCTCGGAGGAGCGACCTGGGGATGGTGACCGCCGAGGCGGCCCTCGCCCTCCCTGCTCTGGTGGTCGCGGTCCTCGTGGCCGTCTCCGTCGTCCTGCTCGCCGTACGACAGGTGCAGTGCGCCGACGCTGCAGGCGCCGCGGCCCGGGCGGCCGCTAGGGGTGATGACCCGGGACGCGTCCGCGCGCTCGCCTCCGCCGCCGCCCCTCCCGGGGCGCGGGTCGAGGTGGCCGCGGACGACCAGGTCGTCACCGTCGTCGTCGCGTGGCGCCTGCCGCCCGGGCTGCCCGGGCTGCACGAGCTGGAGGTCACCGCCCGGCAGGTGGTGCCGACCGAGTCCGCACGCCTCGCGGACTCCCCATGAGCGCCACTGCCGCCCGGTCCCGGTGCGGCACACCAGCGCGCGAGCGGGGCAGCGCCACCGTGCTCGTGCTCGCCGGCGCGGTGGTCGTGCTCGCCGTCGCGCTCGCCGGCGTGGCGCTCGGCAGTGCCGTGGTGGCGCGCCACGAGGCAGCGGCGCTGGCGGACACCGCCGCTCTCGAGGCTGCGCGGGCGCAGCTGGCCGTCGCCGCTGACGAGCCGTGCGCCGCGGCAGCGAGGGTGGTCCGCGCCTCGCCGCGCCCAGCCGAGCTGCTGGCCTGCAGCGCGGGAGCCGCCGGGCGCGTCGACGTCCAGGTCGAGCTCAGTTCGCCCCTCGGCGTCCCGGCACGGGCCTCGGCCTCGGCCGCCCCGCTCGGGGGCGCGGAGGGCGGAGCAGGCTCAGGAGCGCGGGCTGCCGTCGGCGCGCACGGTCGCGCCCTCGCGGTCGCGCAGGTCGATCTCGCGCGCGTCGGGAGCGCTGCCGCCGACCGTGCGCCCGTCGCGGGCGGCGGTGTCGACCACGCGCCCCTCGTTGGGAGCAGCGCCGCTGGTCGCGGTGCTACCGGTGCTGCCCGAGGCTGCCGTCGTGCCGCTGGCGGCCCGCTCGCGCCGCAGGCGCGACTCGAGCTCGGCCTTCTCGGCCTCGAGCCGCTCCACCTCGGTCCGCCGCGAGCGCTGGAGCTCCCGCACCTCCTGCCGGCGACGGCGGCTGCGCGACAGCGACGCCTTGAGCAGCCACAGGCCGAGGGCCAGCACGAGACCGGCCACGGCGCCCGCCACGAACACCTCGCGGGCCGAGGTCGAGATGTCCCAGCCCGAGATCGAGATCGTGAGGCTCTCGTCGGCGCGGGCGAGCATGACCGCGGTCGCGGCACCGGCGGCGACGATCAGCAGCAGGGCGAGCAGCAGCATGGGAGTGCCTCCTTCGTCGGGCGGAGGCTTCCCGCCGCGCGCGCCGCCTACTCCTCGACCAGGCCGGAGTCCCCCGGTCGAGCGACGCGGCGAGGACCGGGAGGGCCCGCTCAGCCCTCGCTCAGCGCGGGGTCAGGGAGCACCGTCGAGCAGCACCCGCAGCAGGCGCACGGCGCCCGCCTTGTCGAGCGGGGAGTTGCCGTTGCCGCACTTCGGCGACTGCACGCACGACGGGCAGCCCTCGCTGCAGGGGCAGGCCGCGACCGCCTCGAGGGTCGCGGTGAGCCAGCGGCGGGCACGCAGCCAGCCCTGCTCGGCGAAGCCCGCGCCGCCCGGGGAGCCGTCGTAGACGAACACGGTCGTCAGGCCGGTGTCGGGGTGGCGGGCGGTGGAGACGCCGCCGATGTCCCACCGGTCGCACGTCGCGACCAGCCGGAGCAGCCCGATGGAGGCGTGCTCCGCAGCGTGGGCGGCCCCGGGGACGTCCGTCGGGTCGAGCTCGGCCCGGGCCAGCTGGTCCTCCGTGACCGTCCACCACACGGCGCGGGTGCGCAGGCAGCGGGCGGGCAGGTCGAGCAGCTCCTCGCCCAGCAGCTCGCCCGTCAGCACCCGGCGCCGGGCGAACGAGACGACCTGGCTCGTGACCTCGACCTCGCCGTAGCAGAGCCGGGCGTCGCCCCACGCCGTCGCGCGCTCCTCCGCCACGACCGTGATGTCGGTGAGCTCGCGCGCCGTGGTGGTCCAGTCCAGCTCCGCCCGCTCGACGAGGGCGGCGCCGTCCTCGAGGTCGAGCTCGCGGACGAGGTGGGTCTCGCCGCGGTGCACGTGCACGGCGCCGCGGTGGACGGCGGCGTGGGAGGCGGCGGCGTCGACGGTGCCGAGGACCCGGCCCGTACGCGCCTCGACGACCCGCACCGGCGGCTGGCCGGTCCCGCGCAGGCCGACGGACGAGGTCGGCCGCTCCTGGCGCGTCCAGTACCACCCGCCCGGCCGGCGGCGCAGGGCCCCGCGCTGCACGAGGGCGTCGCAGACCGCGGAGAGACCCGGACCGAAGTACGCCTCGTCCGCCTCTGTCAGCGGCAGCTCCGCCGCGGCCGCGCAGAGGTGCGGCCCGAGGACGTACGGGTTGGCCGGGTCGAGCACGGTCGCGTCCAGCGGACGGCCGACGACGGCCTCCGGGTGGTGCACGAGGTACGTGTCGAGCGGGTCGTCGGCGGCGACCAGCACGGCCAGCGCCTGCCGCCCGTCGCGCCCCGCGCGCCCGGCCTGCTGCCAGAGCGACGCGTGCGTCCCCGGCCAGCCGGCGAGCACGACGGCGTCCATGCCGGTCACGTCGACGCCGAGCTCCAGGGCGGGGGTGCTCGCGACGCCGAGCAGGTCGCCGCGCGACAGCGCCGCCTCCAGCGCGCGGCGGTCCTCGGGCAGGTAGCCCGCCCGGTACGCCGCGACCCGCGACGCCAGCCCGGGCGCGCCCGCCTCGTCGAGCACCCGCGCCGCCTGCAGCGCGAGCGCCTCGGCCCCCTTGCGCGAGCGCACGAAGGCGAGCGAGCGGGCACCGCCCAGCACGAGGTCGGCCAGCAGCTCGGCGCTCTCGGCGCCGGCGCTGCGCCGAGCGGGCGCGCCGTCCGGTCCGCGGCCGGGCAGGACGGGCGGCTCCCAGAAGGCGAGCACCGATCCCCCGCGGGGCGAGGCGTCCTCCGTGACCTCGACGTGCCGCAGCCCGGTCAGCGCCTCGGCGTGCCGTGCGGGCTCCGCCACGGTGGCGGAGGCCAGCACGAACACGGGCTCGGAGCCGTAGCGCGCGCACAGGCGGCGCAGCCGGCGCAGCACCGCCGAGACGTGCGAGCCGAAGACGCCGCGGTAGGTGTGGCACTCGTCGACGACCACCACCGAGAGCGACCGGAGGAAGCGCGCCCAGCGCTGGGCGTCGGGCAGCACGCTCGCGTGGAGCATGTCCGGGTTGGACAGCACCCACGACGCGTGGTCACGGACCCAGGCCCGCTCCTCGGACGGGGTGTCGCCGTCGAGGAGGGCGGCCCGCAGGCCCGGCAGCTCGAGCTCGGCCAGGGCGCGGGCCTGGTCGGCGGCGAGCGCCTTGGTCGGGGAGAGGTGCAGCACGGTCGCCCCGCGGCCGTCGGGTGCCGCGCGGCCCTCGAGCACGCGGGTGAGCCCCGGGAGCTGGTACGCCAGCGACTTCCCGGACGCCGTCCCCGTCGAGACGACGACGTGGCGGCCCTCCCACGCCGCCTGCGCGGCGCTCGCCTGGTGGGCCCACAGCGCGGCGACGCCCTGCCGCTCCAGCGCGGCGCGCACCTCCGGGGCGACCCAGCCGGGCCAGGGCGCCGTCCGCGCCCCGCGGGCCGGCGTGCGCTCGACGTGCAGCAGCCGGCCGTCCCGGCCGGGCGCCTGCAGCAGGGCCGCGAGCAGCGCGTCCCCGCGCCCCTCGCCCCCGCGGTCCTCGCCCCCGCGCCCCTCGGCCGCGCCGGCCCGCGGGTCGCCGGCCCGCGGGGCGTCCGCCCGCGACTGGTCCGGCACGAGCCGCAGGCGCGGCTCGGGCCGGCGCACGCCGTCGGGCGCAGCGGCGGCCGCGGAGCCGGGAGCGGGGGGCACGCCCTCCAGCATGCGCCACGCCACCGACCGTCCGGCCCCGTCCGGCCCCGTCAGCAGCGGCCGGGCCCGTCGCTGCGGGGTTTGCCGCCCGCCCGATGGGGTGATCACAGAGGCGCCGGGCAGTGGTTGAATGCCCGGCACGGGCGTGCCGCGGCACGTCCGCGCACGGCAACGGCTAGGACCCGCGCGGCTCCGACGAGCAGCGCGTACCGCTCGGCACTGCATGGAGGATCCGTGGACCTGTCCCTGTCGACTCGCCCCGAGGGTGACAAGACGGTCGTCGAGGTGGGCGGCGAGATCGACGTCTACACCGCCCCGCGGCTGCGCGAGCAGCTGGTGGACCTCGTCGCCGAAGGCAAGTACCACCTCGTGGTCGACATGGAGAAGGTCGACTTCCTCGACTCGACCGGCCTCGGCGTCCTCGTGGGCGGCCTCAAGCGGGTGCGCGCCCACGACGGCTCGCTGCGCCTGGTCTGCACCCAGGAGCGGATCCTCAAGATCTTCCGGATCACGGGCCTGACCAAGGTCTTCCCGATCCACGACTCCGTCGAGGACGCGCTCGCCGCGACCGACTGAGGACGACGCGTGGAGCCCACGACGGTCACCCTGCGGTTCACCCCCCTCCCCGTCCACGTCCGCACGGCCCGGCTCGTCTCGGCCGCGGTCGCACGGCGCTCGGGCGTCAGCGAGGACGTCCTCGACGAGGTGCGCCTCGCCGTCGGCGAGGCCTGCTCGCGCGCGGTGGACCTGCACGGCGCGCACCGCCCCGACGCCCCGGTCACGCTCCGGCTGACCGACGCGACCTCGTCGTTCACCGTCGAGGTCGTCGACCTCGTGCCGCAGGGCACGCCCCCCGTGCCCCGCACCGAGGTCGCCGCGATCGCCGCCGTCCCCGCGCTCGGCGAGGACGACGACCCCGTTCTCGCGCACGGCGTCGGCCTCGCGGTCATCGCCGGGCTGGTCGACGACGTGCACTTCGGGCACGGCCAGGACGGCCTCACGCTGCGGATGACGTGGCCGCTCACCGGCGACGCGCCCGGCCGGCCCGGCGCGCGGCAGGGTGCGTCGACCGCAGGGACCGCGCAGGTGGCGCCCGGCGCCTGACGCGTGTCCGGGACCTCCCGTCCCGACGCACAGCGACGCGGGGGCTACCCTGCGGCTCGAGCCCGTCGCCCGGGGGCGACGGGCTCGCTGGTACACCGCCCCCGACACGTCAAGGAGGACGTATGCCAGGGCTGTCCGACAGTCCCACCCTCGCGCGCGCCACGGTGGCTGCCGCTGACGGTCACCAGGTGTCGCTGTCCGGCGGCAGCTTCGCCCTCGTCGCCCTCGTCGCGGTGGTGGCCCTCGGGTCGCTCGGTGCCGCCGCGTACTTCCGCCAGGAGGTGCTGCAGGCCACCGAGGGCACCCCGCGCATGCAGGAGATCGCGCGCGCGGTCCAGGAGGGCGCCGCGGCGTACCTCAACCGGCAGTTCCGCACGCTCGCGGTCTTCGTCGCGCTCGTGTTCCTGCTGCTGTTCGCCCTGCCCGGTGACGCCGGCGTGCGGATCGGCCGCTCGATCTTCTTCGTCGTCGGGGCCGGCTTCTCGGCGAGCATCGGCTACCTCGGCATGAGCCTCGCGGTGCGCGCGAACGTGCGCGTCGCCGCGGCTGCCCGCGAGCAGGGCGCCGAGCCCGCGATGCGCGTGGGCTTCCGCACCGGTGGCGTCGTCGGCATGGCGACGGTGGGCCTCGGCCTGCTCGGCGCCAGCGTCGTCGTGCTGATCTTCAGGGACGACGCGCCGAACGTGCTCGAGGGCTTCGGCTTCGGCGCCGCGCTGCTCGCGATGTTCATGCGCGTCGGCGGCGGCATCTTCACCAAGGCCGCCGACGTCGGCGCCGACCTCGTCGGCAAGGTCGAGCAGGGCATCCCGGAGGACGACCCGCGCAACGCCGCGACCATCGCCGACAACGTCGGCGACAACGTGGGCGACTGCGCCGGCATGGCGGCCGACCTGTTCGAGTCGTACGCCGTGACCCTCGTCGCCGCGCTGATCCTCGGCAAGGCGGCGTTCGGCGAGGAGGGCCTGGTCTTCCCGCTCATCATCCCGGCGCTCGGCGCGATCACCGCGGTCATCGGCATCCTGCTGACCCGCGCGCGGCCCGGCGAGAACGGCCTCAAGGCGATCAACCGGGCGTTCTACATCTCGGCCGCCATCGCCGCGGTGCTCTGCATCCTGGCCGCGCTCGTCTACCTGCCGGGCTCGTTCTCGGGCCTGCACGACGTGACCGGCGGCCCCGACCGCAGCCCGCGCCTCATCGCGATCATCGCGGTGCTCCTCGGCATCGTGCTGGCCGCGGCCATCCTCGCGCTCACCGGCTACTTCACCGGCACCGACAAGCGGCCGACGCTCGACGTCGCCCGCACCTCGCTGACCGGCCCGGCGACCGTCGTCCTGTCCGGCATCAGCCTCGGGCTGGAGTCGGCGGTCTACACCGCGATCGTCATCGGCGCCGCGGTCTACGGCGCCTTCCTGCTCGGCGGCGGGTCGGTCGTCGTGAGCCTGTTCGCGATCGCCCTCGCGGGCTGCGGCCTGCTCACGACCGTCGGCGTCATCGTCGCGATGGACACCTTCGGCCCGGTCTCGGACAACGCCCAGGGCATCGCCGAGATGTCCGGCGACGTCGAGGGCCCGGGCGCGCGGATCCTCACCGAGCTCGACGCCGTCGGCAACACGACGAAGGCCATCACGAAGGGCATCGCGATCGCGACGGCGGTGCTGGCGGCGACGGCGCTGTTCGGCTCCTACACCGACGCGTGGCAGAACGCGTTCAGCGACGCCGGGGCCACGGCCTCGGACCTCAGTGACGCGCTGCAGCTGCGCTTCTCGCTCGACATCGCCCAGCCCAACAACCTCGTCGGGCTCGTGCTCGGCGCAGCGGTGGTGTTCCTCTTCTCCAGCCTCGCGATCACGGCCGTGAGCCGCGCGGCGGGCGCGGTCGTCTACGAGGTGCGCAAGCAGTTCCGCGACAACCCGGGGATCATGACCTACGAGACCCGCCCCGAGTACGGCCGCGTGGTCGACATCTGCACCCGCGACTCGCTCCGGGAGCTCGCGACGCCGGGGCTGCTCGCGGTCATGGCTCCGATCGCCGTCGGGTTCGGCCTCGGCATCGGCCCGCTCGGCGCGTACCTCGCCGGGGCCATCGCCACCGGCACCCTCATGGCGGTCTTCCTCGCGAACTCCGGCGGTTCGTGGGACAACGCTAAGAAGCTCGTCGAGGACGGCCACCACGGCGGCAAGGGCTCGGACGCGCACTCCGCGACGGTCATCGGCGACACCGTCGGCGACCCGTTCAAGGACACGGCCGGCCCGGCGATCAACCCGCTGATCAAGGTGATGAACCTCGTCGCCGTGCTCATCGCCCCCGCCATCGTCGACCTCAGCGTCGGCGGCGACCGCAACGACGGCCTCCGGCTGGCGATCGCGCTCGTCGCGGTCGCGGTCATCGTGGCCGCGGTCACGGTGAGCCGTCGTCGCCCCCTCGCGGTGGGCGACGACGTGGCGTCCCCGGCCCGGGTCGCCTGACCGCGGGTCACCTAGTCTGCGGGGCGTGAGCCCCTCCGAGCAGGCAGCAGCAGCACCGTCGGCGGCGTCCGGCGGGGGGCCCGTCCTCCCGCCCGGCGCCGCCGCTGCCGTCCGCGCCGCCTTCGCCCGCGCGGGCTACACCGCCGACGGGGTCCTCGCGACGCTGGGCGCCGACGGCCACCGCGCCCTCGAGCGCGGGGAGGGCGTCCCGGGCCTGCGGCGTACGGCCGGGCTGGGCACGCCGCTCGCCACCCTCGTCCGGCTCTTCCTCCTGCAGACGACCGAGCCCGCCGACGCGGTGAAGGCCGCCGTCCCGCTCGACGCGCTCGTCGAGGGCGGGATCCTCGCGCAGACCGCCGACGGGGTGCGCGCGCTCGTGGACCTGCGGCCGTACGGCGCCGACGACGGGCCCGAGGGCGGCTGGTACGTCGCCGGCGACCTCGACACCCGGCTCGACGTCGCCCGGCGCGGCGCCGAGGTGCGCCAGGACCACGTGCTCGGCGTCGGCGGGGCCAGCGCCACGCTCGCCCAGCTCGTGCCGCGTACGCCGGTCGGCCGCGCGCTCGACCTCGGGACGGGCGGCGGGGTGCAGGTGCTCCACCTCTCCCGGCACGCGGAGCACGTCGTCGCCACCGACGTCCTCCCGCGCGCGCTCGCCTTCGCGAGGCTGACGGCGGAGCTCAACGGGCTCGAGGTCGAGCTGCGCGAGGGCAGCCTGGTCGAGCCGGTCGCGGGGGAGGCGTACGACCTCGTCGTGAGCAACCCGCCGTTCGTCATCGGCGCGCCCGACGTCCACACCTACCGCGACGCCGGACTGCCGCTCGACACCCTCGGCGAGCAGCTGCTCCGCGACGTGCCGCCGCTGCTGTCACCCGGGGGCACCTTCGTCATGATCGGCGACTGGGTGCGCCGCGCGGGCGACGAGCCGCACGCGCGCGTCCGCTCCTGGCTGCCGCCGGAGGGCTACGACGCCCTCGTCGTCGTGCGCGACGAGGAGGACCCCGCGGCGTACGTGTCGACCTGGCTGCGCGACGCCGGCGAGCACACGGCGGAGGACGCCCTGGAGCGCTACGACCGCTGGCTCGCCGGGCTGGAGGACGCGCGCGTCGAGGCCGTGGAGTTCGGCTGGGTGCTGGTGCGCCGCCACGACGAGGAGCGGGTGCCGCACGTCGAGGTGCTCGAGTGGGCGCACCCGGTCGAGCAGCCCGTCGCGCCGTGGCTGACCGCCCGCCTCGACGCGGCCGTCGCGCTGGCCGCGCTGGACGACGCGGCCCTGCTCGCGACTCCGCTCCAGGGCCGCGAGGACGTCGCGCAGGAGCTGCACGGCGCACCCGGCGACGAGGACCCCGAGAGCGTCGTCCTGCGCCAGGCCCGGGGCCTGCGCCAAGCGCGGTCGGTGGGTACGGAGGCCGCGGGGCTCGTCGGCGCCTGCGACGGCACGATCCCGCTCGGCGCGCTGGTGGAGGCCGTCGCGCAGGTGCTCGAGCTCGACCCGGACGAGCTGCGCGCGGCGCTGCTGCCGCAGGTGCGCGAGCTCGTCCGCGACGGCTTCCTGGTGCTCCCCGCGGGCTAGGGTCGGACGGTGGCCGACCCGCAGGAACCGCCCCGCAGCCGCTTGCGCCGCGTCCTCATGACCTTCTTCGGGCCCGCCGACCTCGGGCCCGAGCACCGGGGCAACCCGCTGCGCGGGACGAAGTACGACCCGGAGCTCAAGCGGCAGCAGCGGCGGCGGCGCGCGCGCCGAGGGTGACCCCGACGCTCGCCGCGCTGACCAGCACCAGCGCGACGACCTCGACCACCGTCAGCCGCTGGCCGAGGATGGCCAGCCCGGCGAGCGTCGCGCCGAGCGGCTCGAGGCTCATGAGCACGCCGAAGACCCGCGTCGGCATGCGGCGCAGCGCGCTCATCTCCAGGCTGTAGGGCACGAGCGAGCTGAGCAGCGCGACCGCGGCACCGTGCGCGAGCAGGCTGCCGTGGGTGAACGCCTTGGCCACGGTGTGAGGCTCGCTGACGCCCGTGACGAGCGCCGCGAGCACCGCGCCGACGGCCAGCGAGACCGCGAGGCCCTGGGTGCCGGGGAGCAGCCGGCCCGTACGCGCGCTGGCGAGGATGTACGCCGCCCAGAGCAGCCCCGCGAGGAACGCCAGCAGCAGCCCCAGGGCCGGCGCCGAGCCCCCGCCCGCGAGCCCGAGCAGGGCGACGCCGACGCCGGCGAGCAGGGCCCAGGCCCCCTCCACGAGCCCGCGCGACTGGGCGAGCGCCAGCAGCATCGGCCCGAGGAACTCCACCGTGACGGCGACCCCCAGCGGGACCCGCTGCAGCGACTCGTAGAACACGAGGTTCATCCCGCCCATCGCCAGGCCGAGCACGACGGCGGAGAGCGCCTGCTCGCGGGTCCACCGCCAGACCCGGGGGCGGGTGATCGCGAGCAGCACGACGGCCGACACGACGAGCCGGAGCAGCACGACCGTGGACGGGCTGAGGTCGTCGAACAGCGTCCGCGCCACCGCGCTGCCGCACTGGACGGAGGCGATCGCGCCGAGCACGAGGGCGGGGGCGGGTGGGCGGCCGAGCAGGTCCGGAGGCATCCCGGACAGCATCCCCGACGACCCTGCGGGCGCGCCGCCGGGCCACCCGACGGAGCGTCCTGGAACACTTCGGCGCAGGATGGGGGTTTGACAGGCGGGGCGGGGCTGGGGTCAGACTCCGCCGTGTCGCACCGCGCGGACCCCTGGTGACCATCCGGCCGCCACCCGCCGCAGGAGGAAGGACAGCTCGTTGCCACCGCGTACCCGTAGCGCCACCGGACGTCGGCTCGTCATCGTCGAGTCGCCCACGAAGGCGCGCAAGATCGCGGGCTACCTCGGCGACGGCTACGACGTCGAGGCCAGCGTGGGCCACATCCGCGACCTGCCGACGCCGAGCGAGCTCCCCGCTGACATGAAGAAGGGGCCCTTCGGCAAGTTCGCGGTCGACGTGGACAACGGCTTCGAGCCGTACTACGTCGTCGACAGCGACAAGAAGAAGAAGGTCTCCGAGCTCAAGGCGCTGCTCAAGGACGCGGACGAGCTGTTCCTCGCCACCGACGAGGACCGCGAGGGCGAGGCCATCGCCTGGCACCTGCTGCAGGTGCTCAAGCCTCGCGTCCCCGTGCGCCGGATGGTCTTCCACGAGATCACCCCCGAGGCGATCCGCCGCGCGGTCGACAACACCCGCGAGCTCGACCAGCACCTCGTCGACGCCCAGGAGACCCGCCGCATCCTCGACCGGCTCTACGGCTACGAGATCTCGCCGGTCCTCTGGCGCAAGGTCCGCGCCGGCCTCTCTGCGGGGCGCGTCCAGTCCGTAGCCACGCGCCTGGTCGTCGAGCGGGAGCGGGAGCGCATCGCGTTCCGCACCGCGTCGTACTGGGACATCGAGGCGGAGGTCTCGCGTGAGCAGCAGCCGTTCACCGCCCGGCTCGCCGCGGTCGACGGCGCCCGCGTGGCAAGCGGCCGCGACTTCGGCTCCGACGGCCGGCTCGTCGCCCGCTCGGCCTCCGCCGGTGTCGTGCAGCTCGACGAGGAGACGGTCACCGAGCTCGCCGCCGCGCTCGAGGGACGGCCGTTCGCGGTCCGCTCCGTCGAGGAGAAGCCGTACTCGCGGCGGCCGGCCGCGCCGTTCATCACCTCGACGCTGCAGCAGGAGGCGTCGCGCAAGCTGCGCTGGTCCTCGCAGACGACGATGCGCGTCGCGCAGCGGCTCTACGAGAACGGCTACATCACCTACATGCGAACGGACTCGACGACGCTGTCGCAGTCCGCGCTCGACGCCGCCCGCTCGCAGGCCCGCGCGCTCTACGGACCGGAGTACGTCCCCGACGTCCCGCGCCGCTACGAGAAGAAGGTCAAGAACGCGCAGGAGGCCCACGAGGCCGTCCGTCCTGCCGGCGACGTCTTCCGCACCCCGGGCGAGGTGTCGGGAGAGCTCGCCCGCGACGAGTTCGCGCTCTACGACCTCATCTGGAAGCGCACCGTCGCCTCGCAGATGGCCGACGCGCGCGGCACCACGGTGTCCGTGCGCCTCGGGGCGACCGCGGCCGACGGCCGCGACGCCGAGTTCTCCTCGTCGGGCACCGTCATCACCTTCCGCGGCTTCCTCGCCGCCTACGAGGAGGGCCGCGACGAGGACGCCTCCGGCGACCGCGGCGAGCAGCGCCTGCCCCAGGTCCGCCAGGGCGACGCGCTCGACCTGCTGCGCCTCACTCCCGAGGGCCACCAGACCTCGCCGCCGGCGCGCTACACCGAGGCGACGCTGGTCAAGGCGCTCGAGGAGCGGGCCATCGGCCGCCCCTCGACCTACGCCTCGATCCTCGGCACCATCCTCGACCGCGGCTACGTGTTCAAGAAGGGCTCGGCCCTCGTGCCGACCTGGCTGGCCTTCGCCGTGACCCGGTTGCTCGAGGAGCACTTCGGTGGCCTCGTCGACTACGACTTCACCGCGGAGATGGAGGAGGACCTCGACCGCATCGCCGGGGGCAACGCCGACCGCCGCGACTGGCTGCGCCAGTTCTACTTCGGCGGCGGCTCGGGCTCCGCGACCGCGGTCGGCGGCGGCGGTGGCGCGGGTACGCCGGGGCTCGCCGGCGACGAGCTCGGCGGGCTCAAGCGGATCGTCGAGAACCTCGGTGACATCGACGCCCGCGAGGTCAACACCTACGAGCTCGGCGACGGCGTCGTCGTGCGCGTGGGGCGCTACGGCCCGTACATCGAGCGGGGGGAGCAGCGCGCCTCCCTGCCCGAGGACCTCGCGCCCGACGAGCTGACCATCGCCAAGGCCGAGGAGCTGCTCTCGGCCCCCTCCGGCGACCGCAGCCTCGGCACCGACCCGGAGACGGGGCGCGAGGTGCTGGCGAAGGCGGGGCGCTTCGGCCCGTACGTCACCGAGGTGCTGCCCGAGGGCTCGCCCAAGTCGGCGAAGCCGCGGACGGCGTCGCTGTTCAAGACCATGTCGCTCGACACGGTGACGCTCGACGACGCCCTGCGGCTGCTCACGCTGCCCCGCGTGGTGGGCGTCGACCCGTCCGACGGCGCGGAGATCACGGCGCAGAACGGGCGCTACGGCCCGTACCTCAAGAAGGGGACGGACTCGCGCACCATCGAGTCCGAGGAGCAGCTGCTCACCATCTCCCTCGAGGAGGCGCTGAAGGTCTACGCGCAGCCCAAGCAGCGCGGCCGCGGGGCCGCCCGCCCGCCGCTGAAGGAGCTCGGGCCGGACCCCGTCAGCGGCGCGCCGATGGTGGTGAAGGAGGGGCGCTTCGGGGCCTACGTCACCGACGGCGAGTACAACGCCACCCTGCGCCGCGGCGACACCGTCGAGGGGCTGACTGCCGAGCGGGCGGCCGAGCTGCTCGCCGAGAAGCGCGCGGCGGGGCCCGCGACGAAGAAGACCGCGAAGAAGGCGCCAGCGGGGACGGCGAAGAAGGCACCCGCGAAGCGGGCCGCGGCCAAGAAGGCTCCCGCCGGGCGCTGACGCGGTCCTCGGACCGAACAGGGTGCCCCGGTCGCCCTTCCGGGACTGAACGGGGTGCCCCAGTGCTGCTCCGGATCTGAACGGGGTGCCCCAGTGCTGCTCGGACGGGCACTGGGGCACCTTGTTCGGTCGGGGGAGCGCTCCCCTCCGGCGGGGCAGAGCGGCCGGCTCGGTCGCGGACGGCGCGGGCAGGAGCTGTCGGCGCCCGCGGCTAGGGTGGCGGCGTGAGTGCGAACGCGGCGACCGGACTCGGGGGTGACGTCCGGGGGGCGCTCGCGGTCGCGCCGTTCCGCAAGCTCTGGACGGCGCTGTGCTTCGCCAGCATGGGCGACTGGCTGGGCCTGCTCGCGCTGACGGCCTACGCCCAGTCGCTCTCCGACGGGTCCTACCGGGGCGCCAACGCCGCGGTCGCCGGGGTCTTCCTGCTGCGCCTGGCGCCGGCGATGGTGCTCGGCCCGCTGGCCGGGGTCGTCGCCGACCGGCTCGACCGCCGCTGGACGATGGTCGCCTCCTGCGCGGTGCGCGTGGTCGTGATCGCGACGATCCCGCTGGTGGGGCAGCTGTGGTGGCTCTACGTCGCGACGCTGCTCGTCGAGTCGGCCAGCCTGTTCTTCATCCCGGCCAAGGAGGCCACGGTCCCCAACCTCGTGCCGCGCGAGCGGCTGGAGGCGGCCAACCAGCTGAACCTGGCCGGGACCTACGGCTCCGCACCCGTCGCCGCGGTCCTCTTCGTCGGGCTCTCGCTGCTCGCCGAGGCGCTCCACGCCGCCGACACGGGCTCGTCGTTCTCCGCCGCCACGGCGGCGCTCTGGGTCAACGCCGCGACGTTCCTCGTCGCCGCCGTCGTCATCGCCCGGCTCACCGAGATCCCGCCGCGCCCCACCGCCGAGCCCGGGAGCGAGCCGTCCGCGTGGCGGCTGCTCGTCGACGGCTGGCGCTACGTCGCGGCGACCCCCGTCGTGCGCGGCCTGGTGTTCGCCATGCTCGGCGCCTTCGCTGCCGGCGGCGCCGTCATCGGGCTCGGCCGCACCTACGTCACCGACCTCGGCGCGGGGGACGCGGGCTACGGGCTGCTCTTCTTCGCGGTCTTCGCGGGCCTCGCCCTGGGCATGTTCTTCGGCCCGCGCCTGCTGCCGGGCTTCTCCCGCCGGCGGCTGCTCTGCCTCGCGATCGTGCTCGCCGGCGCCGCGCTCGCCGTCCTCGCGCTCTCGCCGAGCATCGTGCTCTCGGTGCTGCTGACGGTGCTGCTCGGCGGCTTCGCCGGCACCTCCTGGGTGACGGCGTACACCCTCATCGGGCTGGAGGTCGACGACGCCGTCCGGGGCCGGGTCTTCGCCTCGCTCAACGTCATGCTCCGCGTCGTGCTCGTCGCCGTCCTGGCGCTCGCCCCCCTGCTCGCGGCCGCGATCGGGCGGCGCGACGTGCGCCCCGGCGGAGGGGTCACCTGGACCCTGCCGGGCGCGGCGATCACGCTGCTCGTCGCCGGGCTGCTGGCCGTGCTGCTCGGGTCGGTGTCCTTCCGCACGATGGACGACCGCCGCGGCGTCCGGGTCACCGACGACCTGGTCGCCTCGCTGCGCGGGCGGCGGCTGCGCGAGGTCGACGACGACGCCCGCGCTGCGGGGTTCTTCCTCGTGCTCGAGGGCGGCGAGGGCGCCGGCAAGTCCACCCAGGCGGCGGCGCTGGCCGAGTGGATCCGGGCGCGCGGGCACGAGGTCGTCGTGTCGCGGGAGCCGGGCGGCACCCCCGTCGGCGGCCGGGTGCGCGAGATCGTGCTCGACCCGGCGACCGGCGCGCTGGTGCCCGAGGCCGAGGCGCTGCTGTACGCCGCGGACCGCGCCCAGCACGTCGGCACCGTCGTCCGCCCCGCGCTCGAGCGCGGCGCCGTCGTCATCAGCGACCGCTACGTCGACTCCTCGCTCGCCTACCAGGGGGCCGGGCGCCAGCTGCTCGTCGACGACGTCGCCCGGCTCTCGCGCTGGGCGACGGGCGGGCTGGTGCCCGACCTCACGGTCGTCCTCGACCTGCCGGCCGCGGTCGGCGCAGAGCGGCGGCGCGTACGCGACGGCGGGGCCGGGGACCGCCTCGAGGCCGAGCCCGACGACTTCCACGACCGCGTGCGCCGCAGCTTCCTCGAGCTGGCGGCCGCCGCGCCGCAGCGCTACCTCGTCGTCGACGCGTCCCAGTCCGCCGAGCAGGTCACGGAGCAGCTGTGCCAGCGGCTGTGCGGGGTGCTGCCCCTGTCCGAGCGCGAGCGCACCGAGCAGGAGGCGGCCCGCCTGGCTCAGGCGCGGGTCATCGCCGA
The DNA here is from genome assembly GCF_004216915.1 of Motilibacter rhizosphaerae. Taxonomy (NCBI): domain Bacteria; kingdom Bacillati; phylum Actinomycetota; class Actinomycetes; order Motilibacterales; family Motilibacteraceae; genus Motilibacter; species Motilibacter rhizosphaerae. Next base: position 34,858 of record NZ_SGXD01000006.1, read on the forward strand.
CCAGCGGCGCGAGGCGGAGGAGCGGCGGCGGGCCGAGGCCGCGCAGCGGCGCACCGAGGCGGCCGAGCGCCGGCAGGCCGACCAGGAGCGGCGCGCCGCCGCTGCGCAGGAGGCGCAGCGGGCGGCGGCGGTGGCTGCCGCCGCGCGGACCGCTGCCGAGCAGCGTGCGCGGGCGGAGGCGGAGCGGGCGGCGGAGCAGCTGGCCGCAGCGCAGGCGCTCGAGCGGGCGGCAGCAGCCGAGCGGGCCGCGGCCGAGCAGGAGGCGGCCGACCGGCGGGCCGCCGAGCAGCGGGCCGCCGACGAGCGCGCGGCGGTGGAGCGCGCGGCGGCCGAGCGGCGCGCGGCCGACGAGCGTGCCGTCGAGGAGCGCGCGGCCGAGCAGCGGCCCGGCCCCGCCGACGAGCCCGGCGACCTGGACCCCGACCGCACCGTCGCGCTCGCCCCCGTCGTGCACCCCGACCCGGCACCGACGGTGGAGCGCCCCCGCTCCGCGGTGGACCCGGCGCCGACGCTCGACCTCACCGACGAGCTGCTCTCCTGGGGCGAGCCCGCCGGGGACGGGGAGGCCGGCCGGTGAGCGTCTGGGACCGCGTCGTCGGCCAGGAGCGCGCCGTCGTCGAGCTGCAGTCCGCGGTGCAGGCGGCGGAGCAGCTGCTGCGCGGCGGTACGGGCACCGGCATGACGCACGCGTGGCTGTTCACCGGGCCGCCGGGCTCGGGCCGGTCCGTGGCCGCGGGGGCCTTCGCGGCCGCCCTGCAGTGCGAGCGCGGCGGCTGCGGCACCTGCGCGTCCTGCCGCACCGCGCTCGCCGGCAGCCACGCCGACATCGAGGTCGTCTCCACCCGGCTGCTCTCCATCGGGGTCGCGGTCTCGCGCGAGCTGGTGCAGAAGGCCGCCCGACGGCCCTCGCAGGGCCGCTGGCAGGTGCTGCTCGTCGAGGACGTCGACCGGCTCACGGAGCAGGCGGCCAACACGCTGCTCAAGGTGCTCGAGGAGCCGCCACCGCGCACGGTCTGGCTGCTCTGCGCCCCCAGCCTCGAGGACGCCCTCCCGACGATCCGCTCGCGCTGCCGGCACGTGCTGCTCCGCACGCCGCCGGTCCAGGCCGTGGCCGACCTGCTCGTCGCGCGCGACGGGATCGACCCCGCCATGGCCGTCTTCGCCGCGCGCGCCGCGCAGGGCCACATCGGGCGGGCGCGCCGGCTGGCCACCGACGAGCAGGCCCGGCTGCGGCGCAACGAGGCGCTGCGCATCCCGGGGCAGCTGCGCGACATCGGCAGCTGCCTGCAGGCCGCCGCCAACCTCGTCGAGGCGACCAAGGAGGAGGCGGGCGCCCAGTCCGCGGAGCTCGACGCCAAGGAGACCGAGGAGCTGGCACGGGCGCTCGGCAAGGGGACGACCGGTCGCGGCATGGTCACCGGCGCCGCGGGCCAGCTCAAGGAGCTCGAGCGCCAGCAGCGGACGCGGGCCAAGCGCACCCGGCTCGACGCCCTCGACCGCGCGCTCGTCGACCTGGTGTCGTTCTACCGCGATGTGCTGGCGGTGCAGTTCGGCGCGCCCGTGGCGCTCGTCAACGAGGAGATGCGCCCCGCGGTCGAGCAGACCGCCCGTGCGCTGCCGCCCGAGGGGGCGCTGCGCTGCATCGAGGCCATCCTCGAGTGCCGCACCTCGCTCGAGGCCAACGCCGCCGAGCTGCTCGCCGTCGAGGCCCTCGCGGTCAAGCTGCGCGCCGCCTGAGCCGCGCGCGGGCAGCCGCTGCCGCCCGCTACACTTGCTCCTCGTGCCCGTCCGCGGGCGCTGCCGCCTTAGCTCAGTCGGCCAGAGCGACGCACTCGTAATGCGTAGGTCATCGGTTCGATTCCGATAGGCGGCTCACGAGGAGGGGCCTCGACCAGATCCTGGTCGAGGCCCCTCCGCACGTCAGCCGAGCGACTACCAGGCGACGATGCCCTCGCCGCCGACCGCACCCGGCACCACCGTGCTGCCGAGCGGGGTGAGGGTCGTCCCGTCCACCGCGTACGCGTCGACCGTCCCGGTCGCTCCCGTCTGGACGAACAGCTCGCTGCCGTCCGGGGTGAACGCCGAGTCCACCGTGCCGGGGTCCGTGGCCGTGGTGCCCAGCGCGGTCAGGCCGCCGCCCGCGCCGACCTGGATGCGGCTCACCGTCCCGCTTCCGGCGTTGGACGCCACGAGCAGGTCGCCCGACGCGGCGATCCAGCAGGTGGCCGCCTGCCCCGTCGCGACCTGGCCGAGGGTGGTGAGGGTGCCGTCGGCGGCGACGGCGTACGTCCGCACCTCGCTCGTCCCGGCGAACGCGACGGCGAGGTGACCCGCGGCGTCCGACGCCACGGCGAACGGCACGGTGCCCGGGACCTGGGTGGCCACCGGCGCCGCGGCGGGAGCGCCGCTCGCGTCGAGCCCGTAGACGAGGATGCTCGCGGTCGACGCCTTGGTGGTCACGACGAGGTGCGTGCCGTCGGGCGTCACCGCGACCTGCCCAGGCGTGCTGACGAACTCGGCCGCGGGGACCGGGAGGTGCAGCTCGCGGTGCCACGCAGGCACGGCGACGAGACGGTTGCCCACCCAGCGGAAGCCCGAGATGCTGCCTCCGTCACGGGCGTTGAGCACGTACACCGCGTCGCCGGACGAGGTCACGCTCACCGGGAACGCGCCGCCGGTCGCGACGACCTCGCGAAGCGACAGGCTGTGGTTGTGCACGCGCAGGACGCTGAGCGTGTCGCTGCCGGGGTTCACGGCGAGCAGCTCCTGGTGCGCCCGGTCGGCGGCGAGCGCGCCCTGCGACGCCGTGTGGTCGACGACCGAGCCGGCGAGCTGGCCGCCGAGCCCGCCGGTCGCGTACGTGCCGACGCTCGCGAGCGTGCCGTCGGCCTGGCGGGAGTAGGCGTGGACGGCGTTGCCGGAGACCGCGTCGTCCAGGACGAAGACGGAGGGCGGGACCGGGGCGGCGGAGGCGGTCCCGGCGGTGGCCAGGAGCGCGGCGGCGCCGGTGAGGGCGGCGGCCAGAGCGGAGGTGCGGGAGAGGGGTGTGCGGGTCACGGGTGCTGCTCCTCGAGTGCGTGTCGGTGCCGGACGGCGTGGACGACACGTACGCGTGGGCGGGCGCCCGGTTCTTACGCCTGCTCGTCGGCGAGCAGCGCGAGCAGCCCCTCGTAGTCGTCGATGCAGGGGCTGCAGACCCGGAGGTGCGCGGCGACCCCGGGCATCGTCGTGGCGACGTCGGCCCCGGCGAGCACCTGCTCGACGTAGACGTGGAGGACCGCGGCGACGACGTCGCAGTCGACGTCGAGCGGGTCAGTGGTGAGGAACCCCTCGAGGTCCGGCCATGCGCTCACCGGCGCTCCTCCCGTCGCGGGTCCAGGTGACCGGTAGCGACCAGCGAGTCCCGGATCTTCCGCCGCGCGTCGAAGACGGTCTTGTAGAGCGCGCCGCGGGTGGTGCCGAGCCGCCCGGCGAGCACGTCGACCGGGACGCCCTCGGTGACGAGCGCGTGGAAGGCGACGCGCTGGCGCTCGGTGAGCTCGCCCTCGACGGCCGCCTGCAGGGCCTCGGCCAGCTCCCGCGCCTCGGCGCTGGCCCCGGGGTCGATCCCGAGGCGGTCGGGCAGCCGGGACCAGTCGTCGTCGGCGAGCGCGACCTCCCGCTCTCGCCAGGCGTGGCGCGGCAGCTTGCTCGACACCTCGAGGACGACGAACGCGTACGCCCACGTGGTGAAGCGGCTCTCCCCGCGGAACTGCCCCCGCTTGCGGAGCACCGCGAGGCAGGCGTCGTCGGCGGCCTGGCAGGCGAGGTCGTCGAGCTCCGGACCGGTGATGCCCCAGCGGGGAGCGCGCCGGTTGACCTCGGCGCGCGCCGCCCGGAGGAGCAGCGCGTGCAGCCGGGCCACCGCCTGCTCGGGCTCGCCGTCCAGGGCCGCCAGCCACTCGCGGCTGTCGTCGGCGCGGGTGGCCTGCGCGGGCACGCGGCCCCCCGCGGTCACCTGGTCCGGCACGCCGCGAGTCTACGGCGGGGCCGGCCGGGGAGCCGGCAGACGCGGGAGGGCCCCGACCAGGATCTGGTCGGGGCCCTCCGTCACTGCGTGGTGCGTCAGGACGTCGCGACGGCCGACTCGTTGCCCTGCGCGTCGACGGCCACCACGAAGTAGTGGCTCGCCGTGGCGTTGGTGTCGGTGTAGCCGACGCCGCCGTCGACGGGGGCGCTGGTGAGCAGCGTCGCCAGCGCGAAGTCGCCCGTCGTGCCGCCGTAGACCTTGTAGCTCGCGGCGGAGCCGCTGTTGGTCCAGGTCACCACGTTGTCCGCACCGCTCGGCGTGACGGTCACGCCCGAGGCGGGGTCGACCGCCGCCATGGACGTCTTCACGACCGAGGCAGCGGTGCTGTACCCGTGGGCGTTGTAGGCCAGCACGAAGTACGTCGCGCTCGTCCCTGCCCCGGAAGCGGAGTCCTCCACCGCGTACGTGCCTGCGGTCGTGGCGTCGACGAGCGCGTCGCCGGCGTCGAGCGTGCCGTCCGAGGAGCGGTACACCTTGTAGCCCTGGACTTGCTGGGCGGACTCGGAGGCGTCAGCCCAGCTCACGATGACGTGGCTGTCGCTGTCGACGTGCTGGCTCACCGCAGTCACCGCGTCGGGGGAGGTCCCGACCCAGGTGATCGGCGAGGTGGCCTCGACGTGGCCCGAGGCGTTGCCGAACTCGTCCAGCGCGACGACCCAGTAGTCGTACGCCGTGCCGTCCACCAGCGAGCTGCTGTCGTCGACGGAGGTCCCCGTGACGCCCGTGGCGACCGCGGTGGCGCTGCTGAACGGCTGGCCGCTCTCGGCGCGGTAGACGGAGTACGAGCTCGCACCGGTCGACGCGCTCCACACGACGTGGACGCCGGCCTGCTGCGGCTGCGACAGCGTCACCGAGCTGGGGTCGCTCGGGGGAGTGCCGTCGTAGGTCACCGTCTGGATCTGGCTCCACGCCGAGGTGTTGCCGACGGCGTCGGTCGCCTTCACCCAGTAGTGGTAGGCGTGTCCGTCCTGGAAGCCGATGAGGAACGGGCCCAGGCCGTCGTTCCAGGACGTGCCGGTGATCCCCGTGACCGGACCGTTGAAGAAGTCGTTCGCGTTCGCGTCGGGGTCGGTGCCGGTGGTGCGGGACACGGTGTAGCTCACCGCGTCCGGCACGGCGGCCCAGCTCACCTCGACGTGGTGCGCGACCTGGGTCGCGGTGACGACCGGGACGGCGGGGGGCGTGGCGTCGTAGGTGAGGTGCGCGGGCGCGCTCAGCGCGGCCGCGTTGCCCGCCGCGTCGTACGCCTTGACCCAGTAGTAGTACGTCGTGCCGTCGACGCGCGGGTCGGTGTCCACCCAGACGTGGCCGGTGACACCGGTGCTCGGGATGACCTCGGAGCCCGAGCCGGAGCCCGTCGGGGAGGGGCTGTCGGACCGGATGACCGTGTAGGTCGCCGCGTCGCTGTCCGGCGTCCAGCTCAGCGTGACGGTGCCGGCGTGCTGCGCCACCTGCACGCCGCTGGCGACGGCGGGGGCGAGCCCGTCGAAGACGAGCGAGACGGGGGCCGTCGGGGCGCTCGTGTTGCCGAACTCGTCGTAGGCCTCGACGAAGTAGTAGTAGCGCACGCCGTCCTGAGCGGGCGTCGAGTCGACGACGTGGAACTCGTCGATGCCGTCCCGCGTCACGACCTCGGAGGTCGAGCCCGAGCCGTCCGGGTACGGCGTCTCGGAGCGGATCAGCTCGTAGCGGAAGACGTCATCGGGTGCCACGTCCCAGTCGAGGCGGACCTGCGCGCCCTGCTGCTGGACGGTCACGCCGGTGGGGACGGCCGGGGCGGCACCGTCGTACGTCACGTGGACCGGCGTGCCGAGGTCGGCGATGTTGCCGGCCGCGTCGACGCCGCGCACCCAGTAGTAGTACGTGACGCCGTTGGTCGCGGCGTTGGTGTCGGTCCACGTCCCGCCCTGGATGCCGGGGACGGTGATCGTCTCCGACCCTGAGCCCGAGCCGGTGGCCGACGGGCTGTCCGAGCGGATGACGGTGTACGACACGGCATCGGAGTCCGGCGTCCAGGTGAGGTGGACGTGCTGGCCGACCTGCGCGCCGTACAGGCCGTCGACGACAGCGGGCGGGGTGGTGTCGACCGGGGCCGGGGTGGAGCTGACGACCGGGGTGGAGCTGACGACCGGGGTGGAGCTGACCGGCGTGGAGCTGACCGGCGTGGAGCTGACCACGGGCGTGGAGCTGACGACCGGCGTCGAGCTCACCGGCGGCACCGGGGTCGGGGTGGGGGTGACGACCGGCGTGCTCGGCTTCGGCGTCGGCTTGGGCGCCGGCACCGTCGGGTCCGTGACGGGCACGGTCGTGATGGTCGGGTGGCCGCTCACGGTGTCGCCGGAGCCCTTGGTCACGGTGTCGGTCTTGTCGGCGCCGACCTTGTCCTTGCCCGCGCCGCCGTCGATGCGGTCCTTGCCGGGGCCGCCGACGATCGTGTCGTTGCCGGCGCCGCCGAGGATCGTGTCGTTGCCGGCGCCGCCGTCGACCTTGTCGTTGCCGGCACCGCCGGAGACCTTGTCGTTGCCCGCGCCGCCCGCGATGGAGTCGTTGCCGGCGCCGCCCGAGAGGACGTCGTTGCCGGCACCACCGGAGAGCGTGTCGTTGCCCGCGCCACCGTCGAGGGTGTCGGCACCGGCGCCGCCGTCGAGGACGTCGTTGCCGCCGAGGCCGTAGAGCTTGTCGTTGCCGGCGTCGCCGTGCAGCGTGTCGGCCTTGGCCCCGCCGTAGACGGTGTCGTCGCCCGCCCCGCCGAACGCGGTGCCGTTGACGCAGATGAGGTCGTTGCCGCCCAGGCCGTAGACCACCGAACCGGCGCCGGACGCGACGATGACGTCGCGTCCGTTGGTGCCGCGCACGACGGCGCCGGGCTTGCTGCTCGCGATGGTGGCCACGATGCCGTTGCACTTGGCGACGCTCGGCGCGGCGTACGCGGCGGTGGGGAGAGCCACCGCCAGCGCCGTCGCCGAGAGGGCGCCGAGGCCCAGCAGGCGCGTGCTGACCTTCTGCTGCATGAGGGGGAGGTCCTTTCGAGGGTGGGCGGTCCGCAGGCCGCCGGAGGCGCGGACCGAGGGCCCGTGACGTCATCCGTCCGGGCGCTTGCGCCTACTGCATCGACGCGTCGGCGAGTTGCCTGAGGCTTTGACGCGCATCCGGTAGGAGGACGGGGACCGCCGTCAGGGGGATGCGCCCGGACGCGGGGACGGGCGAGACGCTGCCTTCGAGGCCGAGGACCCCCGCCGTGCCGCCGGGGACGGCGTACGTGGTGCCAGGACCCGTCGTCCAGACGACCTGCGCCGTGCCGCCGGCGTCGGGGCGCAGCGTGCAGGTCCACACCGCTCCGGCGGCGGAGCACCCGTCGAGGGTGGAGTGCGTCATCCACGCGCCCACGCGCCGCCAGGCGCCCAGGGCGCCGGAGGGCGCACCGTCGGGCTGCAGGAGGTTGATCCCCACGTTGCCGAGCCAGGACCACGTGTACCAGTACGTCCGCTCGATGCCCGCCGCGCGCGAGAGCAGCAGCAGCCGGGCGACGTACGCGCCGTCGAGCGGGGCCGGGACCGGGGTCGCCAGGCTGGTGCCACCGACGACCCCGAGGTTGACCTCGGTGTTCCACACGGGGGCCGTGATGCCGCGCCCCGCGAGCGCGGCCTCCACGGTCTGCAGCTGGGCGACGGCCTGCTCCGGCCCTTGGCCCGCGGGCGGGTACAGGTGCAGGGCGACGACGTCGAGGGTCCGGGCGGGCAGCGCGTCGAGGTAGCGGTAGAGCCAGCCGAGCTGCCCCTGCGTGCGGGTCGCGAACCCGGGGCCGATGAGCAGGGCTCCCGGGTCGGCTGCGCGCAGCGCCGTCCGGGCGAGCACCGTCAGCGACGCCAGCTGCTGCTCGGTGCCGTGGTAGTAGTCGCTGACGTAGTTCGGCTCGTTCCACACCTCGTAGCCGCGGATCCGCCCGCGGTAGCGCGTGGCCACCGCCGAGACGTACGCGCTCCAGGTCCGCGGGTCGAGCGGCGGCATGCTGGCGCCGGGGTGGAGCATGCCCGGCACGCGGGTGTCCGAGGAGGCCCAGGCGGGTGTCTGGCCCAGCACGAGGACGGGCTCGAGGCGGCGGGACTCGGCGTCGAGGACGGCGGCGTCCAGCCGCGTCCAGTCCCACCGGCCGGGCGCCGGCTGCAGGTCCGACCAGGTCGTGCCGGCGTCCCAGAGCCGCACGGTGCCGAACGCGTCCTCGCCGCCCGCGGGCGAGCCGTGGATGCCGAAGGCCCAGGGCGTCGTACGCCCGGGGGCCTGCGCCGCCGGCCCTGCCGCCCGCGCCGTCGAGGGGCGTGGCGGAGCGGTGGCCGCGCCGAGGACCGGCGCGCTGCCCGCCGCGCCGACGGCGGTGCCCGAGGATCCCGGGAGCACGGTGGGGACCGCGCCGGGTGCGCCGGTCCCGGTCGACGGGGCCGGGCAGTCGGCGGGGGCGGTGGAGCGCGGACGGGGCTCCGGAACCGGTGCCGGGCGCACCGCCACCGGGCGCCCGCCCGGTGGCGTCCGCCCGGGCGGTGCCGTCTTCGGCGCCGTCTTCGGCGCCGCCGTCGGCCTCGAGGAGGTCGTGGGCGCCTTCTGCTTCGTCGGGGCCTTGACGACCTTGGTGGCCGGCACCCGCTTCGTCGGGGCCTTCTTCGTCGGGGCCTTCTTCGTCAGGGCCTTCTTCTTCGGCGCCCGCTTCGTCGGCGCCTTCTTCTTCGGCGCCCGCTTCGTCGGCGCCTTCTTCTTCGGCGCCTTCTTCACCGGCTTCTTCTTCGGGGCCTTCTTCTCGGGTGTCCCCACGACCTTCGCCGCCGCCCCCGCGCTCTGCGCGGGCAGCGCGCAGGCGGCGGCCGCGGCGCGCGCCGGCGCCGACCCGGGCCCCGCCAGCCCGGGGGCGAGCGCGACGAGGACCGCGACGAGCACGGCGCGGGGCGCGCGCCGCGGGCTCGCGGAGGGCACGGGGGTCATGGGGCGCGGGGCCTTCCTGCCAGCGGACTCGTCCTGGTCGTCATCGGCACCAGGCCCGCGCATCTGACCCGCCAGCCGCTGGCGCGCGTCCGCCGCCCTCACCGGCTCGGTGCTCCAGTCGCGGCTCGGCGCTGCCGAGGACCAGGGGCATGACGACGAGCGGCACGGTCCTGGTGGTGCAGCACGGAGCGCGGGACCTGCTCGGCCACGCCGGGCGGGCCCTCCGCGCCGAGGGCCTGACGGCCGACGTGCGCAACGTCGCGCGCGGCGACGCCCTCCCGACCTCGCTGGCGGGGCACGACGGCGTCCTGGTCTGCGGCGGTGCGCAGGACGCCTTCCGCGACGCCGGCTTCCCCACCCGCCAGCAGGAGCTGGCCCTGGTGCGGGCGGCGCTGCGCGACGGCGTCCCCCTGCTCGGCATCTGCCTCGGGGCGCAGCTGCTCGCGCAGGCGGCGGGCGCCGAGGGCTACCGCGGCGAGCGGCGGGAGACCGGCTGGTGCACGGTGCGCCCCACCCCCGCGGCCGCCCTCGACCCGCTCTGGTCCGGCCTGCCGGGCGAGCTGCGCGTGATGCAGAACCACGGCAACCACTTCCCGCTCCCCCCGGGCGCCGTGCTGCTCGTGCGCGGCGAGGCGGACTACCGCTTCCAGGCCTTCCGGGTCGGCGCCCGCGCGTGGGGCATGCAGTTCCACCTCGAGGCCGACGAGACCATGGACTACCCGGCCGGCATGGCCGAGGGGGAGGCCTTCCTCGACGCCCGCCCCTGGGCCGAGCTCGTCTTCCGCCGCTTCGCCCGCGTGGCCGCGGCCGGGCGCGGGCTGCTCGCCGCCTAGCGGCCCTCGGCCGCCTGCTCCCCGCCCAGCTGGCTGTCGTCGCCGGCGCCGCCGTGCACGCGGAAGCGCCCACGCCCGGCGCGCTTCGCGGCGTACATCGCGGTGTCGGCCTGGGCCAGCAGGTCCGCGGCCGGTACGCCCGGCTCGCGCAGCGCGACGCCCACTGAGGCGCCCACCGAGGCCGTGCCCGCGCGCAGCGCGACCGGCGAGGACACCGCGCGGATGATGCGCTCGGCCAGGGCGGCGACGACCTCGGGGCCGGCGGGGTCCCGGACGAGCACCGCGAACTCGTCGCCGCCGAGCCGGGCCGCCACGTCCGTCCCGCGCACGGCCGAGCGCAGCCGGTCGGCCACGACGACGAGCAGCTCGTCCCCGGCCGCGTGCCCCAGCAGGTCGTTGACCTCCTTGAAGCGGTCGAGGTCGACGAAGAGCAGCGCGAGGTCGCCGCCCTCCTCGAGCAGCGCGCGGTCCAGCGTCTCGAGGAAGTGGGCGCGCCCGGGCAGCCCGGTGATCGAGTCGTGCAGGGCGTCCTCGACCGCCCGCGCGGTCCGCGCGCCGGTGAGCGCGAGGCCGACCTGCTCGGCGAACGCGCGGAGGTCGGCCTCCTCGAGCGCGGAGAAGCCCCGGCCCGTACGCGTCGCGACCAGCGCGCCGACGAACGCCCCGAGATCCGAGACCGGGGCGGCGACCCGTTCCGCGCCCGGTGCGTCGGGGTCGCTGTCCCCGGCCGAGGCGGTCCCGCGCTCCTCGGGCGTGCCGTGCAGGCGCAGGTGGACCGAGGTCCGCGAGCCCTCCCGGTCGTCCGCCGAGAGGCACGCGTGCGCGCCGGAGACCACCCGCTGCAGCACCTCCGCGTGCGGGGAGCGGTGCGCGAGCGCGCGCTGCACGTCGTGCAGGTGCGCGGCCAGGCGCTGCCGTCCGCGCGCGGCCTCGACGGCCCGCGCGGTGCGCAGGGCGAGGCCGAGGACGCCGGCGAGGACGGCGAGCAGCTCCTCGCCGTCGCCGTCCAGGGGCCCGCACCCCGCCACCAGCAGCCGGTCGTCGCCCGCACCTGCCGCAGCGACGGCGCCGCCGGCCGCGACGAGGGCGCGCGCCCCCTCCCGGTCCTCGACCCCGAGCCAGGCCACGGGGTCGCCCCCGTGCAGCACGCAGCCGCGCGTACCGCCGAGCGCGCGGACCGCGTGCTCGAGGCCCGTGCGCGCGACCTCCTCCTCGTCCCCGCACCCGCCGAGCGCCGCGAGCAGCGCGACGAGCCCGCCCTCGGCGGGCCCAGGGGGACCGGCGCTCCCGCCGTCCCGACCTGCGACCACGTGGTCCTCCTCCGTCGTCCCTCCCTCCTCTCGGCCCCCTGGACCGGCCGGGCGCAGGTGCGGACCGGTGAGGACGTTGGGCCCGGGACCACAGCGGGACCGGTCCTGCCCGGACATCTCGAGGTTGCTCCTTGCGGGTGCCAGGACTCCGGTCACGGGCTGGAGCGCCGAACAGGAAGGGGACAGCAGCGCACCACTCGCCGAAGGAGGGGTCCGGTGACCCTGACCACCACGCGCCCGCGCACGGCGTCCGTCCTCGGGCGCACCACCGTGACCGACGTCGACGGCACCCGCTCGACCGGCACCTTCGAGCTCGACGCCTCCGCCGGCAGCGCGCCGCTGCCCTCCTGGACCGCCGCGACCGCCGTCGCCGGCGAGGCGCGTGCGACGGTGACCGTCACCGCCGTCCTCCGCGGCGACGACGGGGCGCTCGACGTCCACGTCGAGGCGCTCGTCGAGCGCTACACCGCCGGCCGGGCCTCCCAGTCGGGCGCCGTCGCACGGTGGTTCAGCGTGGCCGTGGGGGACAGCGCCTCCCCGGTGCTCGAGACCACGTGGCACGGGCGCACGCTGCGCGTCGAGCTCGCGTTCGCCAACGGCGAGCGCTGAGCACCGGCCCGTACGGGTAGACCTCCTGCGTGGAGGAGCGCGACCGCCTGCTGGCCGAGCGCGCGGCGACCGAGCTGCGCGTCGCCGCGCTGGAGCGCGAGTTCGCGGGCATCGCCGCCGCGGCGGAGGGCAGCAACGGCGACGACGAGCACGACCCGGAGGGCGCGACCGTCGGGTTCGAGCGCGCCCAGGTGAGCGCGCTGCTCGAGCGCTCGCGCGCGCGGGTCGCCGAGGTCGACGCGGCGCTGGCGCGTCTGGGCTCCGCGGCGTACGGCGTGTGCGCGTCGTGCGGGCGCCCGATCCCGCCCGAGCGGCTGGAGGCGCGCCCGACGGCGACGCGCTGCGTGCCGTGCGGGGGCGGCTAGCCCGCCAGCGCCCGCCGCGCCACGCCCGCCACCAGCGCGCCGAGCTCCGCGGGCCGCAGCGCCACGCCCCCGTCGACCTCGACCAGCGTCGCGCGCCGCCCCGCGGTCACGAGGACGACGGTGCCGGTGAAGCGCGCCGTGGTGCCCGCGACGGGGAGCTCCACGGCGACCCCCGCCGCCCGGGCGCCGCGCGGGACGTGCACGACCAGCGGCCGGACGGTGGCGCCAGCGGTGTCGAACGGCGCGAGCGCGGCGTACTCCGGCACCAGCACGGTGCGCGCGCAGGCCGGCAGCCGTCGCGCGTACGCGGTGGCGAGCGCCCCGGCCCGCCCGTCGGGCAGGACGGTCGCGGTGCTGCTGACGAGCGGGCCGCGCTCCCCGCGGGTCCAGGTCCCGCCGCTCTCCAGCCGGGCGCCCTGCAGCGCCCCGCCGGCTCCTGTGCACGCGCTCAGCGCCCGCGCGTCGAGCCCGTGGACGGGGCGGGCGCCGGACCAGCCGGTCCCGGGGAGGTCGGCCGCGGTCACTGTGACGGGAGCGGGTGCGCCCATGACGACCAGGACGGTCGGCAGGACGGCGGCGAGGGCGGGGGTGCTGACCACCCCGGAAGGGTAGGACACGCTGCGCAGTCGGACATGCACAGGTTGTTCGTACTTTGTCCATGTTAGTCGATCTTGCGCCTCGGGGACGGGTCTCCATGACACGGACAGGTCCAGGACGACGGAAGGACGCAGCATGTTCACGCAGGAGCAGGCCCCCACTGTGCTCGGCGGCACCCTCTACGGCGCCGGCGGCGAGAAGATCGGCAAGATCGGCCAGATCTTCGTCGACGACGAGTCGGGCCGTCCCGAGTGGGTCACGGTGCACACCGGCCTCTTCGGGACGCACGAGACGTTCGTCCCGGTCGCGCAGGGCGAGCTCAACGGCAACGACCTCACCGTGCCGTTCAGCAAGGACCAGATCAAGGGCGCGCCGAACGTCGACCCGGAGAACGGCCACCTGGGCGAGTCCTCCGAGGACGAGCTCTACCGCTACTACGGCCTGAGCCGCGGCGAGGTCCGCAGCGGCGGCGTGGCCGAGGGCATCTCGACCAGCGGCATGTCCGGGACCTCGGACACCGGCATCTCCGACAGCGCCATCTCCGACAGCGCCGTCTCGGACACCGCGTACACCGACGCCACGGCGACGGGCAGCGCCTACACCGACACCGCCGTCGCGGGCACCACGGGCTACGAGACGGCCGGGACGGACGAGGTCGCCGGCACCACCGGCTACGACACCTCCGGCCCGACGACCGACTCGGCGATGACGCGCTCGGAGGAGCGGCTGCGCGCCGGCACCGAGACGGTCGAGGCCGGCCGCGCCCGGCTGCGCAAGTGGGTCGAGACCGAGCAGGAGTCGGTCACCGTCCCCGTGACCAAGGAGCGCGCGCGCCTCGTCACCGAGCCGATCACGGACGCCAACGCCGGCCAGGCGTACGACGGCCCGGCCATCTCCGAGGAGGAGCACGAGGTCGTGCTGCGCGAGGAGCGCCCGGTCGTCGCGACCGAGGCCGTGCCGGTCGAGCGCGTGCGCCTCGAGACCGAGCAGGAGACCCGCCAGGAGACCGTGACGGGCGAGGTCCGCAAGGAGCGCATCGACCTCGACAGCGACCAGGGCGTCGACGTCGCCGGCGACGCCGGCTACCGCGGCACCGAGCGCTAGGACCCGTGGCGGCGGCACCCCGTCCCCCCCAGGCGGGGCGCCGCCGCTCCACCCCTCCCTTCGGCGCCGTGCGCCGTGCGGAGAGGTCCCGCCGACCACTTCCACCGACCTGGAGCAACCCATGCAGTTCGACAAGCAGCAGATCATCGACCTCCTCCAGAGCCAGGGGGCGCAGGACAAGGTCGCGGAGGCCCAGCAGGCCCTCCCCGACAAGGTCGACACCGAGCAGCACGCCGACCTCCTCTCGCGCTTCGGCATCGACCCGAAGGACCTCGCCGGCAAGCTCGCCGGCGGTCTCGGCGGAGCGGGAGCGGGCCTCGGCGGCCTGCTCGGCTCCTAGCCGTCACCCGGTCGACCGGGTGGTCGACCAGCCCGCGGCAGGCGGGCAGCCCAGAGCGGCCCGGGCCGCGCTCGTCGTGCTCCTCGCACGCTCGAGCGCGGCCCTCGCCGCGTCCAGGGGTCCTGAGCGCACCGCCGCCGCCGCGGCGTCGCCCGCCGCGAGGGCGGGGAGGGCCCGTGGGCGCTGCACGGTCATCTCGCGCGCCGACTCGACGTCCTCCTGCACGCTGCCCGCGAGGACCCGACGCGCGAGCGAGCCGCCGACCTCGTCGGGACCGCCGGCGTACGACGCCACCGCCGCGGCTCCCGCGGACGCCGAGGCCGCGACCTGGTCGAGCGCCGCGCACGCCTCGCCCAGTGACGGCTGCTCCGCGGGGCGGCACCCGGCAGCGGCGAGCACGAGCACGGCGACTGCCCACCGCGAGGGGCGCGGGCGGAGCGGGTGACGGTGCAGCGGCACGCGCGCACCATAGCCACCCGACCGAGGGCTGCTGGAGCACCCCGGCACCTGCGTAGGATCTTGCCCGAGCGGGCCGGTCCTCGAGCCGCTGCCCACGGGTCGAGGAGGTGCGGTGGAGGAGGCGCTGCTCGTGGCGCAGGCGCCGCCGCGCCCCGTGCGCGTGCTGCTCGTCGAGGACGACGAGGGCGACGCCTTCTTCGTCTCCGAGCTGCTCGCGGCCGAGGCCACCGTGGCGATCGAGGTCGTGGGCACGGTCGCCGCCGCCCGCGCCGCGCTCCTGGACGAGTCCCCGTCCGCGCGCGTCGACTGCGTGCTGCTCGACCTCGGGCTGCCCGACGCGCAGGGCCTCGACGCCCTGCGCCTCGTGCTCGAGGTGGCCACCGACGCCGCCGTCCTCTGCCTCACCGGCTACGCCGACGAGCACCGGGGGATCGCCGCAGCCGCTGCCGGTGCGCAGGACTACCTCGTCAAGGGCCAGGTCGACGGCCCGCTGCTGTGGCGCGCCATCCGCTACGCCATCGAGCGGCGCCGGGCCGACGAGCAGACCCGGGCGCTGTACGTCACGCAGGTCCGCGCCGCCGAGAACGCCCGGCTGGAGCGCGGCCTGCTCCCGCACCCCGAGGTCCTCGACCCCGCGGTCTCCGTCGTCACCCGCTACCGCCCCGGCCGCGACGCGGTCCTCGGCGGCGACTTCTACGACGTGGTCGAGACCGGCGACGGCAGCCTCTGGGTGCTCATCGGCGACGTCGCCGGGCACGGGCCTGACGAGGCCGCCCTCGGCGTCTGCCTGCGCATCGCCTGGCGCACGCTCGTGCTGTCCGGCCGCGACCAGGACCACGTGCTGCCCGTGCTGGAGGACGTCCTCGTCCGCGAGCGGCGCTCCGACGAGGTGTTCGCGACCGTCTGCATGCTCGTCGTCGCGCCCGACCGCCGCAGCGCCCGGCTCTTCCTCGCCGGCCACCCGGCGCCGCTGCTCCTCGGCGACGCGCCGGAGCAGCTGCCCGACGAGCTGGTCGGGCCCGCGGTCGGCGTGCTTCCCGGCGTCGTGTGGGGCAGCCGGCCGGTGCCGCTGCCCGAGCGGTGGCGGCTGCTGCTCTTCACCGACGGCATCGTCGAGGGCCATGCCGGTGAGCCGGGGGAGCGGCTGGGCGTGGGCGGGCTGCTCCGCCTGCTGCGGGCCCACCCGGCCTACTCCGCCCCCGGCGGGACGGGGGAGCTGGTCGACGGGGCCATCGAGCGGGCCCAGGTCCTCCACGGCGGCTCGCTGCCGGACGACGTGGCCGTGCTCGTCGTCGCGCACGGGCAGGACGGGCCTCCCGCATGAGGCGCGTCCCGCTGCGGCGGCGCATCGGTGCCCTGCTGAGCGCCGTGGCCGCCATCCTCGTCCTCCTGCTCGTCGGCTCCAGCGTGCTGCTCCAGCAGACGCGCGACGAGCAGCACAAGGTCGTCGTCGACTACTTCACGGTGCTGCGGGCCGGCAACGACGGCTTCACCGCGCTCATCGACGCGGAGACGGCCATCCGCGGCTACGCGCTGACGGGGGACCCCGCGACCCTCCAGCCGCTGGACGAGCTCCAGTCCCCTCGGCTCAAGCAGGAGAGCGCGGCCTCGCTGCGGATCGTCCGCCGCGAGCCCGAGCTCAGCGCGGCGTACGACCGTGCCGCCGCGGCCGCCCGGACCTGGTACGCCGAGTGGGCCGCCCCGGTCCAGGCGCAGATCAGGGCGAGCGGGGCCCGGGCCGTCACGGACGCCTCGATCCTGCAGGGCAAGGCGCTGTTCGACCGGCTGCGCGCCGCGTACCAGGACTACATCGCGGCGCTGCGCCGGCACCGCGACACCGCCCGCGACCACCTGCAGACCGAGACCAACCTGCTGTTCGTCGCCGTCGTCGTCAGCCTGCTCATCGCGGCCGGGCTCGCGGTGGCGATCTGGGTCTTCCTGCTGCGCTGGGTGGTGCGCCCGCTCGACCGGCTGGCGGCGGAGACCCGTACGGTCCGGTCGGGGGACTTCGACCACGTCGTGCGCGTCGAGGGCCCCCCGGAGGTCGAGCAGCTCGGCGCCGACGTCGACGCCATGCGGCAGGGGCTGGTCGCGACCCTCGCGCAGGTCCGCAGCGCCAGCGACGAGGTCGAGGCCGCCCGCACGATGCTCGAGCGGCAGGCCGAGGACCTCGCCCGGTCCAACCGCGACCTCGAGCAGTTCGCCTACGTCGCCTCCCACGACCTGCAGGAGCCGCTGCGCAAGGTGGCGAGCTTCTGCCAGCTGCTGCAGAAGCGCTACGGCGGCCAGCTCGACGAGCGCGCCGACCAGTACATCGAGTTCGCGGTCGACGGCGCCAAGCGCATGCAGGCGCTCATCAACGACCTGCTGGCCTTCTCGCGGGTGGGGCGCTTCAGCCCCGGCCAGGCCGAGGTGCCGCTCGACGCGTGCTTCCGCTCCGCGGTCCACAACCTCGAGCTCGCGATCGAGGACGCCGGGGCCGTGGTCACCGCCGACGCGCTCCCCGTGGTGCACGGCGAGGCGGCGCTGCTGACCCAGCTGCTGCAGAACCTCGTCGGCAACGCGGTGAAGTTCCGCAAGCCCGGCGGCGTCCCGCACGTCCACGTCTCGGGCCGCCAGGTCGGGGACGAGTGGGAGGTGAGCGTCGCCGACGACGGCATCGGGATCGAGCCGCAGTACGCCGAGCGCGTCTTCGTCATCTTCCAGCGCCTGCACGCCAAGGACGCCTACGAGGGCACCGGCATCGGGCTCGCGCTGTGCCGCAAGATCGTGGAGTTCCACGGCGGTCGGATCTGGATCGACGCCGACGTCGCCGACGGCACGACGATCCGCTTCACGCTGCCGGTGCAGGCCCGTCCCGAGCCCGTCCCCGTCGAGCCGCTCGTCGCGGCCGGCTCCCCCTCGACTCCCGCAGTGCAGGAAGGCCGCCCCGCATGACCGAGCTCCCCGTCGCCCCGCTGCCCATCAACGTCCTGCTCGTCGAGGACGACCCGGGCGACGTGCTCATGACCCGGGAGGCCTTCGAGGACAACAAGGTCGCGAACACCCTCACCGTCGTCAACGACGGCGTGCGCGCGATGGAGTTCCTGCGCCGGGAGGGCGAGTTCGCCGACGCCGAGCGCCCGGACCTCATCCTGCTCGACCTCAACCTGCCGCGGATGGACGGGCGCGAGGTGCTCGCGGCCATCAAGGCCGACGCCGAGCTGCGCACGATCCCCGTGGTCGTGCTCACGACCTCCGAGGCGCAGGACGACGTGCTGCGGTCCTACTCGCTGCACGCCAACGCGTACGTCACCAAGCCCGTGGACTTCGACCGCTTCATCGAGGTCGTGCGGCAGATCGACGAGTTCTTCGTCAGCGTGGTGCGGCTGCCGCGCAGGTAGGCCGCCTGCTCAGACCTTGCTGAACTCCGGGCGCCAGGTGCCGTCGTCGTCGCGGACGAAGTCGCCGAGCAGCGCGGGGAGCTCGCGCTGCAGGACCTGCGCGACCTGGTCGAAGACGCGGCGGATCTCCTCCTCGGCGCCGGGGTCCGTGCGCATCGCGATGACGTGGCGGACCGCGCGGATGTTGACCGTCCAGCCGATGGTCGTCGCGACGCCGTCGGGGGCGTAGCGCCGGGCCGCCGAGGTCACGGTCTTCTTCGTGTGGAAGTCGACGCCGTCACCGGCGATGCCGGTCCGCTCGACGACGAGCTCCTGGAAGCTCTCCATCTGCGCGAGCAGCGCGTCGGCGGCGGCCTTCAGCTCGGCGTCCTCGCGGACGAAGCCGGGGTGCTCGAACGGCAGGTCGGTCAGCCGCACGTAGCGCAGCGACTCCTGGGAGATCGCTGCGCCCGCGCGGTGGCGCACCAGCTCGTGGGTGAACACCCGCGAGACGTCGGCGAAGACGAACGAGTAGTTCGCGTGCTCCAGCACCGACCCGTGCGCGCTGCGCAGGATGTTGCGGAGGTACGCCGTGCTGTCCTCCCGCACACGGGTGACGTTGGGGTTGAGCCCCGGCGCCCAGCTGCGGTAGCACATGCGGCCCATGAACTCGACGAGCCGCTCGCCGTCGGGGCCCTCCTCGTCGCGCACCCGGTCGAGCCACGCTGTGCCGCCCACGGACTCGAGGTAGCGGCCCACCTCCGCCCAGTCGATGCTCGGCTTGGCGATGAGGAAGACCTGGGGGGAGGTGTCGCGCACGGCGGGGAGCCTACCGAGTCGCCGTCTCACCCGAGGCGGCTCGTGGCGCTCGTGACCCCGCGGCTGAGCACCCGGTCGGAGAAGATGCTGTCCTGGCCGCCGTGGCCGACGTAGGTCACCGCGAGCCGGTCGCCCCTCCAGCCGATGCCGACGTAGGCGAAGCGGCCCTCGTCGCTGCCCGGGACCGCCGTGGTGATGTCGAAGACGCGCGTGCTGGACGTCCGCGCCCGCAGCACGACCCTCGTGTGTGCGGGGTGGCAGGCGGCGACGGCGCGGGAGAGGGCCAGCGCGGCGCTCCGGGCACGGGACGCGCTGCGCAGCTCCACGACGGTCTGCAGGGCGCGGGTGCCGCGCTCGGCGTAGGGGAGCCGCTGCACGGAGGTGGCGGTCGGACCCGACGGGAGCCGGGGTACGCAGGTCCCGCGCAGCTGCGTGCCCGTGACCGCGGTGCGCACCCAGTGGATGTCGCCGAAGGCCGGGAAGGCCGACGCCGGCAGCAGGTCGGCGCGCAGGGAGGCCGAGGGCGCGGCGGTGGCGGGAGCGCTGGTCGCGGCGAGCATCCCGGCGGCGAGCAGGATCGAGGACAGGAAGGACCTCCGGGTCATACCGCTCAGGACGCGGTGGGGGGCCGCGGAGGTTGTCGGCGGTGCCGCGTACGTTGTCCGTCGTGGAGAAGCGGAACCTGGGGCGCACTGGTCGCCCGGTCGGAGTGGTGGGTCTCGGCGCGTGGCAGCTGGGCGCGGACTGGGGCGAGGTGGACGAGGGCGACGCGATGGCGACGCTGCACGCGGCGGTCGACGCCGGCGTGACGTTCATCGACACCGCGGACGTCTACGGCGACGGGCGCAGCGAGCGCCTGGTCGGCCGGCTGCTGCAGGAGCGGCCCGACGCGGGACTGACGGTCGCGACGAAGGCGGGGCGCCGGGCGGACCCGCACGTGCCCGAGGCGTACACGCTGGACAACCTGCGCGCGTGGACCGACCGCTCGCGCCGCAACCTCGGCGTCGACACCCTCGACCTCGTCCAGCTGCACTGCCCGCCCACGCCGGTCTACTCGACGCCGGCGGTCTACGACGCGCTCGACACCCTCGTCGCCGACGGCGCCGTCGCGGCGTACGGCGTGAGCGTAGAGACCGTCGCCGAGGCGCTCGAGGCGATCAGCCACCCCGGCGTCGCCACCGTGCAGGTGATCCTCAACGCGTTCCGGCAGAAGCCGGTCGAGGAGCTGCTGCCCGCGGCCCGCGAGGCCGGCGTCGGCATCATCGCGCGCGTCCCGCTGGCGAGCGGCTTGCTCTCGGGCAAGTACGACGAGTCGACAGAGTTCGGCCCCGACGACCACCGCAACTACAACCGGCAGGGCGACGCCTTCGACGTCGGCGAGACCTTCGCCGGCGTGGACTTCGTCACCGGGGTCAGGGCGGCCCGCGAGATCGCGGAGCTCACGCCCGAGGGGGCGACGACCGCCCAGCTCGCGCTGCGCTGGATCCTCGACCAGGACGGCGTCTCCGTCGTCATCCCCGGCGCCCGCAACGCCCAGCAGGCCCAGGGCAACGCCGCGGCCGCGGACCTCGCCCCCCTCGACGGCGCGACGCTCCAGCGCGTGCGCGAGGTCTACGACGAGCGGATCCGCCCGCAGGTGCACGACCGCTGGTAGCCCGCCTCGCCCCACAACGAACAAGGGCACCCAGTGCGGCTCGGAAGCCCACTGGGTGCCCTCGTTCACTCGTGGGGAGCCGCTCCCGCAACGAACAAGGGCACCCAGTAGGGCTCGGGAGCCCACTGGGTGCCCTCGTTCAGTCGGGCGGGCGCGCTAGTGGCCGTGCGCCTCGAGCCGCTGGCGGGAGTTCGTGATCTCCGCCTCGGCCTCCTCGCGGCCGGTCCACGTCGCGCCCTCGACGGACTTGCCGGGCTCGAGGTCCTTGTAGACCTCGAAGAAGTGCTGGACCTCGAGCCGGTCGAACTCCGGCATGTCGGTGATGTCGCGCAGGTGGTTCACGCGGGGGTCGCCCGCGACGACGCAGATCACCTTGTCGTCGCCGCCGGCCTCGTCGGTCATCCGGAACATCCCGATGGCCCGGCAGCGGATGATGCAGCCCGGGAACGTCGGCTCCTCGAGCAGCACCATCGCGTCCAGCGGGTCGCCGTCCTCCCCGAGCGTGCCCTCGATGTAGCCGTAGTCGTGGGGGTAGCGCGTCGAGGTGAACAGCATGCGGTCGAGCTTGATGCGCCCGGTCTCGTGGTCGACCTCGTACTTGTTGCGCGATCCGCGCGGGATCTCGACCAGGACATCGAACTCCACGGGTTCCCCTCCCCATCGGCGTCGTACGGCCCGGCTGGGCGGGCGCACGGGACTCGGGGTGACGATAGCCGGATAGTCTCGCCGGGTGCGCAGGGCGGCGGGAGTCGGAGCCGCGACCCTGCTGGTCGCCGCGGCCGCCGTCGGCGTCACCGCCACGTCGCTGCACGACCCCGCCACCGGCCGGAGCTCCGCGCCAGGGCAGTCCGCGAGCCCGGCCCCCGTGCTCGCGAGCCCCGCGCCCGCCGTCCTCCCCGCCGAGCCGGCTGACGCCCGGCCCACGGCGGCCGGGGTGTCCGCGGCGCTGCGCAGCCTGCTCGCCGCCCCTGCCCTCGGCACCCGTCCCGGCGCCGTCGTCGTCGGCCCGGACGGCGCGGTGCTGCTGGACCGCGACGGCTCGCGGGCACGTACGCCGGCGTCCACCGCGAAGCTGCTCACGGCCGCCGCGGTGCTGAGCGCGCTGCCGCCGTCGACGCGGCTGGCGACACGCGTCGTGGCCGACGCCCCGACGGCCTCCCCGTCCGCGGCACCGGCGTCAGCGGCGGCTGCCGGGCCCGCCCGGATCGTCCTCGTCGGCGGGGGTGACGCGACGCTGCAGTCGGGGGCCGGGTCGTGGCGCCCGGAGTACCCCGCGGCGGACACCACCGCGTACGCCCGGCTCGACGTGCTCGCGCAGCGCACGGCCGCAGCGCTGCGCGGCAGGACCGTCGAGCTCGCGGTCGACGACTCCGCCTTCCGCGGCCCGCAGGTCAACCCCGGCTGGGAGCCCGGCTACGTGCGCAGCGGCGTCGTCGCCCCGGTCAGCGCGCTCAGCGTCGACGAGGGTCGGGTGCAGCCGGGCTCCGACGTGCGGGCCGCCGACCCGGCGCTGGACGCCGGCCGGCGCTTCGCGGCCCTGCTGCGCCGGGCCGGCGTCGTCGTCGACGGGACGGTGCGCCGCGCGGCCGCACCGAGCGCCGGTGACGAGGTCGCGCGGGTCGAGTCCCCGCCGCTGTCCGACCTCGCCGAGCGGATGCTGACCCAGAGCGACAACGACCTCGCCGAGGCCCTGGCGGCGCTCGTCCAGGCCCGTACCGGAGCGGCGACGCCGGGCGCCGCGGTCGTCGCGGCGCTGCACGCGGCGGGCGTCCCGACGGCCGGGGCCCGCCTGCTCGACGGCAGCGGTCTGGCGCGGTCGGACGCGGTGCCGCCGCGTACGCTCGCCGCCGTGCTCGCCCTCGCCCTGCGCCCCGACCGGCCGGCCCTGCGCCCGCTGCTCACCGGGCTGCCGGTGGCGGGTGGCACGGGCACCCTCGCCGCCCGCTACACCAGCACGCCCGACCGAGCGGGGCGGGGCTCCGTCCGGGCCAAGACCGGCACGCTCACCGGCGTCTCCACGCTGGCGGGAGCCGTCGAGACGCGCGACGCCGGCGTCGTGGTGTTCGCCGTCATGGCCGACCGCGTCCCCGCGCCGGGCACCCTCGCGGCCCGCGCCGCGCTCGACCGCGTGGCGACGGCGCTCGCGCGCTGCGGGTGCCGCTAGTGGTCCGGAACATGGGCACGCTGCCCAACTGGCTCGCGGTGGCGGGCGCGGTCCTCGTCCTCGCCGGCCTCGTGGCGCTCGTCAAGCAGCGCCCGGCCCTCGGCAGCGGGCTCGTCGTCGCCGGTCTCGTCGTGGGACCCGCCGCGATCGTCGTGCTGCGCTGAGCGACCTCGACGTCGCGCTGCGCCCGCGCGCGGAGCGCATAGCGTGAGGGCATGAGCGCTCCCGCAGTCCCCACCGTCGACTGGGACCTGGCCGTCGCGGCGGCGGTGCGCCTGGCTCCGCGCCCGCCGAGCCTCGACCGGGCGGAGGCCGCAGCCGTCGTCGCCGAGCTGCGCGATGCTGCCGGCCGCGCCCAGGCGCACGTGCGCGAGCACACCGGCCTCGTCGCCCCCGCCGGCGACGGTGCCGTCCTCGTCGTCGACCGGCCCTCGTGGATCCGCGCCAACGCCGACGCCTTCGCCGCCGTGCTCGACCCGCTGGTGCTGCGCCTCGCCAGTCGGCGCAAGGGCCCCGGCGCCTCCCCGGCCGCGCTCGCCGTCGGCGGGGCGCTCACCGGCGCCGAGGCCGGTGGCCTGCTGGCCCTGCTCTCGGCGAAGGTGCTCGGCCAGTACGAGGTGTTCGCCCCCGCGGCCTCCGGCGGCCGGCTGCTCCTCGTCGCTCCCAACGTCGTGGCCGTCGAGCGCGAGCTCGACGTCGACCCGTCGGACTTCCGGCTCTGGGTCTGCCTGCACGAGGAGACCCACCGGGTCCAGTTCGCCGTCGCGCCGTGGCTCCGCGACCACCTCCGCGAGCAGCTCGAGGTCTTCATCGACGCGACCGAGCTCGACGCTGCCGCGGCGCTGCGCCGGCTGTGGGCGGTGCTCCGCGCCGTGGTCTCCGCGGTCCGCGGCACTCCCGGCGCCTCGCTCGTCGAGGCCGTGCAGAGCGACGCGCAGCGGGCCGCGCTCGCCCGGGTGACCGCGGTGATGTCGCTGCTCGAGGGCCACGCCGACGTCGTCATGGACGACGTGGGCCCGCAGGTCGTGCCGTCGGTCGCGCAGATCCGCGAGCGGTTCCAGCGCCGCCGCGAGTCGACGAGCCTGCAGGACAGCGCCGTGCGCCGCTTACTCGGGCTGGAGGCGAAGATGCGGCAGTACCGCGAGGGCGCCGTCTTCGTCCGCGGCGTCCTCGACGCCGTCGGCATGGAGGGGTTCAACCGCGTCTGGGAGTCGCCCGAGACGCTGCCCCGCCCCGAGGAGATCGCCGACCCCGCCGCGTGGGTCGCGCGCGTGCACGCGGCCTGACCCGTGGGCGGCGCGCTCGACCCCGCGCTCGCGCGGGTCCGCGGAGCCGTGCGCGCCGCGCTGGCGGACCTGCCGCCCGGCGGCGCCGTGCTCGTCGCGTGCAGCGGGGGTGCGGACTCCCTCGCCCTCGCGGCCGCGGCCGCCTTCGAGGCCCCGCGCGCCGGGTTGCGCGCCGGGGCCGTCGTCGTCGACCACCAGCTCCAGCCCGGGTCGGGCGAGGTGGCCGCCGCCGCGGCGTACGCGCTGGCGGGGCTGGGCCTCGCGCCCGTCGCGGTGCAGCAGGTGGCTGTGGGGGAGCACGGCGGGCCGGAGGCGGCGGCGCGCACCGCGCGCTACGCCGCCCTGAGCGCCTGCGCCGACGCCGTGGGTGCCCCCGCGGTCCTGCTCGGCCACACCCGCGACGACCAGGCCGAGACCGTGCTGCTCGGCCTGGCGCGGGGCTCGGGAGCGCGCTCGCTCGCGGGGATGCGCCCCGTCGACGGGCGCTGGCGCCGCCCGCTGCTCGACGTGGACCGGGCCGAGTGCCGGCGCGCCTGCCTCGCCGCGGGGCTCGTCCCGTGGGACGACCCGCACAACGGCTCGGCCGCGTACGCCCGGGTGCGGGTCCGCGCACAGGCCCTCCCGGCGCTCGAGGACGCGCTCGGGCCCGGGGTGGCCGGGGCGCTGGCGCGCACGGCCCGGCTGCTGCAGCAGGACGCTGACGCGCTGGACGCGTGGGCCGCCCGCGCGCTCGACGAGGCGTCGGACGGCGACGGCCTCGACGTCGCCGCCCTGGCCGCACTCCCCGCGGCCGTGCGCACCCGCGTGCTGCGCCGGGCCGCGCTCGCCGCCGGCTGCCCCGCGGGGGAGCTCGCCCTGTCCCACGTGGACGCCGTGGATGCCCTCGTCACCCGGTGGAGGGGGCAGGGCCCGCTGGACCTGCCGGGCGGTGTCAGGGCGCGGCGGCGGTGTGGCAGGGTGAGCCTCGACCGGGCGCTGCCCGGCTGACGAGCGGGCTGGAGGCAGGACGTGCAGCAGGCGGACGTCGCAGGCGACCTCGAGAAGGTCCTCGTGACCGAGGAGCAGATCGCCGGGCGCCTGGCGGAGCTGGCCGAGCAGATCGCCGCCGACTACGAGGGGCGCGACCTGCTCCTCGTCGGGGTGCTCAAGGGCGCGGTCATGGTGATGGCGGACCTCTCCCGCGCGCTGCGGATCCACGTCGACATGGACTGGATGGCCGTCTCGTCGTACGGCTCGGGGACCAAGAGCTCGGGAGTCGTGCGCATCCTCAAGGACCTCGACCGCGACATCTCCGGCCGCCACGTGCTGGTCGTCGAGGACATCATCGACTCGGGCCTCACGCTGTCGTGGCTGCTCGCCAACCTGCGCTCGCGCCAGCCGGCTTCCCTCGAGGTCGCCGCGCTGCTCCGCAAGCCCGAGGCGGCGAAGGTCGACGTCGACGTGCGCTACGTCGGCTTCGACATCCCCGAGGAGTTCGTCGTCGGCTACGGCCTCGACTACGCCGAGAAGTACCGCAACCTCCCCTTCGTCGGGACGCTCGCGCCGCACGTCTACCGCTGACGCCCCGAGGTGTGGCGGGGCGCTCCCGCCGGAACAATGGGTCCCGGGCGCACGTTGACCGTGCGTCCCCGGTGCACGCCTCCTGGGGCGCCCGGAGCCGGCCCCGGCGGGCTCCAGCGCTCCCGGTGTACCGTCGGCAACCAGACCGTCGCTACTCGAGGAGGGACGGGGCCACCCGCCCCGCTTCGATGGACCTCAAGCGCTTCTTCCGCGGACCCGTGTTCTGGGTCCTCCTCGCCGTGCTCGCGGCCGTGCTCGTCATGACGACGATCCGGTCGTCGGGCGGCTACAAGACCGTCGACACCCAGAGCGCGCTCGACGCGATCAACAGGGACCAGGTCCAGTCGGCGAAGCTCGTCGACCGCGACCAGCGGCTCGAGCTGACCCTGAAGAAGGGCCAGGAGGTCGACGGGGCCGACAAGGTCCGCGCGTCCTACGTCGACATGCAGCAGGTCTCGATCGTGCAGCAGCTGCAGACGCACCAGCCGTCCGAGGGCTGGGACGTCGAGGTGCCCCGGCAGAGCTGGTTCGTCAGCCTGCTGCTCACGGTCCTGCCGATCCTGCTCATCTTCGTCGTCTTCCTGTTCGTCATGAACTCGATGCAGGGCGGCGGCTCGCGGGTCATGAACTTCGGCAAGTCCAAGGCCAAGGTCGTGTCGAAGGACACCCCCAAGACGACGTTCGCCGACGTCGCCGGCGCGGACGAGGCCGTCGAGGAGCTCCAGGAGATCAAGGAGTTCCTGGAGAACCCCGCGAAGTTCCAGGCCATCGGCGCCAAGATCCCGAAGGGCGTCCTGCTCTACGGCCCTCCCGGCACCGGCAAGACGCTGCTCGCCCGTGCCGTCGCCGGCGAGGCGGGCGTGCCGTTCTACTCGATCTCCGGCTCGGACTTCGTCGAGATGTTCGTCGGCGTCGGCGCCAGCCGCGTCCGCGACCTGTTCGAGCAGGCCAAGACCAACGCTCCGGCCATCGTGTTCATCGACGAGATCGACGCCGTGGGCCGGCACCGCGGCGCGGGCCTCGGCGGCGGCCACGACGAGCGCGAGCAGACCCTCAACCAGCTGCTCGTCGAGATGGACGGCTTCGACGTCAAGGGCGGCGTGATCCTCATCGCCGCGACCAACCGGCCCGACATCCTCGACCCGGCGCTGTTGCGCCCGGGCCGCTTCGACCGGCAGATCGCGGTCGAGAGCCCCGACCTCAACGGCCGGCACAAGATCCTCCAGGTGCACGCCCGCGGCAAGCCGATCGACCCCTCGGTCGACCTCATGGCAGTCGCGCGCCGCACGCCCGGCTTCACCGGTGCCGACCTCGCCAACGTGCTCAACGAGGCCGCCCTGCTCACCGCGCGCAGCGACCAGAAGCTCATCGGCCCGTACGCCATGGACGAGGCGATCGACCGCGTCGTGGCCGGCCCGCAGAAGAAGACGCGCCTGATGAGCGACAAGGAGAAGAAGCTCACGGCGTACCACGAGGGCGGTCACGCCCTGGTCGCCGCAGCGCTGCCGAACACCGACCCGGTGCACAAGGTGACGATCCTGCCGCGCGGGCGCGCCCTCGGCTACACGATGGTGCTGCCCGACGACGACAAGTACTCGACGACGCGCAACGAGATGCTCGACCAGCTGGCCTACATGCTGGGCGGGCGCGCGGCCGAGGAGCTCGTCTTCGCCGACCCCACGACCGGTGCCGCCAACGACATCGAGAAGGCCACCGGCGTCGCGCGCGCCATGGTCACGCAGTACGGCATGACCCAGCGCATCGGGGCGATCAAGCTCGGCCAGACCAACGGCGAGCCCTTCCTCGGGCGCGACATGGGCCACCAGCGCGACTACTCCGAGGAGGTCGCCTCGGTCGTCGACAGCGAGGTGCGCGGCCTCATCGAGGCGGCGCACGAGGAGGCGTGGCAGATCCTCTCGGACAACCGCGACATCCTCGACCGGCTCGTGCTCGAGCTCATGGAGAAGGAGACGCTCAACAAGGAGCAGATCGCCGAGGTCTTCTCCGACGTGCGTCGCCGCGCTCCCCGTCCGGCGTGGACGGGCTCGCCGAAGTTCCGCCCCGGCGACGGCCCGGTGCTGACCCGCAAGGAGCGCGAGCTCGTCGCCAACGGCCACGCGCCCAACGGCCGCCTGGAGAAGTCCATGGGGACCGGCGCGCCGACCGACGTCCCGGGCGGTCCGCTGCCCACCGAGGGCTGATGGCCGAGCAGGCGGGCGCGGTCGTCGACGAGGACGGCCCGCTCGAGCAGAGCGACGTCACCCGCAGCGAGCGGGCGGGGCGCCCGGCGTACGACGAGGAGCGGGCTCGCGCCGCGGTGCGCGAGCTGCTCCTCGCGCTCGGGGAGGACCCCGACCGCGACGGCATCCGGGACACCCCCGCCCGCGTCGCCCGCGCCTACCGCGAGCTGTTCGCCGGGCTGTGGATGGAGCCGGAGGACGTGCTCACCACGACCTTCGACCTCGGCCACGACGAGATGGTCCTCGTCAAGGACATCCCGATGGTGAGCGCCTGCGAGCACCACATGCTGCCGTTCTACGGCGTGGCGCACGTCGGCTACATCCCCGGCCCCGAGGGGCGGATCACCGGCCTGTCCAAGCTGGCGCGCCTCGTCGAGGTCTACGCCCGCCGCCTCCAGGTGCAGGAGCGGCTGACCACCCAGGTGGCCGACTCCCTCGAGCGGATCCTCGGCCCGCGCGGCGTGATCGTCGTCGTCGAGGCCGAGCACACCTGCATGTCCACGCGCGGCATCCGCAAGCCCGGCGCGAAGACCGTGACCAGCGCCGTGCGCGGCCAGCTGCGCGACCCCGCGACCCGGGCCGAGGCCATGAGCCTGATCCTCGGCCGGTGAGCCCCGCCGCTCCCCCCGTGGTCGGCCTCCCGGCGACGCTGCCGCAGGACCGCTGCCTCGTCATGGGCGTCCTCAACGTCACGCCCGACTCGTTCAGCGACGGCGGCCGGTGGCTCGACCCGCGCGCGGCGGTCGAGCACGGCCTCGCGCTGGTGGCCGAGGGGGCCGACCTCGTCGACGTCGGCGGGGAGTCGACCCGCCCCGGCGCGGGGCGCGTGGAGCCCGACGAGGAGGCCCGCCGGGTGCTGCCGGTCGTCCGGGAGCTCGCCGCGGCGGGCGTCGTCGTCAGCATCGACACCATGCGGGCGAGCACCGCGCAGGCTGCGCTCGAGGCCGGGGCGGTCCTCGTCAACGACGTCTCCGGCGGGCTCGCCGACCCCGACCTCCCGCGGGTCGCGCGGGACGCGGGAGCGGCGTACGTCGCCATGCACTGGCGCGGGCACAGCGCCGGCATGCAGGCGCGCGCGGTCTACGCGGACGTCGTCGCCGACGTGCGCGCCGAGCTCGCCGAGCGCGTCGCCGACCTGCTGGCCCTCGGCCTCGCGGCCGAGCAGCTCGTCGTCGACCCGGGGCTCGGCTTCGCCAAGACCGCCGCGCACAACTGGGCGCTGCTCGCCCGTCTGCAGGAGATCGCCTCGCTCGGCCTGCCCGTGCTCGTCGGCGCCTCCCGCAAGCGGTTCCTCGGCCTCGTCGGCCGGCCCGAGGGCTCCGTGCCCCTGCCCGTGGAGGAGCGCGAGGCGGCCACCGTCGCCGTGAGCGCCCTCGCGGCCGCGGCCGGCGCGTGGGCCGTCCGCGTGCACGAGGCCCGGGCCAACCGCGCCGCTGTCGACGTGGTCGCGGCGGCCGGAGCGGCGCGATGAGCCCGGTCGGCGCCGAGGACCGCCGCGCGGTGGAGCGCGTCACGCGCTCGCTGTACACCGCCATCGAGACCGCCGACCTCGACCTCATGCAGGCCGTGTGGCTCGACAGCGACGACATCGTCTGCGTGCACCCCGGGTGGCCCGCCCTGCGCGGGCGCGGCCAGGTCATGCGCTCCTGGGCCGTCGTCATGGGCGGCGCGCCCTACGTCCAGTTCTTCCTCACCGACCTCGAGACCCGCATCGAGGGCGACACCGCCGTCGTGACCTGCGGCGAGTCGATGCTCACCGGCGCGGAGGGCAGCGAGGACGGCTTCGTCGGGGCGCGGGCCGTCTCCACCAAGGTGCTGACCCGCACCCCCGGCGGGTGGCGCGTCGTCGTCCACCACTCCTCCCCGGTGCTCGGCACCAGCGAGGACGACGACGACGACCACATGGACGACGACGACGCGGACGACGGGACGGGAACCGGTCCGCAGGGCACGAGCGAGGGGGATGGTCCGCGTGGCTGAGGCTCCGCGCGACCGCATCGAGCTGCGGGGCGTGCGCGCGACGGGCTACCACGGGGTGTTCGAGTTCGAGCGGCGCGACGGCCAGGAGTTCGTCGTCGACGTCGTGCTCGGGCTCGACCTCGCCCCTGCCGCCGCCACCGACGCGCTCGACCGCACCGTCGACTACGGCGGCCTCGCGCTGCAGGTGCTGGCGCGGATCGAGGGCGAGCCCTCCGACCTCATCGAGACCCTCGCCGGGCGCATCGCCGACGACGTGCTGGCGAGCGCGCCGATCGTCGCCGACGTCGAGGTCGTCGTGCACAAGCCGACCGCGCCGATCCCCACGCCGTTCGGGGACGTCGCCGTCGTCGTGCGCCGCTCCCGCACCCGGGTCGCGCGGGTCGCGCTCGGGGCCAACCTCGGCGACCGCCGTAGCGCGCTCCAGGGCGCTCTGCTCGGGCTCGCCGGCCTGCCCGGCACGCGGGTCACGGGCGTCGCCCCGCTCGTCGAGACCGCAGCGGTCACCCTGCCCGGCAGCGGCCCGCAGCCCGACTACCTCAACACCGTCGTCCGCCTCGAGACCGCGCTGCCGCCCGCCGACCTGCTGGCCGCGGCCCACCGCATCGAGGCGGCGTACGCCCGGGTGCGGACCGAGCGCTGGGGCGCGCGCACGCTCGACGTCGACCTGCTGTCCTACGACGGGGTGGAGAGCGCGGCCCCCGAGCTGCTGCTGCCCCACCCGCGCGCGCACGAGCGCGCCTTCGTGCTGGTGCCGTGGGCGGCGCTCGAGCCGGGCGCGCTGCTGCTGGGCCGCCGCGTCGACGAGCTGCTCGCGGGGCTGCCCGAGGAGGAGCGCGCCTCCGTGCGCCCGGCCGAGGGCGAGCTGCCGCTGGAGCTGGTGTGACACCGCGCCTGCGCCCGATGCGCATCGCCGTCCTCGCGACGGTCGCGGTCGTCGCCGGCGTGGCGGCCTGGGCGCTGCTCGTCCTGCTCGACGCGCGCAGCGTCGACGTCCTCACCGCCTCCTGGCTCGCCGTCCCCCCGACCCTGCCCGTGGGACTGCTGGTCGTCGCCGTCGGCCTCGCGGTCGCCGTCCGCGCCTGGCGCCAGCGCGTCTCCGGCCACCCGGACGCCCGCCCGCTCGAGCCGCTCTCGGCCGCGCGGGCCGTGGCGGCGGCGAAGGCGTCGGGCGCCGTGGGGGCGGTCGTGGGCGGCGCGTACCTCGGCTATGCGGCGTACCTCGTCCCGGACGCGCACAGCGAGCTGCGCACCTCCCGGCTGGTCGGCTGCGCCGCCGTGGTGGTCTGCTCCGTGCTCGTCGTGGCCGCCGCCGTCGCCCTCGAGCGCGTGCTGCGGCTGCCCGACGACGACGAGGACGACCCGAGCGGCGCCGACCGGCGCTGACCAGCACTGGTCCGGCGCTGGGGCTCAGCCGGGGATGCTGTCGACCTCCGCCTGGCTGAGGTCCACCCCGAGCGCGTCGGAGTCCACGCTGCGCCGCAGCGCCTCGTGCAGCGTCTTGGGCGTGAGCACGCCGAGGTAGCGCGCGCCGTCGAGGACCGCCACCCAGCCGGCGTCGTGCTGGAGCATCTCCTGCAGGGCGTGCTTGAGCGTGCTGCGCGCCGGCACCCACGCCTCCATGCGGTGGCAGGCCTCGCCGACCGTGCCCGACCCGCGCACGGTGTCGGGGATGCCGACCCACCCGCGCAGGGCGCCGCCCTCGTCGACGCAGACCGCCCACGAGGCGCCCTCGCGGCGCAGCACCTCGGCCGCCTCCGCGAGCGACTGCTCCACGCGCACCACCGGAGGGTGGTCGAGGTCCTGCTCGGCGATCTCCGTCACCGAGAGCCGCTTGAGCCCGCGGTCGGCGCCGACGAAGCCGGCGACGAAGTCGGTGGCGGGGCTGCCGAGGACGGCGGCGGGCGTGTCGTACTGCTCCAGCACGCCACCCTCGGACAGCACGGCGATGCGGTCGCCCAGCCGGACGGCCTCGTCGATGTCGTGCGTCACGAGCACGACCGTCTTGCCCACCTGCTCCTGCAGGCGGAGGAACTCGACCTGCAGCCGGTCGCGGACGACGGGGTCGACGGCGCCGAACGGCTCGTCCATCAGCAGGACGGGCGGGTCCGCGGCGAGCGCGCGGGCGACGCCGACGCGCTGGCGCTGCCCGCCGGAGAGCTGGTGGGGGTAGCGCGGACCGTGCACGGCCGGGTCGAGCCCGACGAGCTCGAGCAGCTCGGTCGCGCGGGCGCGGGTGCGCCTCTTGTCCCAGCCGAGCAGCGAGGGGACGGTGCCGACGTTGTCGAGCACGGTGCGGTGGGGGAACAACCCGCCGGACTGGATGACGTAGCCGATGCGCCGGCGCAGCTGCGTGGCGTCGGCGCGCGTGACGTCCTCGCCGTCGAGCAGGATGCGCCCGCTCGAGGGCTCGATGAGCCGGTTGATCATCTTCAAGGTCGTCGTCTTGCCGCAGCCGCTCGGGCCGACCAGCGCGACCATCTCGCCCGCGGTGACGGCGAGGTCGAGGGCGCGGACCGCGGTCGTCCCGTCCGGGTACTGCTTCGCGACCGCCTCGAGGCGGATGGCGTCGGGCCGGGCGGTGCCGTTGGCGGTAGCGTCCATCCATGGCCTCCTCAGCCCCGAACCCGTGGTTCGACTGGGGCTACGTGCGTGACAACCGTCAGGACATCCTGTCTGCTCTCGAGCACCACGTCACCCTGACGGTCGAGACCGTGGTCATCGCCACGCTCGTCGCCCTGCCGCTGGCCGTGCTCGCCCGCCGCCGCAGGTGGCTGCGCGGGCCGCTGCTCGGCGTCGCGGGTGTGCTCTACACCATCCCCTCGCTGGCGTTCTTCGCCGTCCTCGCGCCCTGGAGCGGCATCGGGGCGCGCACCGTGCTCATCGGCCTCGTGGTCTACGCGCTGCTCATCCTCATCCGCAACACGCTGGTCGGCCTCGACGGCGTCCCGGACGACGTGCGGGAGGCCGCCCGCGGGCTCGGGTACGGGCCGGTGCGCATGCTGCTCCAGGTGGAGCTGCCCGTCGCCCTGCCCGCGGTGCTCACGGGCATCCGGCTCGCGACCGTCTCCACGGTCGCGCTCGTGACGGTGGGCGTCGTGGTCGGCTACGGCGGGCTGGGCCAGCTGATCCTGCGCGGCTTCAACAACAACTTCTACCGCGCGGAGATCTTCACGAACTCCCTGCTCTGCGTGCTGCTGGCGCTCGTGCTGGACCTGCTGCTGCTGGGAGCGTCACGGCTGCTCACGCCGTGGGCGAGGGGGCGGGCATGAGCTACCTGCACGACGCGTACGTCTGGGTGAACGACCCCGACAACTGGCGCGGGGACCACGGCGTCCCGTCGCTGCTGCTCGAGCACCTGCGGATCACCGCCGTCTCGGTCGTGGCGGCCGGCGTGGTCGCGCTGCCGATCGGCGTGCTCCTCGGGCACGTGCGCCGCGGCGGCCCGGCGACCGTGGCGCTCACCAACCTCACCCGCGCGGTGCCGGTGCTCGCGGTGCTGACGATCCTCGCGACCACGCCCGTGGGGTTCGGCGACCGGGCGAGCGAGTTCGCGCTCGCGCTGTTCGCGGCGCCGCTGCTGCTCGCCAACGCGTACGTCGGGATGCGGGGCGTCGACCCCGAGCTCGTCGAGGCGTCGCGGGGCATGGGCATGTCGGAGGGCCAGCTGCTGCTGCGGGTCGAGCTGCCGATCGCGCTGCCGCTGCTCGCCGCCGGGATCCGCACCGCGGTCGTGCAGGTCATCGCGACCGCGACGATCGCCGCGCTGGTCGGCGGGGGAGGGCTCGGCGTGCTCATCAACGAGGGGCTGAGCACGCAGCGCTACGGCGAGACCGTCGCGGGCGGCTTCCTCGTGGCGCTGCTCGCCGTCGTCGCCGAGCTCGCGCTCGCCGGGGTGCAGCGCTGGGTGACGCCCAAGGGGCTCGCCGGCGCCCGCTGACGCGCTCGTCCTCGTGCGGGGACGTGTCCACGATGTGAACGCGGCGCCTTCTCGCTTGCATCACAGCGCGTGGTCGGGTGGGGTGTACACCAGGGCCCGTGTGGGGCCACGCCGCCGCACATCGTGGCGGGGGGATGCGAGGAGGAAGCGCGATGTCCGTACGGCGTACGACCACGGCGGGAGCGGTGCTGGCCGCCGCCCTCGTGCTGGCGGGCTGCGGGGCCTCCGGCTCCTCGAGCGGCACGAGCGCGGGAGCGGCACCCGCGGGCAGCGGGGGCGCCAGCAGCGCGCCACTCGCATCCGGGGCCGCGTCCGGCGCGGCCGGTGACGCCTCGGCCGGGACCGGCGGCGCGGCCTGCGCACCGGTCGCCGACAGCCAGCTCGTCGTGCTCACCGACGACAAGAAGCTGCAGACGGTCGACAACGTCGTGCCCGCGATCAACGCGAAGGCCGCGACGCCGGCGCTGACCGCAGCGCTGGACAAGGTCTCGTCCACGCTGACGACCAGCGACCTGGTCGACCTCAACCGCCAGGTCAGCGCCGAGCGCAAGACCTCGCCGAACGTCGCGAAGGCCTACGTCGCGGCGAAGGGCCTCGCGAGCGGCCTGTCCGGCGGCAAGGGCTCGATCACGGTCGGCGCGGCGAACTTCGCCGAGAACCAGACCGTCGCCTCGATCTACGCCGACGTCCTCGACGCGGCCGGCTTCTCGGCCAAGGTGCAGACGGTCGGCAACCGCGAGGTCTACCTCCCGGCGCTCGAGAAGGGCCAGCTCCAGGTCGTGCCGGAGTACCTCGGCACCCTCACGGAGTTCCTCAACAAGGGGCAGAACGGTGCGAACGCCAAGGCGCTCGCGACCTCGGACACCGACGCGACGCTCGCCGCGGTGCAGCCCCTCGCCAAGAAGGCCGGCCTCGCGCTCGGCAAGCCGGCGGAGGCCGCCGACCAGAACGCCTTCGCGGTGACGAAGAAGTTCGCCGACGAGCACAAGGTGAAGACG
This sequence comes from Motilibacter rhizosphaerae, assembly GCF_004216915.1. Taxonomy (NCBI): domain Bacteria; kingdom Bacillati; phylum Actinomycetota; class Actinomycetes; order Motilibacterales; family Motilibacteraceae; genus Motilibacter; species Motilibacter rhizosphaerae. The sequence goes on from NZ_SGXD01000006.1 coordinate 69,515, forward strand.
CTCTCCGACCTCACCACGGCCTGCGGCTCCGGCCTCGTGCTCGGCGGCCCGGCAGAGTGCCCGACCCGGCCGTTCTGCCAGCCCGGGCTCGAGTCGACCTACGGACTGAAGTTCGACAAGTTCCAGGCGCTCGACGCGGGCGGCCCGCTCACGCAGACCGCGCTCAAGACCGGCAAGATCTCGATCGGCCTGGTCTTCAGCTCGGACGGCGGCCTGACGCCCGCCAGCTGACGCAGCACGTCCAGGGGCCCGTCCACGCACGTGGGCGGGCCCTCGGCGTCCTCCCAGGATGTGCATGATCACGGGGGAGGGGGTGCCGGGGGCCTCGGGGTTCAGCGGTCGACGTCGCCCGTGACGAAGAACAGCGAGGTGACGACCGCGGCGAGGTCCTCGACCCGCGTACCGGGCAGGAGCGCCTGCACCGCCTGCACGTTGCCGAACGACGCGCTGCGCAGCTTGAGCCGCCACGGCACCTTCCCGCCGCGCGAGACGAGGTAGTAGCCGTTGAGCCCGAGCGGGTTCTCGGTGGCGGCGTACGCGGTGCCGACCGGGACGGTCAGCACCTTCGGCAGGCGGACGGCGTGCTCCTCGCCGGTGGAGGCCTCGAGCGCCGGCAGGCAGGCCTCGGCGAGCGCCAGCGCGTCGGTCGCGGACTCCAGCAGCACCTCCCAGCGCGCCAGCGCGTCGCCCTCCGCGCGCACGACGCGCGGCACGTCGAGCGCGCCGTAGGAGAGGTACGGCGCGTCGCGTCGCAGGTCGACGCCCACCCCCGAGCCCCGCGCCACGGGCCCGCTGGCGCCCCAGCCCAGCGCGGCCTCCCGCGGGAGGACGCCGATGCCGCGCAGCCGGGCGGCGAGGGCGGGGTCCCCGACCGTCAGGGCGCGGACGCGGGGCAGCCCGGCGCGCACCTCGGCGACGGCCGCGGCCGCCCGCTCCGGCCACCCGGCGGGCACGTCCTCCTTGAGCCCGCCGACGCGGTTGAGCATGAAGTGGACCCGGCCGCCGGAGACCTCCTCGAGCACGCGCTGGAGCGGCTCGCGCAGCGCGAGGACCTCCTGGTGCGTGACGGTCCCCTCGCCGTGCGGGTCGGGCGGGGAGGCGAGGAACGCCAGCGAGGCGAGCGTGCGGCCGATCTCGGCGAGGCACGTGCGCGCCCAGGTGGCGCGGGGCGGCACCGCCATCCCCAGCAGCAGCTCGGTGGCCAGCACGATGCCGAGTTCGTTGCCGAACGCCGAGAGCCAGTCGTGGCGGTTCGCCAGCACGAGGATCTGCCGGTAGTCGCGCACCTCGAACAGCTTCTCGGCTCCGCGGTGCATGAAGCCGACCTCCGGCTCGACGCTGCGGACCACGCCGTCCTCCAGCGCCAGCCGCAGCCGGATGCCACCGTGGGCCGAGGGGTGCTGCGGGCCGATCGGCAGCACGAGGTCGGCGGCCCCCTCGCCCCACCCGGTGCTCGCGCCGACGCCGGCGACCAGGCTGCCCGTCCCGCGGCTGCTCTCCACCCGCCCATCGTCCCAGCCCCCGCCACCCCGCCCGTACGCTGCGGCGCGTGACCGATCCCGCCTTCGACGCGCTGGACGTCGAGTGGCGCGGCGTGTCCCCGCGCCTCGCGGCGGTCCGCCGGCTGCTGCTCTGCCCGCTGCTCCTGCTCGCCGGGCTCGGCGTCGGGGCGCTCGTGCTGCTGCTGGGCGGAGGGGGCTGGGCCGCCCTCCCGCTCGGGCTCGGGGTGGTCGGGGCGCTGCTCGCCTCCGTCTGGGTCGGGCGGGCGGTGGCGTCCTGGGCGTACGCCGAGCGCGGGGAGGACCTCCTCGTCCGCCACGGCGTGCTCGTGCGCCGCCTCGTCGTGGTGCCGTACGGCCGGATGCAGTTCGTCGACGTCACCGCCGACCCCGTGCACCGGCTGGCCCGGCTCGCCACCGTGCAGCTGCACACCGGCGCGGCGACGAGCGAGGTCGTCGTCCGCGGACTGGTGCCCGCGGAGGCCGCGCGGCTGCGCGACCGGCTCGCGGCGCGCGGCGAGGCCCGGGCAGCGGGGCTGTGACGGGTCCCGTCCGCCGGCTGCACCCGCTGACCCCGCTCGTCCGCGGGTGGAAGGCGTACGCCGCGTTCGCCGTCGTCGTCGGCCAGCAGGTCGGTCTCGAGCGCCACGGCGGCGCCCGCATCGCGGCGTACGCGCTGCTGGCCGCCCTGCCCGTCGCCGCGCTGCTCGGGTGGCTGGGCTGGCGGACGACGAGCTTCGGCTTCGACGGGGAGGACCTGCGCATCGACAGCGGTCTGCTCGTCCGCCGCTCGCGGCGCATCCGCCTCGACCGGCTGCAGGCCGTGGACGTGGTGCGCCCGCTGCTGGCCCGGCTCGCCGGCCTGGCCGAGCTGCGCCTCGAGGTCGCGGGCGGGGGGAAGCAGGCCGAGGGCGGGCTCGCCTACCTGGGGGAGGCCGACGCGCTCGCGCTCCGCGCCGAGCTGCTGGCCCGTGCCGCCGGCGTCGCGCGCGACGACCGCCCCGGAGCCGCGCCGGCCGAGCCCGAGGAGCACCTCCTGCACGAGGTGCCGACGCGGCGCTACGTCGCCAGCCTGCTGCTGCAGGGCGGCACCGTCGTCGGCCTCCTGCTCGTGGGGGTCGCGGTGGCCCTGGCCGTGGTGCTGCGCACGCCCGAGCTGCTGGTGACGGTGCTGCCGCCGCTCGTCGTCCCCGCGCACACCGTCCTCGTGCGCGGCCAGGCCGACGCGCTGTTCGCGGTCGCGGGCTCCGCGGCCGGGCTGCGGCTGCGCCACGGGCTGTTCGAGACCCGGCACCAGACCGTCCCGCCCGGTCGCGTGCAGGCCGTGCGCGTCGTCGAGCCGCTGCTCTGGCGCCGCCGCGGCTGGGTGCGGCTGGAGGTGACGGTCGCGGGCTACGGCAAGGAGGCGACGGTGCAGACGGGGACGCTGCTGCCCGTCGTCCCGGCCGCCACGGGGTGGGACCTCGTGGACCGCGTCCTCGGTGCCGAGGTCGGCGAGCACCCCGGCGCCCGCACCGTGCCCCTCGCGCCGCCGGGGCCCCGCGCGCGCTGGCTCGACCCGCTGGCCGCCCCGGTCCTCGGGGCCGGGGCCGACGACCAGCTGCTCGTCGTGCGCACCGGTGCCCTGCGCCGGGTGACCACGGTCGTGCCGCACGCGAAGGTGCAGTCGACGGCCCTGCTGCAGGGACCGGTGCAGCGCCGGCTCGGGCTCGCCTCCCTCGAGGTGCACGTCGCGCCGACGCTGCGGGTGCGCGCCCGGCACCGCGCCACGGCCGAGGCCGGCGCGCTGCTCGTCGGCGAGGTGGAGCGGGCGCGCACCGCGCGGCGGGTCGCCCGGTCGGAGCGGTGGGCGGAGGCCCCGGTGGAGCAGCCGCCGGGCTGAGCAGCACCTCGTCCGGGGACCTCCGGCCTGCGTCCGGGCGGGCGAAGGACCTGCGATGACGGGGGCATCCGGCCCCCACGCCCGTTACAGTGGCGTCCACCATGATCGGCACGGACCTGCCCGGCGCTCCGGACTTCGAGCCCGCCGACCCCTCCTTCGTGGCCGACCCGTACCCCGTCTACGCGCGGCTGCGGCGCGAGGCCCCCGTCGCGTGGTCGCCCCACACGGGCCAGGTCCTGGTCTCCCGCCACGCCGACGTCGACGCGGTGCTGCGCGACCGCAGGTTCGGGCGCAGCTACCTGCACGTCGCGACCCACGCCGAGATGGGCCGGCCGTCCGAGCCGCCGGCGCTCGCGCCGTTCTGGTCGGTCGTGCGCGACGGGATGCTCGACACCGAGCCGCCGGACCACACCCGGCTGCGCCGGCTCGTCTCGCGCGCCTTCACCCCGGCGCGCGTCGAGGCGCTGCGCCCGCAGGTGCAGCTCATCGCCCGCGGCCTGGTCGACGACCTGCTCGCGGCGGGCGCCGACGGGGGTGAGGTGGAGCTGCGCCGCACCATCGCCGAGCCGCTGCCGCTCGCCGTCATCTCCGACCTGCTCGGGGTGCCCGAGTCCGACCGGAGCCTGCTGCTGCCCTGGTCGCACGACATGTGCCGGATGTACGAGCTGCACCCGACCCCCGACGACCAGCGCGCCGCCGTGGTGGCCGCCGAGGAGTTCGCTGACTACCTGCGCGCGCTCGCCGCCGAGCGCCGCCGCCGCCCGGGCGACGACCTCGTCTCGGCGCTGACCCAGGTCGTCGACGAGGGCGAGCGGCTCACCGAGGACGAGCTCGTCGGCACGTGCGTGCTGCTGCTCAACGCCGGCCACGAGGCGACCGTCGGGGTCACCGTCAACGGCGTCGCCACGCTGCTGCAGCACCGGGAGCTGTGGCGCGCGCTCGGGGAGGACCCGGCGCTCGTGCCCAGCGCCGTCGAGGAGCTGCTGCGCTTCGCCACGCCGCTGCAGCTGTTCAGCCGCTGGGCGCTGGAGGACGCCGACGTCGCCGGGGTCCCCGTGCGCCGGGGCACCCAGGTCGCGCTGCTGTTCGGCTCGGCCAACCGCGACGAGGAGCGCTTCGCCGACCCGGAGCAGCTCGACCTCGGGCGCACCCCGAACCCGCACATCTCGTTCGGCGCGGGCATCCACTACTGCCTGGGCGCGCCCATGGCGCGGCTGGAGCTGGGCGCCGTCTTCGCCGAGCTGGCGGCCCGCGCGCCGGGGCTCGAGCTGGTGGGCGAGCCGTCCTACGGGCGGGGCTTCATCATCCGCGAGCTGGAGGCCGTCTCCGTCACGGTCTGACGCCGGCGCAGGGCCCTCAGGCCAGGCCGGCGTGCGCGGGGACGCGGACGCGGAACGTCGAGCCGCCGCCCGGCCGCGGCTCGTACGCCACGTCGCCGCCGTTGGCCCGGACCAGCTCGCGCACGATGTGCAGCCCGAGCCCCGTCCCGCGCACGGAGCCCGCGGTCCCGTCGGCCCTGCTGAAGCGGTCGAAGAGCCGCTCGCGGAACTCCTCCGGCACGCCGGGGCCGCGGTCGGCCACCTCGACGAGCACCCACGCGCCGTCCTGGACGACGGCGAGCTCGGTGGCGCCCTCGGCGTACTTCGCGGCGTTGGACACGAGGTTCTGCACCACCTGCGCGAGGTGCTGCGGCTGCACCAGCGCGTACGCCTCGGCGGGCGCGCGCAGCGCGACGTCCTCGCCGCCCGGCGTCGAGTCGAGCACGCCGCGGAGCAGGCCGCGCACCTCGACGGCCTCCGGGCGGGCGACGAGCCGGCCGGCGTCGGCGGTGACGAGGGTCAGCACCTCGCGGACGACCTCGTCGAGCTTGCGGGCCTGCCGGCCGACGACGTCGAGCACGCGGCGCCGGTCGTCCTCGTCGAGGCTGTCCCAGGTGTCGGCCGCGAGGTCGGTGTAGCCGAGGATCGCGGCCAGCGGGTTGTTGATCTCGTGGCCGAGCATCCCGATGAGGTCGAGCTTGAGCTGGTTGGCGCGCTCGAGCTGCCGGTTGCTCGCCTCGAGCGCGCTGGTCCGCTCGGCGATCGCCTCGGCCGCGGCGCGGCGCTCGGAGATGTCCTCGATCTGGCTGACGAGGTACGCCGCGGAGCCGTCCAGCGGACGCACGACGGCGGTGCGGATGCGCACCCACGCGACGCTGCCGTCGGAGCGGCGGTAGCGCCGGTCCACGGTCGCGCCCTCGTACTCGCCGGAGCGCAGGCCCTGCAGCACGGACGCCGTCGCGGCGCGGTCGTCCTCGTGGTGCAGCGTGCTGACGGCCATGCCGACGAGCTCGTCGGCGGGGTAGCCGGTGATCGCGCTCATGGCGGCGTTGACCTGGAGGAAGCGGGGCGGGTCGGCGAGCGAGGTGATCGCCATGCCGAGCGGGGAGCTGTCGAAGGCGAGCCGGAAGCGCGACTCGCTGTCGTGCAGGGCGTCGAGCGCGCCGGTGCGCTCGCGGAGCAGGCCCTGGATGCGCGCGTAGTCGTCGGCCTGGCGCAGCGCCGTGGAGAGCGCGTCGGCGAGCATCGTGAGCTGCTGGGCGTCGGCGGTGGTGAAGGCACCCCGCTCCGCGCTGCTCACCTTGAGCACGCCCGTGGTGTGCCCCTCCTCGAACAGCGGCGCCACCAGCATCGAGCCGATGCCGACGCGCCGGCAGGCCTCCCGGTTGACCCGCGGGTCGGTCTCGGGGTCGTCGCAGCGGGCCGTCGTCCCCGTGGTCAGCGCGAGGCCGGCGAGCGAGCCGGCGACGGGGATGTCCATGCCCTCGAAGGGCGTGAGCCGCCCCGTGGCGGCCGCGTAGTGCAGCACGTCGCCCTGCAGCAGCTCGACCACGGCGCCGTCCGCCGCCGGCAGCACGAGGGCGGCCTGCTCGGCGATGAGCCGGAGCATGCGCGCCCGGTCGCTGACCTGCGCGGTGACCGCGCGCTGCACCTCGACGGTGGCGCGCAGCCGCTCGGTCTCGCGCTCGGCGTGCTCGGCGGCCTGCCGGCGCAGCGTGATGTCCTCGACCTGCGCCAGGCCGTACGCCCGGCCGTCCGGGCCGTCGACCGCCCGCAGGCTGACCTCGGTCCAGACCGCGCTGCCGTCGGCGCGGACGAAGCGGTTCTGGAACACCGGCCGGGCGTCGCGCTGGCGCAGCGCGAGCGCGCTCGCGATCGCGCTGGCCTGCCGGTCGTCGGGGTGCGTGAGGGCGCGCGAGGTCAGCCCGAGCAGGCTGGCCTCGTCACGGCCGAGCATCCGGCACAGCGCGGGGTTCGCGCGGAGGATGCGGCCGTCCTCCTCGGTGAGCAGGAAGCCCGCGGCACTCGCGTCGAAGACCGTGCGGAACTGCTCCTCGCTCACCGCGGCGGAAGCGGCGGCGCGGCGCTCCTCGGTCACGTCGCGCATGGAGACGACGGCGCCCAGGGGCGTGCCGTCCAGCGCGCGCAGCGGCCGACCGTTGGCCAGCACGGTGCGGGTGGTGCCGTCGGGTCGCCCGACCGCCATCTCGTACGCCGTCACCACCTCGCCGCGCAGCGCGCGGAACAGCGGCACCTCGCCCATGGACAGCCGGCGGCCGGTGCCGTCGCGCAGGTCGTAGTGCGTCGTCCACTGGTCGGAGAGCAGGGGGGCCGCGGGCAGCCCGTGCAGCTCGACGGCCGCGCTGTTGAACAGCGTGAGCCTGCCCTCGGCGTCGCAGGCGACGATCGCGTCGCTGAGGTCGGAGAGGACGGCGCTGAGGAACGCCTCCGCCTGCCCGGTGGGCGGCTGCGCCGGCTCCGCGGCTGGCGGCGCCGCAGCGCTCGCGCCCGGCGCGGTCGGCAGGAGGGTCACACGAGCCCTTCGGCACCACCCGGCGGGGCCTTGAGCGACGAGCGCCCGTCGTTCCGGGGTCCCTGCGGGAAGAGCCGGACCAGGGGAGCTGGACGACGGATTCCTGCGCCAAGTGAGCGCGGACCCTCAGGACCAGCGCTACCTTGTCCCGGTGATCGACGTGCCGGTGATCGACAGGAGCCGCTTGGCCGCCCTCCTCGCGGAGGAGCGGGACGCCTACGTCCGCACCCACCCCGGCTCCGCCGCCGTCCACGCCCGGGCCGAGCACCTGCTGGGCCGGGTGCCGATGACGTGGATGGGCATGTGGACGGGCGGCTTCCCCCTGGCCTTCCGCGAGGCGAAGGGCGCGCGCGTCGTCGACGTCGACGGCACGGAGTACGTCGACTTCGCCCTCGGGGACACCGGTGCGATGGCCGGGCACTCGCCCTCCGCGACGGTCGCCGCCGTGCGCCGGCGCATCGACGACCTGGGGGGCATCACGACGATGATGCCGACCGAGGACGCCGAGGTCGTCGCTGCCGAGCTCACCCGGCGCTTCGGGCTCGCCCGCTGGTCGTTCACCCTCAGCGCGACCGACGCCAACCGCTGGGCCCTGCGCCTGGCCCGGCTGGTGACCGGGCGGCCGAAGGTGCTGGTGTTCTCGTACTCCTACCACGGCACCGTCGACGAGAGCTTCGTCGTCGTGGGCCCCGACGGGCAGCCGCGCAGCCGCCCCGGCAACGTCGGCCCCGCCGTCGACCCCACGACCACCACCCGGGTCGTCGAGTGGAACGACCTGGCAGCCCTCGAGCGCGAGCTCGCCGCCGGTGACGTCGCCGCGGTGCTCACCGAGCCCGCGCTCACCAACATCGGCATCGTGCTGCCCGAGCCCGGCTTCCTCGAGGGGGTCCGCGAGCTCACCCGCGCGGCGGGGACGCTGCTCATCATCGACGAGACGCACACGCTGTCCGCCGGGCCGGGCGGGATGACGGCGCGCGACGGGCTCCAGCCCGACCTCCTCACCATCGGCAAGTCGATCGGCGGCGGCGTCCCCGCCGGTGCGTACGGCGTGAGCGCGGAGGTCGCCGACCGGCTCTCCCGCGCCGTGGACGAGACGGGCGCCGACCTCGTCGACGTCGGCGGGGTCGGCGGCACCCTGGCCGGCAACGCGCTGTCGCTCGCAGCCGTGCGCGCGACGCTCGAGGACGTGCTGACCGAGGACGCCTTCGAGCGGATGGTGGCGCTCGGCACGGCCTACGCCGAGCAGGTCCGCTCCATCATCGAGACCCGCGGGCTGCCGTGGTCGGTCGTCCAGCTCGGCGCCCGGGCGGAGTACCGCTTCACCGCGCCGGCCCCGCGCAACGGCGGCGAGTCGGCGGCGGCTGCGGACGAGGAGCTCGACGCGTACCTCCACCTCCACCTCGCCAACCGCGGGGTGCTGCTCACGCCGTTCCACAACATGGCGCTGATGTGCCCCGAGACGACGATCCAGGACGTCGCCCGGCACACCGCGCTGTTCGGCGGCGCCGTCGACGCGCTGCTCGGCTAGCCCGCGGGGCGCTGGAGCAGCCAGCGGAAGGCGCCGACGCCCGTCGGGTCGCGCAGCTCGGCGCGGGCCAGCTCGCGGGCCCACCCACCGCCGGGGGCCAGCAGCCGGCCGAGCGCCTCGCGCTGCGTCGTGTCGAGCAGCGTCGTCGCGCCGCAGGCCTCGCCCGCCGCGCGGACGGCGTCCATCGCGACCGCGGCCGTGATGTCGCAGGAGCCGTCCGGCACCGGGGGGACCAGCCGACCCCCGCGGTGCCCCCGCAGGGTGCCGCCCGTGAAGGCGCCGGCGGCGCGCTCCGCGCGCAGCGAGCCGTAGTCGACGGCGAGCGCGGCGCTGCCGGGGGGCAGCGAGCGGAGCAGGGCTGTCCACGCCGCGTCGCGCGGGCCGCCGAGCTCCGCGCGGTCGCCCGGTGCGGCGAGCGGCCACCAGCGCTCCAGCCACGCCAGCTCAGCGTCGTCCGCGGGCGGTCCGGGCTCCTCGCTCCCGTCGTCGTCGACGAGGAGGACGCGCGGACCGTCCTCCGCGAGCGCGACCGCGTCGACGGGCACGGCGTCGAGCCACTCGTGGGCGACGGCCAGCACCGGCTCGTCGCCGGCGGTCCGCTCCTCGGGCTGCGTCCAGCCGACCCCGGGTGGCAGGCCGGGCGGGCGGGGCACGACGTCGACCCCGCACAGGCGCAGCTCCGGCGCGTGCGCGGCCAGCCCGTGCAGCAGCTCGCCGCGCCCCGCCCCGACGTCGAGGACCGCGCCGAGCCCGAGCTCGCGGGCCAGGGCGGCGACGGCCTCGGCGAACAGCGGCTCCTGCGCGCTGGTGCGGAAGTGCCCCGCCGGCCCCTCCGGACGGCGGTAGAAGCCCCCTGGCGCGTACAGCGCCTCGGCGACCGCCTCCCGCCACCTGCGCACCCGGTCATCCTGCCCGAGCGGTGCGCTCAGGAGGTCGGGACCACCTCGCGCAGGGGGGCGAGCACGCACCGGTCGCGCCCGGTCTCCTTCGCCTGGTAGAGCGCCGCGTCGGTGTCCGCGAGCAGCGCGGCGATCGCCGCCTGCACCGCGCCCTCGCCCGGCTGCTCCTCCGGGTCGGCCTCGCCGCGGGGGAGGGCCGCGACGCCGATGCTGCAGGTCACGGGGACGCCGGTGTCGGCCGTCGCGACCGCCCGCCGGAACCGCTCGACGGCCTCGACGGCCTGGGCCGGCGTGGTGCCCGTGAGGATGACCGCGAACTCCTCGCCGCCGTAGCGCGCGACGAGGTCACCGGCCCGGGCGGTCGTCTGCAGCGCCGCCGCCGCGCCCTTCAGCGCGTCGTCGCCCGCCGCGTGGCCGTGGGTGTCGTTGATGCTCTTGAAGTGGTCGAGGTCGACGAGGGCGACCGCGAGCGGCGCGCCGCTGCGCTCGGCCCGGAGCACCTCGCGGCGCATCGCCTCGTCGAACGCCCGGCGGTTGGCGACGCCGGTGAGCCCGTCGGTCTGCGCGGCGCGCCGCAGGCGGGCGACCAGCTCGGCACGGCTCAGGGCCAGGCCGACGTGGGCGCACGCCTGGGTCAGGGTGGAGAGGAGGCGCCGCTCGACGCCCTTGCCGTGCTTCGGGCCCAGGTCGACCGCGAGCCAGCCGTCGACCTCGCCGTCGAGGGGCAGCGGCAGCGCGACGACGTTGCGCGCGTCCGGCAGCTGCTGGGCGAGCCACGCGTCGCGCAGCCCGTCGAGCGAGCGGGCGAGCTGCGCGTCGCCGGCCTCGCTCGCCCGGCGCAGCAGCGAGCCGGGCGGGTCCGCCGGGATCTCGGCCTGCGCGCCGCGGCTGCGGCGGGCGGCGGCGGGGGTCGTGACCTCGAGCCGGCCGAGCGCCGTCGCCGACGAGCGCGGCTGCACGAGCACGACCGCGCGGCGCCCGAGCAGCTCCTCGGTCGCGAGCACCGCGAGCAGCTCGACGATGGCCGGCGGCTCGTGGACGGCCTCGAGCTGCGACGCGAGCCCGTGCAGCACCTCGGCGTCGTAGCGGCGGCGGCGCAGCTCCCGCTCGTTGATGGCCGCGAAGGTCGCGGTCGCGAGCGCCGCCGCCCACAGCACGACGAGGAACGCCGCGTAGTCGCGCGTCGTGCTGGGGGCGCCTGCCCAGCGGGGGAGCCAGTCGGCGCGCTCGGCGTTGATGACGACGAGGACCACCAGCGAGTGCCACAGCGCGACCTTGGTCCCCGACCGGAACGACGTGAGCAGGCTCACCGCGCTGACGTGCACGACGAGCAGCGCGGGTACGGGCCCGGCCAGCCCCCCGGTCGCCCAGAACACCGCGCCGAGGAACAGCCCGTCGAGCACGAGCGAGGCGTTGACGGCCGCGATCGCGAGCGACCGGCCGCCGCGGGGGGAGAGCGCGGTGCCGAGGACCACCACGGCGTACAGGCCGGTGGCGGTGGCGACGGCGGAGGGGTCGCCGGGGCGCGCGGAGCCCGAGTGCAGGCTCCACAGCAGCAGCGAGGCGGCGACGAGCCCGACGCGCAGGCAGGTCGACCAGAGGATGCGGTCGGCGAGCGGGACGAGGCCGAAGCGGGCGGGGTTCGGCTTGCTCACGGAGCGCTCCTCGCGGTCTCGGCGGTCGGGTGGTCGGTGGTCGGGTGGTGGACGGTGGGGTCGTCTGCTGGCGGGTCGTCGGGCCCGCCCGCCGGCACGAGGTCCGGCGGGTCCGGGGGGAACGGCAGGTGCGGGTCGGAGTAGAGCGGTGCCGCGGCGAGCTTCGGGTCGCGCCGGTCGATGCGGTCCTGCAGCCCGAGGAAGGCGAGGACGACGACGAGCAGCGCGCTGGGGAAGCCGGAGTGGCGGGCCACGGTGGTGCTCGCGTCGCTCAGCGCGGGCGCGATCGTCGAGAGGTCGCTCGGCAGCAGCCCGCGCAGCGGTGAGACCAGGGCCCGCAGCGGCGCGCTCACGGCCTTGAGGGGCTTCGCGAACGGGCGCAGCGGGGCGAGCGCGGCCCGGCCGAGGGCGGACCCGACGTCGGTGAGCAGCTGCCCGGGGCCGGACGGGCCGGCGTCGGGACTCCCCGTCAGCGGGACCGTGGTGGTCGCGCGGGGACGGGTCGGCGCCGAGCCGGTGCGCGGTGCGCGCCCCCCGGAGGCCGCGCCACCGGACACACCGCCGCCCGTGCTGCCGGCGCCGGCGTCGCTTCCGCTCCCGGGGTCACTGCCGGAGCCGCCGCCGCTGTCGCGCGGCGCGTCGCCGGGACCGCCCGCGCCGCCGTCCCCGGGACCGCCGGAGCCGCCGCTCGCGCTGCTGCTCGGCGACGGGTCCTCGCCCGGCGTCGGCGTGCTCGCGGGCGTCGCGCGCGGCGACGGCGTACGGGCCGGAGACGGAGCGGGGGACGGCGTCCGCGTCCGCGCAGGGGTCGGCGTCGGGCTCGGCGGTCCGACCGGAGCGGGCGTCGGCGCGGCGCTCGGCACCGGCGGCGGGGGGACCGGCGCGACGGGCGCGTCGACGTCGAGCAGCGACCAGGCGAACGACGCGGTGGCGCTCGCCCCCTGGGCGCGGTCGTCGCCCTCGACGCTGACCGTGAGCCGGTACGTCGTGGTGCCGTCCCCCCGCACGCCCACGGCGATGCTGCTCGCGGAGGTGCGGGGGAGCAGCGCGTACTCCGCGAGCGTGCCGGTGAACACGGTGGTGCCGGAGAAGCCGGTGCAGTCGCCGTACGCCCCGCCGGAGCCGCGCTCGACGCGCAGGTCGAGGTAGTCGGCGAGCGGCCCGGAGGCCGTCGCGGAGGGGACCAGCGCGGCGTCGGTCGCGCCGGTCCACGAGACGCGGACGCAGGCGCTCTGCGGCGCCCCCGGCGCCATGGCCGTCGCCTGCACCAGCGGGCCCGTTGCGTCGGTGCTCACGGTGGGGTCCTGCGCGCGGGCGGGGGCGGCGGCCACGAGGCCGGCGAGGGCGGTGCAGGCGAGAGCGGCGAGCAGGCGGGCCGCCCGCGCGCGCGTACCCCGCTGGTGCACGCTCCCCACCCCCTGCCCTCGCTCGTCCGCCGGGCCGCACCCCCGGCCCTCCCCCCATCGGCCACCGCCGGCCGCGGACCAGTGGTCGGCCCCGCGCGCCGCCCGTCCGGACGCGCCACGGCTCAGGCGGGGAGCCTGCGCGCCGATGGTGAGGAGGAGAGGGAGGGGTCTGCGCGCATGTCGGGACGGGGGCGAGCGCGGCACGTCCGGCGCAGCCGGCACGCAGCCGCTGCTGCCGCGCGCCCGCGCGTCCCCGCCGGGCTGCGCCGCCGCGCGCGCCGCGCTGCGGTCGTCCCCGTCGCGGTCGCGGCCCTGGCGGCCCCGAGCGCCCTGTGGTCCCCGGTCGTCAGCGCGTTCAGCGGCACCACGGGCAACGCCGCGAACAAGGTGACGGCGGGCTCGGTGGGCGTCGGGACCAGCCCGGGGACGGCGCTGTTCACGGCCAGCTCCTTGCAGCCGGGCAGCACGGACACCCAGTGCGTCACGGTCTCGTACACCGGCAGCCTTGCGGCGACCGTGTCCTGGTACGCGGTGTCGACCACCACGTCGTCGCCGTCGCTGGCGACCTACCTCGACATCGTCGTGGAGCGCGGGGGCGCGAGCTGCGCGGCGACGACCGGATGGACCGCGGTCTACACCGGCACCCTCGCGGCTGCGCCGTCGTCGTTCACCTCGGGCAACGCGTACGCCGTGAGCAGCGGCAGCGCTGCTCAGGTGTTCCGGGTCACCTACACGCTGCAGGACACGAACGCCGCGGTCAGCAAGAACGTCTCGACCTCGTGGACGTGGGAGGCCCAGAACTCCTGAGGCGGCCGGGTGGCGAGTGGCGCATGACGACCTGGAGGGGCTCCTGCCGACGGCAGGAGCCCCTCTGTGCTCCGCGAGCACCGCGGCGGGATCAGGACGCGAGCATGTCCTGCAGGCTGGCGACGGGGACTGGCGTCCGCACCTCGGCGCGGCGGTGCCGGCCCTCGACGCGGGGGGCCGTCAGCACCACGAGCAGCGCGGCCGCGAGCGCGCCGAGCGTCCCACCGGCCCGGACGGGGTGGCCGTCGCGGACCCACATCGCCGGCAGCCCGACGAGGGGGATTCGCAACCGCGGGAGGCCGACGACGTCCGCCGGTGCCACGTGCGTCGAGTCCTCCTGGGCGTTGGCGTCGCCGCGGGTGATGATCGAACCGTCGGAGGTACGGCCCACCATCCGGTGGAGGAGCAGGTGGTCGTCCCGGCTGCGGTCGCGCACGAGGACGACCTCGCCGGGCCGCAGGGCGTCCGCTGCGACAGGAGCCGCCGCGACGACGTCCCCCGGGCGGATGCGCGGCTCCATCGACCCGGACATGACGACGGTCGTCCGCCAGTGCAGCAGCGCGGGGACGGTGGAGACCGCGACGAGCCCGAACACGACCGAGAGGAACGCGGCGAGGGCCCCCCGCAGGTACGGGAAGCCCTCCGACGCCAGCCGCGCCGGCGCCGCCGGCTCGCGGCGGGCGGCGTGCTTGCTCACGAGCTCCGGACCTCCCACTTGAGCTGGATGCCGCTCTGCGCGCTGCCCTGGGCGCCGGTGTTGCACGCCGAGACGCCCCCGCAGTCGGAGGGCAGGATCCAGTTGACGCGGAAGACGCGGTACTCCCCGGCAGCGGACGGCTTCCACGTCCCGATGCTGTACGTGTCACCCGTGGTGAGCGACGTCGCTCCCGGGTCGTTGTAGGAGACGCGGGTCAGCAGCTCGCCCAGCGTGCCGTAGGTGTTGGCCGTCTGGGTCGTGGGCGTCACCGCGCCGCCCCCGTTCCCGGTGCCGTTGGTCGCGGTCGTCGAGCCGTAGATCGTCGCCATGCCGCCCCTGCTGGAGCAGCTGTCGCCGGCGCTGCTGTTCGGCGTGAAGGCGAGCGCTCCGGCGCTCGAGGCCGTGTCCATCTCGATCGAGAGGTTGAGGTAGCTCGCGACGGCCGCGGTCGAGCCGCCGTTGCCGGTCGTGTAGAGCTGGATCTTCGTCGCGGGCGTCAGCGACCCGTTGTAGGTCACGGTGATGCAGGCGTGCCCCGCGTCACCCGGCTTGATCGTGTTGTTGCTCGCGCTGGTCGTCGTCGAGAACATCGCGCTGCTGCCACCGTCGTTGTCGGCGATGGTCACCGAGCCGGCGGTGAACTGGTTGCTCGTGTTGTTCGTCGTGGCGCTGAAGGCGGCGTACGACGCCTGCCAGGTGAGCAGGCCGCTGCCGATGAGGCCCACCGGCACCCCCAGCCCGATGAGGATGCGGCCGCGGCGAGACCGGCGCGCGCGCCGTCGGTTCTCGGTCCTGGACATCTGTGCGAACTCCCCCTGTCGGGAGGCGCCCGCGGACGCGCTGGTCGCGTCCACCTGTCGAGCTGCCTGCGCTGGCCCTCGGGTCGCCTCTCGGTCCAGCCCATCGACCGACCGGCCGGTCGGCTGAGCGCGACGCGGGGCGACCACCCGGGCGGGGGAGTCGGAGGGCCCGCGTAGGGTGGGCGGCCGCAGCACCGTCTGGTACCCCTCGTGGACTGGAACGTCGATGACCGCAGCTCCGCCGCCCGCCGCCGCGCGCCCGCGCCCGGCGCGCCTCGACGTCGGCGTGGTGGGGACGGGTCGGGTCGGGGCGGTGCTGGGTGCCGCCTTGGCGGCGGCCGGTCACCGGGTCGTGGCCGCGTCGGCGGTTTCCGCGGCCAGCCGCACCCGGGCCGACGCGCTGCTGCCGGGTGTCCCGCTGGTCGACCCGCGCGACGTCGTCGAGGCGGCCTCTCTGGTCCTGCTCGCCGTGCCCGACGACGAGCTCGGCCCTCTCGCCACCGGCCTCGCCGAGGTGGGGGCGTTCCGCAGCGGGCAGCTGGTCGTCCACCCCAGCGGGCGGTGGGGTACGGGCGTGCTGGCCCCCGCGACCTCCGCCGGGGTGCTGCCCCTCGCCCTGCACCCGGTGATGACCTTCACCGGCACGAGCCTCGACCTGAGCCGGCTGCAGGGGTGCTCCTTCGCCGTGACCGCGCCCGACGTGCTGCGCCCGATCGGCCACGCCCTCGTCGTGGAGATGGGCGGGGAGCCGCAGGACGTCGCCGAGGAGGCCAGACCGCTCTACCACGCGGCCCTCGCCAGCGCCGCGAACTCCCTGGTCACCCTGGTCGCGCAGGCGCAGGACCTGCTGCGCCGCTGCGGCGTCGAGGACCCGGCGCGCATGGTCGCGCCGCTGCTGTCCGCCGCCCTCGACGGCGCGCTCCGGGAGGGGGACGCCGCGCTGACCGGGCCGGTGGCCCGCGGGGACGCGGGGACCGTCGAGGCGCACGTGCGGGAGCTGGCCGCGGTCTCCCCGGAGGCGGCGGCCGCGTACGTCGCGCTGGCGCGGTTGACGGCGGACCGCGCGCTCGCGGCCGGGGTCCTCGCGCCGGAGCGCGCCGAGCCACTGCTCGGCGTGCTCTCGGGGTGGCGCGCGTGACGCTCCTCGTGGACACCGCGGCCGAGCTGCGGGCGGCGCTCGCGCAGCGCGCCGGCCGGGTCGCCGTCGTCATGACGATGGGCGCCCTGCACGACGGGCACCGCTCGCTCATGGCCGCCGCCCGCGGGCTGGTGGGCGAGGCGGGGACGGTCGTCGTCACGGTCTTCGTCAACCCGCTGCAGTTCGGTCCGGGGGAGGACTTCGCGCGCTACCCCCGCACGCTCGACGCCGACCTCGAGGTGTGCCGCGGCGCCGGGGTCGACGTCGTGCTCGCGCCCGCGGTCGAGGAGGTCTACCCCCGCCCGCAGCAGGTGACGGTCGACCCGGGACCGCTGGCCGCCCAGCTGGAGGGGGCGGTCCGCCCGGGCCACTTCGGCGGCGTGCTCACCGTGGTGCTCAAGCTGCTCCACCTCGTGGGGCCCGACGTCGCGGTGTTCGGCGAGAAGGACTACCAGCAGCTCGTGCTCGTCCGCGGCATGGTCGCCGACCTGGCGGTGCCGGTCGAGGTCGTCGGCGCGCCGACGGTGCGTGAGCCGGACGGGCTGGCCCGCTCGAGCCGCAACCGCTACCTCTCGCCCGGGGAGCGGACCTCCGCCCTCGCGCTCTCGCGGGCCCTCACGGCCGGCGTGCGCATGGCGGCGACCGGGCGGGAGTCCGTGCTCACCGCCGCCCGGGCCGTGCTCGACGCGGAGCCCGGCGTCGCCCTCGACTACCTCGAGCTGCGCGACCCCGAGCTGGGACCCGCCCCGGAGCGCGGCCCGGCTCGGCTGCTCGTGGCCGCCCGGGTCGGCGCGACGAGGCTCATCGACAACGTGGACGTGCTGCTGGGAGGCGCCTGACCGTGCTGGGGACGACGATGCTCGCCGAGGTCCATGCCGAGGTTCACGGCGCGACGAGGAGGAGGTCGGCGTGAGCACCCCCGCACTGCCGCAGCGGCTGGCAGCCCCTCCACCCGGGTGGCAGGCCCGCGCGGACGTCGTCGTCGTCGGCAGCGGCATCGCCGGGCTCACCGCGGCGCTGCGGCTGCGCGCCTCGGGCGCGAGCGTGCTGCTCGTCACGAAGACCCACCTCGACGCGGGCTCCACGCGCTGGGCGCAGGGCGGGATCGCCGCAGCGCTCGCGCCGGACGACACCCCCGAGGAGCACCTCGCCGACACCCTGGTCGCCGGCGTCGGGCTCTGCGAGGAGGACGCGGTCCGGGTGCTCGTCACCGAGGGCCCGCAGCGGGTGCGCGAGCTCGTCGAGCTCGGCACCCGGCTCGACCGCACCGCCTCGGGGGAGCTGGCGCTGACGCGCGAGGGCGGGCACCACCGCGACCGGATCGCGCACGCCGGGGGTGACGCGACCGGGCTGGAGATCGAGCGGGCGCTCATCGCCGCCGTACGCCGTGACGGGGGCATCGAGGTCGTCGAGCACGCGCTCGTGCTCGACCTGCTCACCGACGCGGGCGGACGCGCCTGCGGCGTCACCCTGCACGTCATCGGCGAGGGCGCCCGCGACGGCGTCGGTGCGGTGCTCGGGCGCGCGGTCGTGCTCGCGACCGGCGGGCTGGGCCAGGTCTACGCCTCGACCACCAACCCCTCGGTCTCCACCGGGGACGGCGTCGCGCTGGCCCTGCGTGCCGGGGCGGACGTCGCGGACCTCGAGTTCGTGCAGTTCCACCCCACCGTGCTGTGGCTGGGCGAGCGCTCGGGCGGCCAGCAGCCGCTGGTCTCGGAGGCGGTGCGCGGCGAGGGCGCCGTCCTCCTCGACGCCGCGGGCGAGCGGCTCATGCGCGGCGTGCACCCGATGGAGGACCTCGCCCCCCGCGACATCGTGGCCAAGGCGATCCTGCGCAGCATGCGGGCGAGCGGCTCGCCGCACGTGTGGCTGGACGGGCGCCGCTTCGGCGAGGAGACCTGGCGCCGGCGCTTCCCGACGATCCTCGCCAGCTGCCTCGAGCACGGCGTCGACCCGGTCACGCAGCTCATCCCGGTCGTCCCGGCTTGCCACTACGCGAGCGGCGGCGTGCTGACCGACCTCGCGGGCCGTACCTCCGTCCCCGGCCTGTACGCCTGCGGCGAAACCGCGTGCACGGGCGTCCACGGCGCCAACCGCCTCGCCTCGAACTCCCTGCTCGAGGGCCTGGTGTTCGCCGCGCGGATCGCCGACGCCATCGCCGCGGAGGGGCTCCCCGACCAGCGTGAGCCCGCGAACGACGAGCGTCCCGTGGGCCTGCTCGACCGCAGCGTCCGCCCGCTGCTCCAGCGCGCCATGTCGGGCGGGGCCGGCGTGCTGCGCTCGGCCGCCTCGCTCGACGCCACCCTCGCCACGCTCGGCGAGCTCGCCGCGACCCCCGCCGGAGAGCGCGGCATCGAGGCGTGGGAGGCGACCAACCTCGTCACGGTGTCCTCCGCGCTCGCGGGCGCCGCGCGGCTGCGCGAGGAGACCCGCGGCAGCCACTGGCGCGAGGACTTCCCCGAGCGCGACGACGACGGCTGGCGCACCCACCTCGTCACGACCCTGTCCGGCGGCACCCTGCAGGTGCGCCGCGTCCCGCTCCGCCCGCAGCCCCGACCGCAGGAGACTCCCGCATGACGCTCCGCCCGCAGACCCGCCAGGCGCTGGCCGACGCCGGGCTCGACCCGGACGCGGTGGTCGACCTCGTCACCCGCGCGCTCGAGGAGGACCTCGCCGGCGGCGTCGACGCGACGACGCTGGCGACGGTCCCGGCCGGCTCGCTCTCCTCCGGGGACCTGGTGAGCCGCGCCGACGGCATCGTGGCGGGCGTCCCCGTGGCGGCCGCCGTGTTCGAGGTGGCGGGCGACGCCGTGCTCGAGCCGGTCGCGCGCGACGGCAGCCTCGTCCGCCGCGGCACACCGCTCGCGACGGTCGCCGGCCCCACCCGCGTGCTGCTCACCGCCGAGCGCACCGCGCTCAACCTCATCGGTCGGCTCTCCGGCATCGCGACGCTGACCGCGATCTGGGTCGACGAGGTCGCCGGGACCGGCGCGGCCGTCCGCGACACCCGCAAGACGACGCCGGGCCTGCGCGCCCTGGAGAAGTACGCCGTGCGCTGCGGCGGCGGCGTCAACCACCGCATGTCGCTGTCCGACGCGGCGATGGTGAAGGACAACCACGTCGTGGCAGCGGGCGGGGTGGTCGCGGCGTTCGAGGCGGTGCGCCGCGCGTACCCGGACCTCCCGGTGGAGGTCGAGGCCGACACCGTCGACGACGCGGTGCTGGCGGTCGAGGCGGGCGCCGACCTCGTGCTGCTCGACAACATGGGCCCCGAGGACCTGCGCCGCGCGGTCGCGCTGGTCGAGGGGCGCGCCCGGCTGGAGGCGAGCGGCGGGCTCTCGCTGGCCAACGCGCGGGAGGTCGCCTCGACCGGTGTGGACTACCTCGCCGTGGGCGCGCTGACGCACTCCGCCCAGGTGCTCGACATCGGGCTCGACCTGCACCCGCTCTCCCGCGACACCGCCGAGGAGGACTAGGCGTGCTGCTCACGATCGACGTCGGGAACACCCACACCGTCCTCGGCCTGCTCGACGGGCCCCAGGTCGTCGAGCACTGGCGGATCGCGACCGAGCCGCGGCGTACCGCGGACGAGCTGGCGGTGGTCCTGCGCTCGCTGCTCTCCACGCGCGAGAGCCCGGCCGAGATCGACGGCATCGCCGTCTGCTCGACGGTCCCCGCGGTCCTCCACGAGATGCGCCAGCTGTGCCGGCGCTACTTCGCCGACGTGCCGCACCTCATCGTGGAGCCCGGGGTCCGCACCGGCGTCCCCGTCCTCACGGACAACCCCAAGGAGGTCGGGACCGACCGCATCCTCAACGCGCTGGCGGCCGTCGCCCTCCACGGCGGCCCGGCCGTCGTGGTCGACTTCGGGACGGCGACGACCTTCGACGCCGTCACCGCCAAGGGCGAGTACGTCGGCGGCGCGATCGCCCCCGGGATCGAGATCAGCGTCGACGCCCTCGGCGCGCGCGGCGCGCAGCTGCGCAAGGTCGAGATCGCCCGCCCGCGCTCGGTCATCGGGCGCAACACCGTCGAGGCCCTGCAGTCCGGCATCGTCTTCGGCTTCGCCGGGCAGGTCGACGGGCTGGTCGCGCGCATGTCCGCCGAGCTGGCGGACGACCCCGACGACGTCACCGTGATCGCCACGGGCGGGCTCGCGCCCGTCGTCATCGAGGAGACACGGTCGATCGACGTGCACGAGCCGTGGCTCACGCTGCACGGGCTCCGGCTGGCCTACGAGCGGAACTCCTGACGCACCTGTCCTGTGACCGACGCCACGATCCGCGAGTGCGTCTGCCTCAGGCAAGTGCCTCGTGCGTCGATACGGAGCCGACAGCGTCAAGGATCGGCGACGGGGGTCGTGATGTTCGGTCGGTCAGCGGGGCAGCAGGTGGTGGCCCTCCAGGAGGAGCGCGACGCGTTCCGGGCGGACCTCGAGGCGCTGACCAGCGTCCTGGGCACGATCGCCCGAGCCCGCACGACCGCCGAGGCGGTGCGGGGCGTCCTGGACGAGGTGCGCGCGGCGTTCGGGTGGGCGTACGGCTCCTTCTGGCGACTCGGGCCCGACGGCCTGCTCCACTTCGACCAGGAGTCCGGCTCCGCGGGCGAGGAGTTCCGCCAGGTCACCCTCGAGGCGTCCTTCGCCGAGGGTGTCGGGCTCTCCGGGCGAGCCTGGAAGGCCCGTGACCTCGTCTTCGTCGAGGACCTCGGCACGGTCACCGACTGCGTGCGCCGGCCGGCTGCCCAGCGCGCCGGGGTGAAGTCCGGCGTCTGCTTCCCGATCCTGGTCTCCGGCCGCGTGATCGGCACCATGGACTTCTTCGCCACCGAGACGCTCTCCCCGTCGCCGCAGCGCCTGGAGGCGCTGCGCAGCATCGGCCAGCTGCTCTCTCAGGGGGTGACCCGCGCTGCTGAGGGCGCCGCGCAGGACGAGATCGCGGTCGACTCAGCCGCGCTCAACGCCGTCATGCGCGCCGTGGCGAGCGTGGGCCGCCAGGAGGAGGCCGCGCAAGCCGCCCTCGACGCGATCCGAAAGGAGTTCGGCTGGGAGTACGGCTCCTACTGGGCCGTCGACGACGCCGTGGGCGCGCTGCGCTTCGTCCTCGAGTCCGGCAGCGCCGGCGAGGAGTTCCGGCAGGTCACGCTCTCCGCGACGTTCCAGGAGGGCGTGGGCCTCTCGGGGCGCGCGTGGAAGGCGCGCGACCTCGTCTTCGTCGAGGACCTCGGCGAGATGACCGACTGCGTACGCGCCCCCGCCGCCCAGCGCGCGGGCGTGAAGTCCGGCGTCTGCCTGCCGCTCGTCGTCGGCGGCCGCGTCGTCGGCACGATGGACTTCTTCTCCACGCAGACGCTCTGCCTGACGGAGAACCGCCGCGACGCGCTGCGCAACACCGCCTTCCTCGTCGCGAAGTCGATGGAGCGCGTGCTGGAGTCGGGGCGGCTGGCCGTCGCCGGCGAGCAGCTCGTGACCTCGATCCAGGAGGTCGAGCGCAACGTCGTCGCCGCCACCAACACCGCGGCCGACGCCGTCCGCCTGTCCGAGGACGCGAACAGCACGGTCGGCCGGCTGAGCGCCTCGTCGGTCCAGATCGGCAACGTCGTCAAGGTCATCAACTCGATCGCCGAGCAGACCAACCTGCTCGCGCTCAACGCGACCATCGAGGCCGCGCGGGCCGGCGAGGCAGGCAAGGGCTTCGCCGTCGTCGCCAACGAGGTCAAGGAGCTGGCGCAGGAGACCTCCCGCGCGACCGAGGACATCGTGCGCAGCATCGACGCCATCCAGGCCGACACGGGCAACGTCGTGGTGTCCCTGCGCGGCATCGCCGAGATCGTGGAGCGCATCAACGAGACGCAGGGCGTCATCGGCAGCGTGCTCACCGAGCAGTCCGCGGTGACGCGCGACATCCTCGCCTAGCGCCCACCCGCCCCGGGCGGGTCACGCGACCGGCCCGGGGGCAGGATGGGCCCATGACTTCCCCCTCGCAGACGCGGCTGACCGAGGAGCCGTCCTGGCAGCGGCTCCAGGAGCACTACGAGCAGGTCAAGGACCTCCACCTGCGCGACCTGTTCGCCCAGGACGCGACCCGCGGCGAGACCCTGACCGCGACCGCCGGCGACCTCTACGTCGACTACAGCAAGCACCGGGTGACGAGCGAGACGCTCGGGCTCCTGCTCGACCTCGCGCGGGCGCGCGGCGTCGCCGAGCAGTTCGAGGCGATGGTCTCCGGCCAGCGGATCAACACGACCGAGGGCCGCGCGGTGCTGCACACCGCGCTGCGCGCGCCGCGCGACGCGGTGGTCGAGGTCGGCGGCACGGACGTCGTGCCCGAGGTGCACGAGGTGCTCGACCGCATGTCGGCGTTCGCCGAGTCCGTACGCTCCGGCGAGCACACCGGCCACACCGGCTCGCCCATCAAGGCCGTCGTCAACATCGGCATCGGCGGCTCCGACCTCGGGCCCGCCATGGCGTACGAGGCGCTGCTGCCGTTCAGCCGGCGCGACATCTCGTTCTCGTTCGTGTCCAACATCGACGGTGCCGACATCGCCGAGGTGCTGCGCGGGCTCGACGCCGCATCGACGCTGTTCATCATCAGCTCCAAGACGTTCACGACGCTGGAGACGCTGACCAACGCGCACACTGCGCGCGACTGGCTGGTGTCGCAGCTCGGCTCGGACGAGGCCGTGGCGAAGCACTTCGTCGCCGTGTCGACCAACGCCGAGGAGGTCGCGAAGTTCGGCATCGACACCGCGAACATGTTCGGCTTCTGGGACTGGGTCGGCGGGCGCTACTCCTTCCCCTCCGCCATCGGCCTCTCGCTCATGCTCTCGATCGGCCCGGACCAGTTCCGCGAGCTGCTCGCCGGCATGCACGAGATCGACGAGCACGTGCGCACGACGCCGCTCGAGCGCAACGTCCCGGTCCTGCTTGGGCTGATCGGCCTGTGGTACCGAGACTTCTTCGGCGCCCAGACCCAGGCGGTGCTGCCGTACTCGCAGTACCTCGACCGGCTCGCGGACTACCTCCAGCAGCTGGACATGGAGTCCAACGGCAAGTCCGTGACGAAGTCCGGCGAGCGGGTCGACTACCAGACCGGTCCGATCGTCTGGGGCACACCGGGCACCAACGGCCAGCACGCGTACTACCAGCTGATCCACCAGGGCACGACGCTGATCCCGGCGGACTTCATCGGCCTGGCCCGTCCGGCCGAGGAGGTCGGCGAGCACCAGGACCTGCTGATGGCGAACTACTTCGCGCAGCCCGAGGCGCTGGCGTTCGGCAAGACCGCCGAGCAGCTGCGCGAGGAGGGCGTGGCCGAGGAGCTCGTGCCGCACCGGACCTTCGAGGGCAACCGCCCGACGACCTCGATCCTGCTGCCGGAGCTCACGCCGCGCACGCTCGGGCAGCTCATCGCGACGTACGAGCACAAGGTCTTCACGCAGGGAGCGGTCTGGGGCATCAACAGCTTCGACCAGTGGGGCGTCGAGCTCGGCAAGGTGCTGGCGAAGCGGATCGCGCCCGAGCTGACGGCCGAGTCGGACGCGGAGCTCGGGCACGACAGCTCGACCAACGCGCTGATCCGGCGCTACCGCAGCCTGCGGGGCCGCTGACCCCGCTCGTGATCATGCACGTCCTGGGTCCCCAGGACGTGCATGACCACGCGGGCTAGCGGAGGAGGCGGCGGACGTCCGGGGGCGCCTCGTGGACGCGCAGGCGCAGGCCCTCGCGCAGGGCGTCGTCGCGCAGGTCGAGCAGGAAGCCCCGGCCCGAGTCGTCCAGCGAGGTGCAGCCGTCGAGGTCGAGGGCCACCGAGCGCGGGCGCAGCGCCAGCACCTCCGCCCGCACCTCCACGAGGTCGGCCGCGAACGGGTCGCCGACGTGACCGGAGAGGCGCACGACCACCTGCGTCCCCACCCGGACCACGCTCACCCCGCTGGTGGGCTCCATGTCCGCATGGTTCCCCGGGGTGGGCGATCCCGCCACTCGAAGCGTCAGCCGGCGGAGAGGCGCAGCGCCCCGCTCACCCCGGAGCGCCACTCGCGGTCGCGCGGGAGCAGGACGCGGTACGTCCCGGCCCCCCGCGCGCGCAGCACGGCCCTCCCGCGCACGACGGGCACCGCGGCGACCGTCGTCCACCGCCTCCCGCGGAGCCGCTGGAGCTCCGCCGGGCCCGAGCGCAGCGCCGGCACGCTCGCGGTGACGACCACGCGCGACCCGACGAGCGTGCCGCGGGCGGCGACGGGCGTCACGAGCCACGACGTACGGACCTGGGCCTGCTGGACGACGGTGTCGCCGAGCACCCGGCTGACGCTGAGCACGTAGGCGCTGCCGTCCCCGCGGACGGTATGCGAGAAGGCGTAGTGCCCGGTGGCGTCGGTGCGCACGTAGCGGACCGGGCCCGAGGGCGGCGCGGCGAACAGCGGCGAGGTCCAGACCGCCAGGCGCAGACCGGCCGCGGGCCGCCCCGTCCTGCCGAGCAGGACCCGGCCGCCGACCAGGACGCGCGACCCGGCCGGGACCGGCGTACGGCTGAGCGCGCCGATGCTGAGCACGGGTGCGTCACGTCCCACGACGAGCGCCGTCGCCCCGGCCAGGGCCGCGGCGGGCACGAGCGCGCCCCCCGGCAGGACGAGGTCGTCGACCGCCCAGCGCCCCGCCTGCGCGGCGGTCACCGGGGCACTGCCCGTCCAGTCGCCGTCCTGGACGGTCCCGCTGACGAGGTGCAGCCCCACCACGGCCGCGTGCGCGGCCTGCGGGTCGATCCCGCCGCTCGCCAGCAGGGCGCAGGGGCAGGTCCGGTGCAGCGGAGCCGGGGAGACGGTGCCGTCGACGCTGTCGCCGCCCGCGAACGTCCGTGCCTCCGTCGTGACGCCCGAGGGGTCGGTCAGGTGGACGTGCACGACGACCTGCCCGACGGCCGTGCCGGTCAGCGGAGCGGGAGCGGTCAGCGTGACGCCGCTCGCGGTCGGCGAGGGCGCGGTGTCCGCCGCGGCGCTCGGCAGTCCGGCGGTGAGGGGGAGCGCTGCGGCGAGGGCGGCGAGCAGCGCCCGGCGGGGGAGGACCATGCCCGGAGGAGACGTCGAGGGCGCGGGAGGGTTCAGCGCCCTCGGTACCCTTGCCCCTCGTGAGCGACGCGTCCCTGCCCCCGTCCCCCGCCGGCCTCTCCGAGCAGGAGCAGGTGCGCCGGGAGAAGCTGGCCCGGCTGCGCGAGCAGGGCGTCGACCCGTACCCCGTCGGCTTCGCGCGCACCGACACCGTCGCCGAGGTCCGTGAGCGGCACGAGGGGCTCGCTCCCGACACCGCCACGGGCGAGCGGGTCGCGGTCGCCGGCCGGGTCGTGCTCAACCGCATCGGCGGCAAGCTCTGCTTCGCGACGCTGCGCGACATGACGGGCGACCTGCAGGTCATGCTCAGCCTCGACGTCCTCGGCGAGGAGCGGCTGCAGGCGTGGAAGGACGCGATCGACCTCGGCGACCACGTGGGGGTCGAGGGCGAGGTCATCTCCTCCCGCCGCGGCGAGCTCAGCATCCTGGCGGGCTCCTGGACCCTGACGAGCAAGTCGCTGCGTCCGCTGCCGGACAAGCACAAGGGCCTCACCGACCCCGAGGCACGGGTGCGGCAGCGCTACGTCGACCTCATCGTCAACCCCGAGTCGCGCCGGATGCTGCTCACCCGCAGCGCCGCCGTGCGCAGCATCCGCGAGACGCTGACGGGCCGCGGCTTCGTCGAGGTCGAGACCCCGATGCTGCAGACCATCCACGGCGGCGCCAACGCGCGCCCGTTCGTCACGCACATCAACGCCTACGACCTCGAGCTCTTCCTCCGCATCGCGCCCGAGCTCTACCTCAAGCGCCTCGTCGTCGGCGGCATCGAGAAGGTCTTCGAGGTCAACCGGAACTTCCGCAACGAGGGCGCGGACTCGAGCCACAACCCCGAGTTCACGATGCTCGAGGCGTACGAGGCCTACGGCGACTACGACACCATGCTCCGGCTCACCCGCGAGCTCATCCAGCAGACGGCCGTCGACGCGCTCGGCGGCACGGTCGTGCGCCACGAGGACGCCGAGGGCGCAGTCACCGAGCACGAGATCGGCGGCGAGTGGCGCGTCGTCACCGTCAACGACGCGATCTCCGAGGCGCTCGGCGAGAGCGTCACCAACGACACCGGCCTCGAGGCGCTGCGCCGCCTGGCCGAGCGGGCCGGCGTCCCGCTCGCGCCGCAGTGGGGCCGCGGGCAGGTCGTGCTCGAGCTCTACGAGCACCTCGTCGAGGAGCACACGGTCCTGCCGACGTTCTACAAGGACTTCCCGACCGACGTCTCGCCGCTGACGCGCGCGCACCGCGAGGACCCGCGCGTCGCCGAGAGGTGGGACCTCGTGGCCTTCGGCGCGGAGATCGGCACGGCGTACTCCGAGCTCGTCGACCCCGTCGAGCAGCGCGCCCGGCTCACCGCCCAGTCGCTGCTCGCGGCCGGCGGGGACCACGACGCCATGCAGCTCGACGAGGACTTCCTCCGCGCGCTGGAGTACGCCATGCCGCCCTCGGGCGGCCTCGGCATCGGGGTGGACCGGCTGCTCATGATGCTCACCGGCAAGGGCATCCGGGAGACCGTGCTGTTCCCCCTGGTGCGCCCGGAGTGAGCGCGTGACCAGCGCGGTCGAGGTACGCAGGGCGCGGACGAGCGACGTCCCCTCGATCCGCACGCTCATCGACGCGTACGCCCGGGAGCGGCGGCTGCTCTCCAAGGCGACGGTGACGCTCTACGAGGACGTCCAGGAGTTCTACGTCGCCGACCTCGAGGGCCGCGTCGTCGGCTGCGGGGCGCTCCACGTGCTGTGGGAGGACCTCGCCGAGGTGCGCACCCTCGCCGTCTCCGACGACGTGCGCGGCATGGGGGTCGGGGGCGCCCTGCTCGCCACCCTGCTCGAGACCGCGCGCGGTCTCGGCGTCGCGAAGGTGTTCTGCCTCACCTTCGAGGTCGGGTTCTTCGCGCGCTACGGCTTCACCGAGATCGAGGGCACACCGGTCGACCCCAAGGTCTACGCCGCGCTCCTCGAGTCCTACGACGAGGGCGTCGCGGAGTTCCTCGACCTCGAGCGGGTCAAGCCCAACACCCTCGGCAACACGCGGATGCTCATCACGCTCTGAGCGGCTCGACCACCACGAGGGGAGCGCCCGGCTCGGCCGCGCGGGCCATCGCGGCGGGCAGGTCCGCGAGCGGGCGCGTCTCCACCGGGACGGCGGCGAGGTCGAGCAGGCCGGCGGCGACGAGCTGCAGCAGCCTGGCCGGAGCGTCCGGCGGGTGCATGAAGCTGCCCAGCACCTCCTTGCCGCCGCGGAGCAGCCCGGCGTAGTCCAGCGGCAGCGGCACGGTCATGCTCCCGCTGAGCACCAGCCGACCGCCCCGGCGCAGCGCGGCCAGCGCGGCGAGCACGCCGTCCGCGGACGACGCCCGCCCCGCGCTGTCCAGGGCGAGGTCGACCACGCCGCCGGCGGCCTCGCGGAGAGCGGCGGCGTCCGCGGCCACGTCGCCCGTCATGGGGACGGCCCGGACGCGGTCGAGCGTCCCGAGCCGGTCCAGCACCTCCCGGTTGCGCCCGGCCGCCACGACCCGCGCCGCGCCCATCGCCAGCGCGACCAGGACGCCGGCCGAGCCGAAGGCGCCCGTCGCCCCGTGCACGACCACGGTCTCGCCCGCGGCCAGGCGCCCGCGGAGGAGGGCGCCGTACGGCACGACCAGGCGGCTCACGGCTGCCAGCGACGCCGAGGGGACCGCGTCCAGCCCGCTCGGCACCGCGGTGACGGTCGCGGCGGGGGCCACGGCGTACTCCGCGAGCGTGCCGTCGGCCCACAGCTCCAGCAGGCCCTCGCTGCCCGGCTCGGCGGTCAGGGCGACGAGCGCCTCGGGCGGCTCGGGGGCGGTCTCCGCCGCCACGACGTACGGCGTGGTGAGGACCCGTCGGCCCGGCCGCAGGGTGAGCACGCCCTGCCCGACCGCCTCCACGGTGCCGACGGCGGAGGTGCCGGGGGTGAAGGGCCCGGGCGGCGGCCGGTAGGTCGTCAGCCGCCCCGAGACGTAGTCGCCCAGGTAGGCCAGCAGCGGCGAGGCCTCGACCCGGACGAGCACAGCGCCGGGGCCGGCGCTCGGCTGCGCCACGTCCTGCAGCTCGAGCGCGCCGCCGGGAGCCTCGAGCCGCCACGCGCGCACGCGGCGACGCTACCGGCGGCGGGGACTGGGCCGCCAGGTCGAGCGCCGCCCGGAACGGCCGCACAATGGAGCCATGAGCGTCCTCGAAGCCGTCATCCCCACCGTCGTCCTCACCACGGCCTTCATCGCGCTCCTGGTCGTCGCATTCCGCGCCACGGACGGCCACCACAAGGACGAGTGAATGCCGCTCCGCCCATTCCGGCGCACCGCACGTGGCCATTCCCGATAGGCGGGCGGCATGTTGCGCCGGCGTTTCTGCGCTATTCTCTGGAATGCCGCGGAGGGGGTTCCGCGCACGACGACAGGACGGACAATGGCGCAGCGCACGATCGTCACCCTCGAGGACGACATCGACGGCGGCGAGGCGGAGGAGACCGTCACCTTCGCCCTCGACGGGGTGACCTACGAGATCGACCTCAACGAGGCCAACGCGGCGCGGCTGCGCGACGCCCTCGCGCCGTACGTCGGGGCCGGCCGCCGCGTGGGGGGCCGCTCGTCGGCCGCCGCCCGCCCGGCCGCCCGGCCCGCCCGCGCCGCGAGCTCCCCCAAGCAGGACACCGGCGCGGTGCGCGAGTGGGCCCGGGCCAACGGCTTCACGGTCAGCGACCGCGGCCGCATCCCCGGCAACGTCGTCCAGGCCTTCGAGCAGGCCCACTCCTGACGCCCGCGGGCCGGCCCGCGCGGCCACGGCTCGTTCGCCGTTGGCGTACGACGCCCCGCTCGGGTCCCGGACTGGAATGGTCGACGTTGGGCACCCGTTGTCCATGACGACCCGAGGGCCCCGCGCCGCCGCAGGTGGCGCACTGCAGGGGCCCGACGTTCGGGGCTAGCATGCGGAAGGACAGGCGCCCGTCCCGGGCGCAGGTCCGATCCGCCCCGTGAGGAGCGAGCGATGTTCGAGAGGTTCACCGACCGCGCGCGGCGGGTCGTCGTCCTGGCACAGGAAGAAGCCAGGATGCTCAACCACAACTACATCGGGACCGAGCACATCCTGCTCGGCCTGATCCACGAGGGCGAGGGCGTCGCCGCGAAGGCGCTCGAGTCGCTCGGCATCTCCCTGGAGGCGGTGCGCTCCCAGGTCGAGGAGATCATCGGCCAGGGCCAGCAGGCGCCGTCCGGCCACATCCCCTTCACGCCCCGGGCGAAGAAGGTCCTGGAGCTCTCGCTGCGCGAGGCGCTCCAGCTCGGCCACAACTACATCGGCACCGAGCACATCCTGCTGGGCCTCATCCGCGAGGGCGAGGGCGTCGCCGCCCAGGTCCTCGTCAAGCTCGGGGCGGACCTCAACCGCGTCCGCCAGCAGGTCATCCAGCTCCTGTCCGGCTACCAGGGCAAGGAGACGGCGACCGCCGGCGGCCCCGCCGAGGGCGCACCCTCGACCTCGCTCGTGCTCGACCAGTTCGGCCGCAACCTGACGCAGGCCGCTCGGGAGGGCAAGCTCGACCCGGTCATCGGGCGCGAGAAGGAGATCGAGCGGGTCATGCAGGTGCTGTCCCGCCGCACCAAGAACAACCCCGTCCTCATCGGCGAGCCCGGCGTCGGCAAGACCGCCGTCGTGGAGGGCCTCTCGCAGGCCATCGTCAAGGGCGAGGTCCCCGAGACGCTCAAGGACAAGCAGCTCTACACCCTCGACCTGGGGGCCCTCGTCGCCGGCTCGCGCTACCGCGGCGACTTCGAGGAGCGGCTGAAGAAGGTCCTCAAGGAGATCCGCACCCGCGGCGACATCATCCTGTTCATCGACGAGCTGCACACGCTCGTGGGTGCGGGTGCCGCCGAGGGCGCGATCGACGCCGCCTCGATCCTCAAGCCGATGCTCGCCCGCGGCGAGCTGCAGACGATCGGCGCGACGACGCTCGACGAGTACCGCAAGCACCTCGAGAAGGACGCGGCGCTCGAGCGCCGCTTCCAGCCGATCCAGGTGGCGGAGCCCTCGCTCCCGCACACCATCGAGATCCTCAAGGGCCTGCGCGACCGCTACGAGGCGCACCACCGCGTGTCGATCACCGACGCCGCGCTGGTCGCCGCCGCGACGCTCGCCGACCGCTACATCTCCGACCGCTTCCTCCCGGACAAGGCGATCGACCTCATCGACGAGGCCGGCTCGCGCATGCGCATCCGCCGCATGACCGCGCCGCCGGACCTGCGCGAGTACGACGAGCGCATCGCCGGCGTCCGCCGCGAGAAGGAGTCCGCGATCGACGCGCAGGACTTCGAGAAGGCTGCGCGCCTGCGCGACGAGGAGAAGCGCCTGCTCGGCGACAAGGCGCAGCGCGAGAAGGAGTGGAAGGCCGGCGACATGGACGTCGTGGCCGAGGTCGACGAGGAGCTCATCGCCGAGGTCCTCGCCACGGCGACGGGCATCCCGGTCTTCAAGCTGACCGAGGAGGAGAGCGCCCGCCTGCTCCGCATGGAGGACGAGCTCCACAAGCGCGTCATCGGCCAGGAGCAGGCCATCAAGGCCCTCGCCCAGGCGATCCGGCGCACCCGCGCCGGGCTCAAGGACCCGAAGCGCCCCGGTGGCTCGTTCATCTTCGCCGGCCCGTCCGGCGTCGGGAAGACCGAGCTGTCCAAGACGCTCGCCGAGTTCCTCTTCGGCGACGAGGACGCGCTGATCGCGCTCGACATGAGCGAGTTCTCCGAGAAGCACACGGTCTCGCGGCTGTTCGGCTCCCCGCCCGGCTACGTCGGCTACGAGGAGGGCGGGCAGCTCACCGAGAAGGTGCGGCGCAAGCCGTTCTCGGTGGTCCTGTTCGACGAGGTCGAGAAGGCCCACCCGGACATCTTCAACTCGCTGCTGCAGATCCTGGAGGACGGTCGCCTGACCGATTCCCAGGGGCGGGTCGTCGACTTCAAGAACACTGTCATCATCATGACGACCAACCTCGGCACGAGGGACATCTCCAAGGGCTTCAACCTGGGCTTCGCCGCCACCGGCGACACCCAGACCGGCTACGAGCGGATGAAGGCCAAGGTCCAGGACGAGCTCAAGCAGCACTTCCGTCCCGAGTTCCTCAACCGCATCGACGACATCGTCGTCTTCCACCAGCTCACCGAGAAGGAGATCATCCAGATCGTCGACCTGATGCTCGCCCGTCTCGACGAGCGGCTGAAGGACAAGGACATGGGGCTCGAGCTGACGCAGAGCGCCAAGCAGCTCCTCGCGGCCCGTGGCTACGACCCCGTGCTGGGAGCCCGGCCGCTGCGCCGGACCATCCAGCGCGAGATCGAGGACGCCCTGTCCGAGAAGATCCTGTTCGGCGAGCTCAAGGCCGGCGAGATCGTGCTGGTCGACACCGACGGCGAGGGCGAGGGCGCGACCTTCACCTTCCGCGGCGAGGCCAAGCCGCCGCTGCCGGAGGTCGGGCTCACGAAGTCGCTGTAGCCCGGCGCCAGCGCTGGTCACGAGGGCCGCACCCCGCGAGGGGTGCGGCCCTCGTGCCGTCCGTGCTGGTCGAGCCGTCCGTGCCGGTCGGGGGGCGAGGGCGGGGAGTCGCGCGCGGTCAGGCGGTCGTGAACGGCGTGAGCGTGCCCACGACGACGGTCCGCCCGCCCTCGAGCCGCTCCGGCTCCAGCTCCAGCAGCACCTCGACCTCGCTGCCGTCGCGGCGCCGAGCGGGCACCCTCACGCTGTGCCCGACGAGGTGCCGCTCGCCGGTGAGCAGGAAGCGCACGAAGCCCGCGATGTGGGCCTCGTGCAGCCGCGGGGGGATGATGACGACCAGGCGGCGCCCGACGAGCTCCTCCGCCGGCCACCCGAGCAGCTGCTCGGCCGCAGGGCTCACCGCGAGGATCCGCCCCGCGTCGTCGCTCGCGACCTGCGCGGCCCGGCTCGCGACCACGCGGGCGCCGTCCCACTCGGGGCGCGCGCGCTCGGTCGCCTCGTCGGCGGCCTCGAGCGGCGTCCACGCGGTGGGTGCCGCGCCGGTGAGCTGGTCGAGGACCTCCTGCAGGACCCAGCGCCGCATCCGCCGGATCTCCGGCTGGCTCGGCGGCGCCAGCAGCTCGCCGCGCGCCGCCTGCCGGACGGCGCGGTCGAGGGCGGCCCCCAGCGCGCGGAAGCGCGGCGCGGCGTCGCCGGGCACCTCGATCTCGAGGTCCAGCACCTGCCGGTCGGTGCGCAGCTGGTCCGAGGTGCCGCCCGTCAGCAGGGTCAGCGCGTCGTTGCCGGCGGCTGCCTCGTCGGCCAGCTCCCGCGAGCCGCTCCGCTCGTCGAGGCAGGTGATGAGGTGCTCGCGCAGCAGCGAGGACGCGTGCTCCAGCAGGGTCCGGAACAGCGCGGCGCGGACGTGGAGCAGGCGGACGGCCGTGGTCTCGGGCGCGACACCGGCCGCGTCGGGTGCGCCCCCGCCGGGCTCCTCGCGCAGCGACCCGCCGGTACGCCCGCCGAGGGTGAACCACACGACCTTGCCGCCGCTGCTCGTCCGCCGGGCGCCGGAGTCCGTCGCCAGCGCCTCGACCAGCTCGAGCCCCCGCCCCGTCGTGCCCTCGCTGGCGAAGCTCCGCTGGACGGGCAGGTGCGGGCTGTGGTCGGAGACCTCGACGAGCACGCCCCGGGAGTCGACGGTCACGGTGACGCCGACCGACGAGCGGGCGTGGACGACTGCGTTGGTGACGAGCTCGGTGACGAGCAGGCTGGCGGTGTCGACGTCGTCCTCGGGGGAGCCGGCGGTGCGCAGCGCGTCGGCGACGGCGTGCCGGGCCCTCCGCACGCTCGCCGGCTCTGCGCTCAGCTCGACCTCGCGGTGCACGAGGTCGGGCTCCGGTCCCCCCACCACCTGCGTCCCCCTCACGCTGCCCGACCGGTGAGTACCCCGCGTCCCGCGTCCCCACTCATCCGGCTGCCGCGCCCCAGCGTCCGGGCAGCGCGTACGCCCCGCCGGGGAGCTCCTCGACGAGCCCGTCGTGGAGCAGCCCGGCCAGCGCGCGCTCGCGCTGGACCTCCTCCGGCCAGGCGTCCTCGAGCCGCGCCCGAGGGACGGCGCCCGGAGCCGCGCGCAGCACGGCGAGCAGCGTGCCGCGGGCCTGCCGGTCGGTCCCCTCCCAGACCTGCGCCCGCCGGGGCGGCCCGGTCTCCGGCCGCCCGGCGGCGAGCCAGCGGCAGCGCGTGGCCAGCGGGCAGTCCCCGCAGCGCGGGGCCCGGGCGGTGCAGACGAGGGCGCCGAGCTCCATGACGCCGACCGACCACCTCGCGGCCTGCCGCCCGTCGGCCGGCAGCAGCGCCTCCGCCCGCTCGCGCTCTGCCCGGGTGATCGCTGGGCGGGGCGCGGCGACCCCGTCGAGGACCCGGCCGAGCACCCGCCGCACGTTGGTGTCGAGCACGGCGTGGCGCCCACCGTGCGCGAAGGCCGCGACGGCGGCAGCGGTGTAGTCGCCCACTCCCGGCAGGGCACGCAGCGCCGCGTGGTCGGCCGGCACCTCGCCGCCGTGCTGCTCGACCACGGCCCGCGCCGCGGCGTGCAGCCGCAGCGCGCGGCGCGGGTAGCCGAGCCGGCCCCACGCGTGCACGGCGTCGCCAGGCGTCGCGGCCGCGAGGGCTGCGGGCGTCGGCCACCGCTCGCACCACTCCCGCCACACGGGGAGCACCCGCGCCACCGGCGTCTGCTGGAGCATGACCTCGCTGACGAGCACCGACCAGGCGCTGGCGCCGGGCTCGCGCCAGGGCAGGTCGCGGGCCGAGGCGGCGTACCAGTCGGTGACGACCTCGACGATCTCGGCGGCGTCGGGCGGTCGGTCCATCGCGCGCGCATCGTACGCCGGACCGCCCCCCTGACGGCGTGGCAGCGTGCCCCGGCGCGGCGCCGGCCGTAGCCTCCGAGCGTGGTGATGCAGCCCGTCGGCCCGGAGCCGCCGACCGTCTACTGGCGGCGGCGCGCCCTCGTGCTCGGCGGCCTCGTCGTCGTGCTGGCCCTGCTGCTCGCCTACTGCACCAGGGGTGGCGGTGGCAGCGGGGGCAGCGCCAGCAGCAGCGCGAGCTCCTCCTCCGCAGCGTCCGACGGGGCGTCCGACGGGGCGTCGGTGGACGCCGTCGGCGGCGGGCTGGAGCCGAGCGCCCCCGCGGACGACGCCTCCTCGGCCGCGAGCGGCGAGCCCGCGGCGTCCGGTGCGAGCACCGCCGAGGCCTCGGCGAGCGCAACCCCTGCGGCCGGCGGGACCTGCGCGGACTCCGCGATCACGGTCAGCGTGCGGACCGACGCCCGGGCGTACGCCGTCGGCGGGCGCCCGCACATCAGCCTGAGCGTCACTAACTCCTCGCGCGCGGCCTGCCGGCGCGACGTCGGCTCCGCCGCCCTCTCCGTCGTCGTCCGCTCCGGCGCCGACCGGGTGTGGAGCTCGGACGACTGCGGCGGCAAGGGGACGAGCCGGGTCACCCCGCTGGCGGCGGGGGCGGCGTACTCCACGTCGGTCACCTGGTCCGGCAAGCGCTCCGCGCCGGGGGAGTGCGGCGCCCGCCCGGCGGCGAAGGCCGGCACCTACACGGTGACGGCGTACGCCGGGCGCGCCGCGAGCACGCCGGTCCGCTTCGTCCTGCGCTGACGCACGCCGTACGCTGCGGCGGGCGAAGGGAGGGCCGACCGTGGTGCAGTGGGTGACGTTCCTCGTCGGGCAGCGCGTCATGACGGTGCGCGACGACGAGATCGCGGACGTCGTGCGGGACGCGGTGGTCGAGCACCGCTCGGGCCTGCGCGCCCCGATCACGGCGTCGATGGACTACCACGACGGCCGTCTCGAGCTGGTGGACCTGCGCGAGCACGAGGCCCGGGCCGACGTCCTCGTGCTGCTGCGCCCGGCCGCCGGCGTCGTCGTCGACGGCGTGCTCGCCATGGTGGACGAGGACGCGCTCGAGGTCGAGGAGGCGGTCCCCGACGGGCTGCTCCCGCACTACGTCCGCGCCGTGCTGCGGCGCCCCGACGCCTCGGGCAGCCGGGTCTACTACGTCGACCTGGCGGCCTTCGCCGGGCTGCGCGCGCAGCGGCCGTCGCGCCCCGGCGCCTAGTAGGGGAACGCCACGTCGCACACCTCGTCGTCGGGCGCGGCGGAGGGGAAGTGCGCGAAGTAGACCTCCCGCGGCCCGGCGCTCGGACGCAGGCCCTGCCCCTGCAGCCAGGCGGCGACCTCGTCATAGGCGGTGAGGATGCTGGGGAAGACGGTCTCGCGCTTGCGCAGCCGGACGTACGCCTCGCGGTGGGCGGGCTCGACGCGCACGGCGGGGTCGTCCTCCGGCGCCGCCACCGGCAGGCAGACCTCCAGCGGGCCGTCGCTGTCCTCGGTCACCAGGCCGTGGAAGACGAGGAGCATCGGGCCGCTGGGACCGCCGTACGCCGCGGCGCGCTCCTCGAGCCGCGCCACCGCGGCCGGCACCCACGCCGGCATCTCGGGCTGGGTGATGGTGCGCTGCTCGCTGAGCACCCGCTGCTGCGGCACCTCGCGCTGCTGGACGTCGTGCACGGCTCCTCCTCCTGCTGACGGGTCCTCCCACTGGGCGAGCAGGGCGGCCACGAGCGCGCGCTGGCCGGCCACCCGGCGCTCGGTCTCGTCCCAGTACGCCGCGAGCAGCTCCGCGCGCGCCGCCGCCGGCGCGGCGAGGACCGCCGCCACGCGGTCCAGCGGCATGCCGAGCCTGCGCAGCCGCACGACGAGCCGGGCGTCCTCGAGCTGGGTGGCGGCGTAGCGGCGGTAGCCGTTGGCCGGGTCGACCGTGGCGGGCACGAGCAGCCCGCGCTGCTCGTAGACCCGCAGCGCCTTCGGCGACAGCAGCGAGCGGCGGGAGAACTCCCCGCTGCCCATCAGCCCCTCGTCGCCCTGCACGCCCTCACCCTCGGGCCTGCCCCAGGGGCGGGGTCAAGGGGTCTAGACGTAGCGCTCGAGGATGGAGGACTCCGCCAGGCGGGAGAGCCCCTCGCGGACGGTGCGCGCCCGGGACTCCCCGACGCCCTCGACCGCCTGGAGGTCGTCGATGTTGGCGGCGAGCAGCTTCTGCAGGCTGCCGAAGTGCTCGACGAGGCGGTCGACGACGGGCGCGGGCAGGCGGGGGACCTTGGCCAGCAGCCGGTAGCCGCGTGGGCTGACCGCCGCGTCGAGCCCGTCGCCGGTGGTGCCGAAGCCGAGGGAGCGGGCGACGGCCCCGAGGTCGAGCAGGCCGGCCGCGTCGAGGGAGTCGAGCTCGGCGAGCACGTCCTCGACGCTGCGCGCGCGCCGCCCGCCGCCGCTGGGGAGGTAGTCGCGCGCGACGAGCTCGCGGTCGGACTCCACGCCCGCGACGAGCTCCTCGAGCTGGAGGCTGAGCAGGCGGCCGTCGGTGCCGAGCTCGACGACGTAGCCCTCGATCTCGTCGGCGATGCGGCGCACCATCTCGAGGCGCTGGGCGACCGCGCTGACGTCGCGGACGGTGACGAGGTCCTCGATCTCCAGCGCCGAGAGCGTGCCGGACACCTCGTCGAGGCGGAGCTTGTAGCGCTCCAGGGTGGCGAGCGCCTGGTTGGCGCGGCTGAGGATCTGCGCGCTGTCCTCGAGGGCGTAGCGCCGGCCGCCGGCGTAGAGCGCGACGATCGACATCGAGGCGCTCACCGAGACCACGGGCATGCCGAGCTGGCGCGAGACGCGCTCCGCGGTGCGGTGCCGGGTGCCGGACTCCTCGGTGGGGATCGTCGGGTCCGGGACGAGCTGGACCGCGGCGCGCAGGATGCGGGTGACGTCGGCGTCGCAGACCACCGCGCCGTCCATCTTGCAGAGCTCGCGCAGCCGCGTGGAGGAGAACTCGACGTCGAGGTTGAAGCCGCCGGTGCACAGGGCCTCGACGGAGCGGTCGTAGCCGAGCACGATCAGCGCGCCCGTGCGCCCGCGCAGGATCCGCTCCAGGCCCTCGCGCAGCGGGGTGCCGGGGGCCAGCTTGGCCAGGATCGAGCGCAGCGGGTCATCGGTCGACTGGCGGTCGCTCGGCACGGCGCTCCTCGGCCCTCGTCGGCGGTCACGGAGAGTCTAACCGGGCGCTCGCGCGGCCCCCGCCGTCCACCGTCCTCGCGCCCGGTCCGGCGAGCAGCCCGCCCTACCCGCGCTCGGGCGGGCGCGGCTGCGGCGTCGTCCGCTGCAGCCGGACCGCCGCCTCCACCGCCGAGGCGATGTCCGCGGCGCGCACGACCGTCATCCCGGGCGGCACCTCGTAGCTGCCCGGCGGCACCACCGCCTGGCGGAAGCCGAGCCGCTTGGCCTCGGCCAGCCGCCGCTCCACCCCGAGGCAGGCCCGGACCTCGCCCGCGAGGCCGAGCTCGCCGGCGGCGACGAGCCCCGGCGGCAGGGGCAGCTCGTGCTGCGCGCTGAGGACCGCCAGCGCGACGGCGAGGTCGGAGGCCGGCTCGGCGAGCCGCACCCCGCCCACGGTGGCGAGGAAGACGTCGCGGTCGCGCAGCCGGACGCCCGCGCGCCGCTCGAGCACCGCGAGCACCATGGCGGTGCGGGCGCTGTCGAGCCCGTTGGTCGCGCGGCGCGGCTGGGGCGAGGCGGAGGGCGCCACGAGGGCCTGGACCTCGGCGAGCAGCGGGCGGCGGCCCTCCAGGGTCACCGCGGTGCACGTGCCGGCGACCGGGGTGAGGTGCCGGGTGACGAACAACCCGCTGGGGTCGGCCACCTCGAAGATCCCGGCGTCGGCCAGCTCGAAGCAGCCCACCTCGTCGGTCGGGCCGTAGCGGTTCTTCACCGCCCGCACGAGGCGCAGCCGGGACGCCCTGTCGCCCTCGACCTGGAGGACGACGTCGACGAGGTGCTCGAGCTGGCGGGGGCCCGCGATGCCGCCGTCCTTGGTGACGTGCCCGACGAGCACGGTCGCGATCCCGCGCTCCTTCGCGGTGCGGGTGACGGTCGCCGCCACCTCGCGCACCTGCGTGACGCCGCCGGCCACGCCGTCCACGTCCGCCGACGCGAAGGTCTGCACGGAGTCGACGACGAGCAGGCCGGGGGAGACCGCGTCCACGTGGCTGAGCAGGGCGCCGAGGTCCTGCTCGGCGGCGAGGTAGAGCTCGGGCGACACGGCGCCCACCCGCTCGGCGCGCAGCCGCACCTGGCCGGCCGACTCCTCGCCGGTGACGTACAGCGTGGGGGCCCCCGGCCGGGCGCAGCGCGCGGCGACCTCGAGCAGCAGCGTCGACTTGCCGACGCCCGGCTCGCCGGCCAGCAGGACGACGGCCCCGGGCACGAGCCCGCCACCCAGCACCCGGTCGAGCTCGCCGACGCCGGTCGGGCGGGCGCTGGCCTGCTGCAGGTCGACCTCGCCGATGGGCCGGGCGGGCGCCGTCACCGCCCCCGCGCGGGTCTGCCCCACGACCGGGCCCGGCTCCTCGAGCGTCCCCCACGCGCTGCACTCGCCGCAACGCCCCACCCACTTCGCCGTCGTCCACCCGCACTCCGCGCAGCGGTACGCCGCCCGCTCCCGGCCCTTCGCCGTCCTGCTGCTCCCGCGCACCGCTGCCATGCCCCGCACGGTAGGCGAGACCACCGACAGAGCCGGTCAGGCGCGACCACCGGCCGGACCCCGGGCACCGGGTGCCATGCTGGCCAGGTGGCAGCTGCAGAGGGGTACGCCGGGCTCGCGCCCGAGGAGGCCGTCCGCCGCGCGGTGGTCGAGCTCGCCGCGGTCGCGCAGACCGGGCTGCACTACGCCGAGGACCCCTTCGACCGGGCGCGCTACGCGCAGGTCGCCGACGTGGCCGAGGCGCTGCGCGCCGTCGTCGCATCGGGCTCGGTCGCCGGGCTGCGCCCCCTGGTCGACCCGGACGGCGGGCACGCGACGCCCAAGGTCGACGTCCGTGGCGTCGTGCTGGACGACCAGGAGCGGGTGCTGCTGGTCCGCGAGCGCTCCGACGGGCGCTGGACCCCGCCCGGCGGCTGGTGCGACCCGCTGGAGCCGCCGACCGCGTCCGCGCTGCGGGAGATCACCGAGGAGGCGGGCGTGACGGCGCGCGTCGTGCGCCTCGCGGGCGTCCTCGACCGCGACCTGCGCGGCCACCTGCCCAAGCACCCGACCGCCGTCTACAAGCTGCTCTTCGTCTGCCGGCCGGTCGACCTGGGCAGCGGCACGCAGGACGCGAAGGAGATCCTCGACGTCGGGTGGTTCCCGCTCGACGACCTGCCCCCGCTGTCGCAGAGCCGGATCACGGTCGAGGAGCTCGAGATCTGCCGCGCCGCGCTGCGCGACCCCGCGCTGCCGACCGTCGTCGACTAGCCCTCGGGCCCTGGGTACTCAGGGACGGAGCGGCCGGCACGGCCAGCGAGGTGAGCAACGCCTGCTCAGGAGGGCACCGCCCGCGCCGGCCAGAGTGTGACCGAGGCGGACGACGCGCCGCTCCGACACACGAAGGACAGGCGAGCACACGATGTTCAAGCAGCTGAAGGCCCTCCGCGAGACCACCGCCGCCGTGCCCGGCATGCTCCAGGACGCCGCGGCCCTGCGCGACGCCGCGCAGCACTACCAGGCGTCCGCCGCCGCGCCCACGAGCTCCGGCCTGGCGAGCGGTGACGCGCGGCTGGCGCCGATCGCCGGGATCGACCTCGCGACGTACGCCCGCATCTCGAAGCTGTCGATGACGACCGGCCAGCCCGCGGACGCCGTCGCAGAGCAGCAGGGCTTCGGAGCCGACGCGTGGACCGCGGCCGCGACCGGCTGGGTGGCGCGGATGCGCGGCGACATGGGGCTCGCCGTGCAGTACGGCAACCTGTACGCGAGCGCGTCCTGATGGGGGTGCTGCGCGACGCCCGCGCGGCGGTCCGCGCGAGCAGGGCGCTGACCGGCCCGGACCACGACCCCGCGGCGCAGCTGCGGGCGGGCTCCACGCGCATCCGGGAGATGACCGCGCTGCTCGAGGCGCAGGACCCCCAGCGCTCGCTGGGACCCGGTGCCGTGCGGACAGCGGCCACCGTCGTGCGGACGGCTGCCACCGGCAGCAGCGTCAACGGCCAGCCGGTGCTGCAGGTCTCGCTGCTCGTCCTGCTGCCCGGGCAGCCGCCCGTGCCGACCACGGTCACCGCGCCGGTGCCGGTGGACCAGCTCGCGGCCCTGCGGCCGGCGAGCGAGGTCGCCGTGCTCGTCGACCCAGCGCAGCCCGGGCAGGCGGTGCTCGTCTGGTCCTAGCGGGCCTCGGGGACGGCGCCGTCCGCGTACGCCGGAGTGGCGCGCAGCAGCCCGCCGGTCGTGCGCGGGTCGTCCGGGCGCGCG
This sequence comes from Motilibacter rhizosphaerae, assembly GCF_004216915.1. NCBI lineage: Bacteria > Bacillati > Actinomycetota > Actinomycetes > Motilibacterales > Motilibacteraceae > Motilibacter > Motilibacter rhizosphaerae. Next base: position 110,085 of record NZ_SGXD01000006.1, read on the forward strand.
AACAGGTAGCCCTGGCCGTAGCGGCAGCCGAGCTCGCGCAGCAGGGCCAGCTGCTCGGGCGTCTCGACGCCCTCCGCCGTGACGGGGATGCCGAGGGCGTCGGCCATGGCGGTGATGGCCGTCACGAGGGCGCGCTTCTCGGTACTGGTCGTGAGGTCGGCGACGAACGAGCGGTCGATCTTCAGGACGTCCATCGGCAGCCGCTCGAGGTAGGACAGCGACGAGTAGCCGGTGCCGAAGTCGTCGAGGTGCAGCTGGACGCCCAGCGCCCGCAGGTCGGCGAGGGTGTGCCCGATCCCGGGTGAGTCCGCGAGCAGGACGCTCTCGGTGAGCTCGAGCGCGAGCGAGCTCCCGGGGACCCCGTGCTGGTCGAGCGCCGCGGCGACGCTGTCGACGAAGCCCGCCCGCAGCTGGCGCGAGGAGACGTTGACGGCGAGCACGAACGGCGGCGGGACCGTCCCCTCGGCCTGCCACTCGGCGAGCTGGCGCGCGGCCTCGTCGAGGACGCGCGCCCCGAGCGGGACGATCAGCCGGGTCTCCTCCGCCAGCGGGATGAAGGTGCCGGGCGGGACCGGGCCGAGCTGCGGGTGCCGCCACCGCAGGAGCGCCTCCGCGCCGTGCCACGTGCCCGTGCGGAGGTCGAGCACGGGCTGGTAGTGCAGGTGGAACTGCCGGCGGGCGACCCCGTCGCGCAGCGCCGAGTCCAGGCGCAGGCGGCTGTGGGCGGCATGGCGCATCTGCTCGTCGTAGACCGCGTGGCCGTGCCCGCCCGGCGCCTTGGCCTGGTACATCGCCGCGTCGGCCTCGCGCAGCAGCGTCGTGGGGTCGGCGCCCCGCTCGTCGGCCAGCGCGAGACCGATCGAGCCCGAGCTCCACAGCTCGCCGTCGCCGGTGCCGAACGGCTGCTCCCAGATGCCGCTGATCCGGGTCACGAGGTCGGAGGGGTCGACCTGCCCGGACGTCCGGACGACGACCGCGAACTCGTCACCGCCCAGCCGGACGACCGTCGCCCCCGTGTCCGCCGTGGCGGTGCTCAGCCGGGCGGCCGTGAGCGCGAGCAGCTCGTCCCCCGTGTCGTGGCCGTACGTGTCGTTGACCAGCTTGAAGTCGTCGAGGTCGATGAGCGCGACGGCGACGGTGCCCCCGTGCCGGTCCCGCTCGCGCAGCGCGGCGGCGGTGTGCGTGGCGTAGACCCGGCGGTTGGCCAGCCCGGTGAGCGGGTCGCGGGTGGCCAGGTCCTGCAGCCGCAGCTCGCTCGTCCGCATGCGCCCCGCGGCCCAGGCGACCAGGGTGGTCGCGGCGGCCACGGTCCCCATCGTCATGGCCCAGAGCGACACCGCCGTGCCCAGCGGGGGGTGGACCGCGGCCAGCGAGGCCGCGAGCACGGCGCCCACCCAGGCGGCGTGCTCCGCGGCGTGGCGGCGGGAGAAGAAGAACGCCGTGAACGGCGTCGCCCACACCCAGAACCACCGGAGGTCGTTCGACGGGTCGCGCGCGGCGACGTACGCGACAGCGATGACCAGCTGGATCAGCGCGATGACGGCGTGCAGCGGAGCGGCCCGTCGCCGGAGGTCGGAGAGCGCGACGAGGACGACGCCGCCGACGACCGCCACGCAGGCCATCGCCGCGACCACGGGCCGGCCGTGGGCGGTCCGGTCGGGCAGGGCGAGCCAGACCAGGGCGAGCACCCCGCCGCAGACGTAGAGCAGGCCCACCGCGCGGTACTCCTCGGGCACGCGGGGACCGCCCAGGGCAGTGCTCTCCGGGTCCCGGGCGGGGTCCAGGGCCTGACCGTCGTGCGCGGCCACGTCCCCGTCATCCCCTGCTCCCGCGCGAGGAACCACGCGGCCGACACTAGGGGCGGGCCGGCGCCGCGGACCAGCCCCTGGGCTGAGGAGCGTGGGCTGGTGGCTGGGCGAGCGGACCGCGGCGTGACGCCGCTGCAGTTCGTCGTCGGGTTCGGGATGGTGTCGGCGTGCGCGGACGTGGTCTACGAGGGGGCGCGGAGCCTCATCGGCCCGTACCTCGTCTCGCTGGGGGCGAGCGCCGGCGTCGTCGGCCTGGTCACCGGCGCGGGGGAGGCGGCCGCCCTCGTGCTGCGGCTGGTCACCGGGCGCCTCGCCGACCGCACGCGCCGGCCGTGGCCGCAGACCGCCGTCGGGTACGCGCTGACCGCCGTCTGCGTCCCGCTCCTCGCGCTCACCTCGAGCCTGCTGCCGGCGGCGCTGCTCTACAACGGGGAGCGGGTCGGGAAGGCGGTCCGCACGCCCGCGCGGGACAGCATGCTCGCCCACGCCTCGGCCTCGCTGGGGCGGGGCTGGGCGTTCGGGCTGCACGAGGCGCTCGACCAGGTGGGGGCCATGGCCGGCCCCTTGCTGCTCGCCGCCGTGCTGGCCCTGGGTGGCAGCGACCACCTGGCCTTCGCCGTGCTGGCCGTGCCCGGCGCGCTCGCCCTGCTCGTGCTGGCCCGGCTGCGGCGCGCCGCCCCCGACCCCTCGCTGTGGGAGCCGGAGGCCGAGGTGGCGGAGAGGAAGCGGCTGCGCCTCGGCCGCGGGCTGCCGCGCCGCTTCTGGCACTACGCGGCGTTCTCCGCCACGACCATGCTCGGGTTCTCCACCTGGGGCGTGCTCACGGTCCACCTGACGCACCGCCACCTCGTGCCGACGGCCGTCGTGCCCGTGCTGTACGCCGTGGCGATGGCCGCCGCCGGTGCCGCCGCCGTGGCCTTCGGCCGCGTCTACGACCGGGTCGGCCTGCGCGGCCTGCTCGTGCTGCCCCCGCTCGCGGTCGCGGTGCCGCTGCTGGCCTTCTCCGACCAGCGGCTGGCCCTGGTCGCGGGCGCGGTGGTCTGGGGCGCGGCGACGGGCGTCCACGACTCGACCCTGCGCGCGGCGGTGACCGGGCTGGTGCCGAGCCAACGGCGTGGAGCGGGGTTCGGGACGTTCAGCGCGGTCTACGGGCTGGGCTGGCTCGCCGGGGCCGCCGTCATCGGGAGCCTCTACGAGCGGTCCGCGGCCGCAGCGACCTGGTACGTCGCGGGCGTGCAGTCGGTCGCGCTCCTGCTGCTGCTCCCGCTGGTCCGCCGACCGGCCGCGGGCACTCGCGGCTGAGTCCTGCGGGACCGTCGTACGACGGCGCCCTGTCGTGCGACACTGAGGGCAGCCTTGCCTCACCCCTGCTCCCCGGAGGACGCATGTCGCTCGCCCGCACGCTGCTGCTCGGCCTCGTCGCCGGCGTGACGATCGTGCTCGGGCTGCCGGTCGGGCGGATGCGCCGTCCGGCGCCGACCTTGCGCGTGGGCCTCAACGCGGTGGCCGTCGGCATCCTGCTCTTCCTCGTCTGGGACGTGCTGTCGGCCGCGTGGGAGCCCATCGACGCCGCGCTGGGCGACGTCCACGAGGGCAAGGGCGGGCTGGGGACGGCCATCGGCTACGGCCTGCTCGCCTCCGCTGGCCTCGCGGTCGGGCTGCTCGGCCTCGTCGGCTACGAGCGGTGGATGGCCCGGCTGACCTCCCCGCAGCGCTTCGGCCCGGGCGCGATGAGCGCGGCCGAGGCGGTCGCCCGTGGCCGGTCCGCCCGCGGCCTCGCCTCCTGGTCGACGGCGCGCCAGCTCGCCCTGCTCATCGCCGTCGGCATCGGGCTGCACAACTTCGCCGAGGGCCTGGCGATCGGCCAGTCCGCCGCCAGCGGGGAGATCGCCCTCGCGACGCTGCTGGTCGTCGGGTTCGCCCTGCACAACGCGACCGAGGGCTTCGGCATCGTCGCCCCGCTGGCCGCCGACGTGGACGCCAGCGGCGAGGCGCGCCGTCCGAGCTGGGGCTTCCTGCTCACCCTCGCCGCGATCGGCGGCGGCCCCACCTTCGTCGGCACCTGGGTCGGGCACTCGTTCACCAGCGAGCCGCTCGCGGTCGCGTTCCTCACCCTCGCCGCGGGCTCGATCATCTACGTCGTCGTGCAGCTGCTCGGCGTCGCGGCCAAGGCGAAGCGGTCGGACCTCGTCGCGTACGGCCTGCTGGTCGGGCTGCTCGCCGGGTTCGTCACGGACGCGATCGTCACGGCCGGCGGGGCCTGACGGGCTTCCCCTAGTCGGCCGGGTGCGGGGCGAGCTGCAGGAGCCCGGCGAGGCGCGCCTCGCAGTGGCCGACCAGCGCGTCGTACGCCGGCTGCCCCATCAGCTCGCGCAGCTCCGCGGCGTAGCTCACGTAGACCGGCTCGCGGCCCACGTGCGCGTCGGTGTTGCCCGTGCAGTACCAGTCGAAGTCGTGGCCGCCGGGCCCCCAGCCGCGCCGGTCGTACTCGGTGATCGTCGTGACGAGCACCTCGGTGTCGTCGGGGCGCGTCACGCGCTCGTAGGTCCGCCGGATCGGCAGCTGCCAGCAGACGTCCGGCTTGGCCTCGAGCGGCTCGCGCCCCTCGGCGAGCGCCTGCGTGTGCAGGGCGCAGCCGTAGCCCCCGGCGAAGCCCCGCCGGTTGAGGAAGACGCAGGCGCCGTCCACGACGCGGGTCTTGCGCGACCCGTCCTCGTCGAGCTCGATCCAGTGCTTCTTGCCCTTGCCATGGAGCTGCCAGGTCGCGGGCGTCAGCCGCCCGACCCACGTGGCCACCCGCTTCTCGTCGCCCTTGTCGGCGAAGTGCGCGCCGAGCGTGCAGCAGCCGTCGGCCGGGCGCTCGCGGTAGATGCCGGCGCAGCCGCTGCCGAAGATGCAGGTCCAGCGCGACGTGAGCCACGTCAGGTCGCAGCGGAAGACCACGTCGGGGTCTGCGGGGTCCGGGAACTCCACCCAGGCACGGGGGAAGTCGAGCGCGACTTCGGGCACGCGGACACCCTAAGCGGCCTGCGGCCGGGAGGCGGCGCGGGTGGCCCGTACCCTTCGGGCCATGCGGCTGGGAGTGCTCGACGTCGGGTCCAACACCGTGCACCTGCTGGTGGTGGACGCGCACCCGGGTGCGCGGCCGCTGCCGGCGTACTCCCACCGGATGGCGCTGCGCCTCGCCGAGCACCTCGAGGCCGACGGGTCGATCAGCCGGGACGGCGCGGAGCGGCTGACGGCCTTCGTGGCCGAGGCGTGCTCGGTGGCGGAGGACCAGGGCGTCGTGCGGACGATGGCGTTCGCGACGTCGGCGATCCGCGAGGCGCCCAACGGCGAGGAGGTGCTCGCGTCGGTCCGCGAGCGGACCGGGGTCGACCTGCAGGTGCTCTCCGGCGGGGACGAGGCGCGGCTCACGTTCCTCGCCGTGCGCCGGTGGTCCGGCTGGTCGGCCGGGCGGTTGCTCGTCCTCGACATCGGCGGCGGGAGCCTCGAGGTCGCCGCGGGCGACGACGAGGACCCGGCGGTGGCCTTCAGCGTGCCGCTCGGCGCCGGACGGCTCACGCGCGACTGGCTGCCCGGCGACCCGCCCGACCCCGACGCCGTACGCGCGCTGCGCAAGCACGTGCGCGCCGAGCTGGGCGCCCGCCTGCGCGACGTCCTGCTCCTCGGCACTCCCGACCGCGTCGTCGGGTCCTCGAAGACGTTCCGCTCGCTGGCGCGGATCGCTGGGGCAGCGCCGTACGACGACGGGCCGTACGTGCGCCGGGTGCTGCGCCGCGACGACCTCGCGGAGTGGGCGGCGAAGCTGCCCGGCATGACGGCCCGCAAGCGCTGCCAGCTGCCCGGCGTCAGCGCCGACCGGGCGCGGCAGCTGGCGGCCGGCGCCCTGGTGGCGCACGCGGCCATGGACCTGTTCGACGTCGCCGAGCTCGAGATCTCGCCCTGGGCCCTGCGCGAGGGGATCATCCTGCGCCGGCTCGACACGCTGCCCGATGACGAGCCCGCCGCTAGCCTTCGGCCGTGAGCGAGCAGACGACCCTGGCCGTGCTGGGCACCGGAGCGATGGGCGAGGCGGTCGTCGCCGGCCTGCTGGCCGGAGGCTGGGCACCGGAGCGGATCACCGTCACGGCGCGGCGGCCCGAGCGCGCCGCGGAGCTCGTCGCCCGCCACGGCGTACGGACCGCGGGGAACCGCGAGGCGGCCACCGCCGACGTCGTCGTCCTCGGCGTGAAGCCGGGGGACATGGCGGCCCTGCTCGCGGAGGTCGAGGGCGCCCTGCCAGCGACGAGCCTCGCGGTGTCCATCGCCGCGGGCCTGCCGACGGCGTTCTTCGAGGCGCGCCTCGCACCGGGCACGCCCGTCGCGCGGGTCATGCCCAACACCGCCTCCGCGGTCGGCGAGGGCATGAGCCTGCTCTGCGCCGGCTCTGCGGCCACGCCCGCGCACCTCGAGCTCGTCGAGGAGCTCCTCGCCCCGCTCGGCCGGGTCGCGCGGCTGCCCGAGGCGCAGGTGGACGCCGCCACCGCGGTGTCGGGCAGCGGCCCGGCGTACCACTTCCTCGTGGCGGAGGCGATGACCGAGGCGGCGGTGGCGCTCGGCCTGCCCCGGGTGCTGGCGCGCGAGCTCGTCGCGCAGACGGCGTACGGCGCGGCGGCGCTGCTGCGCGACTCCGGCAGGACGGCGACCGAGCTGCGCGAGCAGGTGACCTCGCCCGGCGGCACGACGATCGCCGCGCTCCGCGAGCTGGAGGCGGCGGGGCTGCGCACCGCCTTCTTCGCCGCGCTCGAGGCCGCCCGCGACCGGGGCCAGGAGATGGGGTCCCGCTACGCCTGACCGCGCTGCGACCAGCGTCACGCCGCGCGGCCGTGCCGGTGCTGCCCCGCGTGCATACGCTCGGGGCATGACCCGCCGCCGCGTCGTGCGCGCCGCCGCACTGCTCGTGGCCGCCGCCGTCGCCGTCGGCGGCGGGGTGTGGGGCGTGTCCGCCGCGACGGGCAGCTCGGCCCCCTCGGTCAAGACCGTCGTCGCCGGCCGCAGCACCGTGCGCGAGGTCGTCGAGGCGCCCGCCACGGTCGTCCCCCGCTCCACCGTGACCGTGAGCTCCCCGGCCTCCGGCACCGTGGCGGACCTGCTCGTGGCCGACGGGGCGACGGTCATCGCCGGGCAGGAGCTGCTCCGCATCGACTCGCCGCAGGCCGAGCAGCAGCTCGCCGAGGCGAAGCGTGCGGACGCGCAGCTCTCGCGCGCGACGCCCGCCGCGTCCAGCGGCACGGGCACCGGGGCCGTCGCCGCCCGCTCGGCGGCGGCTGCCGCCGCCGCGGCGAAGGGGTTCGCGCAGGCGCGCGCGGCGGCCGAGCAGATCCCCGACGCAGCCGCGAAGTCGCAGGCGCTCACCGCGATCACCACTGCCGAGGCGCAGTACTCCGCGGCGCAGAGCGCGGCCGACGAGGCCGTGCGCCAGGTGCAGGCGGGCACCGGCAGCCTCACCAGCGCGGTCTCCGCCCTCGTGTCGGCCCAGCGGCTGCAGACCCGGGCGGCGGTGCAGCTCGCGCAGCAGGCCGTCGACTCCCTCGTCGTGCGCGCCCCCGCCGGCGGGCGCGTCACGCTGCAGGCGCCGAGCGCGAGCGCGTCCTCCGGCCTCGACGCGGCCCTCGGGTCGCTGCCCGCCGGGCTCGCGGACCAGGCGTCCTCGCTGCTGGGGTCGAGCGCCGGGCAGGCCGTCGCGGGCGCCGGAGGCAGCGGCAGCGGCGGCCCTCCGCTGAGCGAGGGGCTGCCGGTCACCTCGGGCTCCGGGCTGCTCACCATCACCGACGACTCCGCGGTCAGCCTGTCCGCGGACGTCGACGAGACCGACATCCTGCTCGTCCAGCGCGGCGTGCACGCGGGCATCTCGCTCGACGCCGTCCCGGGCGCGGTCTACCAGGGGGTCGTCACGAGCGTGGAGGCCAGCCCGGCGGGCAGCTCGGGCGGCAGCGTCTCCTACCGCGTGCGCCTCTCGCTCTCCGCGGGCGACCTCGCCGACGGCCGGCCCGCCCCGCGCCCCCGACCGGGCATGAGCGCGGTCGCGGACCTCCGCGTGCGGACGGCCAAGGACGCGCTCTCGGTGCCAGCCGCGGCGGTGTTCCGCGTCGGGGACCGCGACGCGGTGTGGGTCGTGCAGGACGGGCGCGCCCGGCAGCGGCTCGTGTCGCTCGGGGCGCAGGGCGAGGACCTCGTGCAGGTGGTGGCCGGCCTGCAGCAGGGCGAGCGCGTCGTGGCCAGCGGTACCGACCGGCTGCACGACGGCGACCGCGTCTCGTGACCACCCCGGCCATCGAGGCGCTCGACGTCACCAGGACGTACGCGCTCGACGGCGTCACGGTCGAGGCGCTCAAGGGCGTCTCGCTGCGCATCGACCCGGGGGAGTACGCCGCGGTCGTCGGCCCCTCCGGCTCCGGCAAGTCGACCCTCATGCACCTGCTGGGCTGCCTCGACCGCCCCAGCGGCGGAGTCCTGCGGGTGGGCGGCGAGGACGTCGCGACGCTCGCCGAGCCCGAACTCGCGGCGCTGCGCAACCGGACCATCGGCTTCGTCTTCCAGAGCTTCGCGCTGCTGCCGCGCGTGACCGCGCTCGACAACGTGGGGCTGCCGCTGGTCTACCGCGGGCTGCGCCGCGCCGAGCGCCGGGAGCTCGCGGCGTCCGCGCTGGAGCGCGTCGGCCTGGGGGCGCGTACCGGCCACCGCCCCACGCAGCTCTCCGGCGGCGAGCAGCAGCGGGTGGCGATCGCCCGGGCCCTGGTCGCCCAGCCGCAGGTCCTCCTCGCCGACGAGCCGACCGGCAACCTCGACACGCGGACCGGCGCCGAGGTCATGGCGATCCTCGAGCGGCTCAACGCCGAGGAGGGCGTCGGCATCGTGCTCGTCACGCACGACGTCGAGGTCGCGGCCCGTGCGCGGAGGCAGATCGCCGTGCGCGACGGGAGGATCGAGCGCGACACCGCGCTCGCCGGCGCATGACGTGGGTCGAGGCGCTCCGCGTCGCCGTCGACGCCCTGCGCGCCAACAGGCTCCGCTCGGCGCTGACCATGGTCGGCGTGGTCGTCGGCGTCGCCGCGGTCGTGCTGCTCGTCGCCATCGGCAGCGGCGCGCGGCAGACCGTCGAGACGCAGGTCGAGGGGCTCGGGTCCAACCTCCTGCTCGTCGTGCCGGGCCGCTTCCAGTTCGGGGCGGTGCCCACGGTCAGCCGGCTCAAGCTCGACGACGTGGACCTGCTGGCCCGGGTCGTGGGGGACCGCCGCGCGGTCGCCGTGACCGTCACCTCCGGCGAGGACGTGCGCGCGGGCTCGCTCGACGCCTTCGCGACGGTGAGCGGCACCAACGAGAACGTGCCGTTCGTGTTCGCCGAGCCGCTGCGACTGGGGACCTACCTCACGGCCGCGGACGTGCAGACCCGCCGCCGCGTCGCCGTGCTCGGCGACGCCATCGCCGACCAGCTCTTCCCCGGCCGTGACCCCGTCGGGCGCTTCGTCACGATCGGCGGGGTGCGCTTCCGCGTCATCGGCGTCCTGGCCCGGCAGGGCTCGGCGTTCGGGGTGTCGCGCGACAACGAGGTGCACGTCCCCGTCACCGCGGCGCAGCGGCTCTTCGGCGTCCAGCGGATCGACGCGCTCGCGGTGAAGGCGCCGCGCGCGTCCGACGTCGACCGGCTCCAGCCGCAGCTCGTGGCGGCGCTCGAGCAGAAGTACACCGGCGAGGAGTTCTCCGCCGTCACGCAGTCGCAGATCCTCGGCACGGTCGGCACGATCCTGGGGCTGCTCACCCTGGTGCTGTCGGCCATCGCCGGCATCTCGCTCGTCGTCGGCGGGGTCGGCGTCTCCAACATCATGCTCGTCAGCGTCCGCGAGCGGACGCGCGAGATCGGCCTGCGCCGCGCGCTGGGCGCCCGGGAGCGCGACGTGCTCGCCCAGTTCCTCGCCGAGGCCGTGCTGCTCACGGTGGTCGGCGGGCTGCTCGGCATCGGCACCGGGGTGAGCGGCGCGCTGCTCGCCGACTGGCTCACGCCGCTGCCCGCAGTGATCTCGTGGTGGTCGCCCGTGCTGGCGTTCGCCGTGTCCGTGGCCGTCGGGCTGGTGTTCGGCGTGGCGCCCGCGCGCCGGGCGGCGCGGCTGGACCCGGTCGTGGCGCTGCGGACCGAGTGAACTCCTCGTGCACTCCTCGTGACGCACGGCGTCGCTGCGCGCCCGCTGTCAGAGGGCTGCCCTAGGTTCTCCCGCACCAGGCCGGTCCGACGGGGACCGGCGACGCGCCCGCCGAGTGCGGGCAGGGGGAGGCACGGATGGGGTCGTCAGTCGCGCGTCGCAGCGGGGTCCTCGCGGTCGGAGCGGTCGTGGGGGTCGCGCTGGCCGCCTCGCCCGCGAGCGCGGCGGTGGAGGTGCTGCCGACGCCCGTGCAGGTCGCCCTGCCCGCGGGAGCGCTGGTGTTCGGGCAGGTCGGCATCACGGACGCCCGCACCGTGGTCGGCAACGCCCTCGAGGAGAGCACGACGCGCGCGCTGGCCGTGTCGAAGAAGGGCGTGACGAGCGCGCTGCCGCTCAGCGGCGGTGCCGTCGGCTCCGCGGCGTACGCGGTGGACGGGGCCGGCGATGTCGCGGGTGCGCTGCTCGACGCCGCGGGCCGCGCGACGCCGGTCGTCTGGCACGCCGGCGCCGGCGCCCCCGTCGTGGTCCCCGTGCCGGTGGGCGCGAGCGACCCGGCCGGGACCGGGTGGGTCGCGTTCCGCGTCACGGCGGGCGGGCGGGCGCTGCTGCGGGTCCAGGCGTCCGCTGCGCGCTGGGGCACGCTGGTGTGGGACGGGCGGACCACGCGGACGGTGTCGGCGGCCACCGCCGGTGCTGCGAGCCGTGCGGTCGACGTCAACGACGCGGGCCAGCTGCTCTCCCCGGGCCTCGACCCGGCGCGCCAGGGCACCGACGACGCCGGCGTCTGGACCCCCGGCGGCGGGATCCGCCTGCTCCGGCCCCTGCCGGGGACGGGGTACTCCGACGCGTCCGTCATCAACTCCTCGGGCGAGGTGGGCGGGTCGAGCTGGGACGCGGTCGGCCAGGACTTCCACAGCCCGACGCTGTGGAGCGCTGCCGGCGTCCCCACCGCGCTGGAGCACCGGTTCGAGGGCTCCGTGGACGACCTCGACGACCACGGGGACGCGGTCGGAGCCACCTGCGGCTTCGGGGACGACAGCATCCCGTGCCAGGTCCAGCTCTGGCACAAGGGACGCCTTCGCGCGACGACCCCGGTGTTCCACACCTACATGAACCCGGGCGACTACGGCGACCCGCACCTCGACGAGCACGGCGACGTGTCGCTGGGCGACCGCTCCCTGTCGCTCGTGTCGCGGCGCGACTGGTAGCGCCGACTCCGGTCGGGACCCCGCGGGGTCCCGACCGGTCGGCGCTGGAGGCGGGCGTCGGCGCCGGGCTGCTCCGCCAGGGGGTCGCAGCGGACGCGCGCTCGGAGCAGCCCCCACCAGGGCGTACGGTGTCCCGGTGACGGCGACCGCCTCCACGGCTGGAGGCTCCGCGCCCGTCGGGGCGCACGACGGGCGCCCCGGCGTGGACGTGATGTGGGACGAGGCGTTCCTCGGCTACGACTTCGGCCCCGGGCACCCCATGAGCCCCGTGCGCCTCGACCTCACGATGCGGCTCGCCGCCGAGCTCGGGGTCCTCGACGGCGTGGTCCCGCTGCGGGCCGAGCCGGCGGACGCGCGGCTGCTCGCGCTCGCGCACAGCGCGGACTACCTCGACTGCGTGCACCGGGCGGGGCAGTGGCCGGCGGCGGCGGACGGGACCCACGGCATCGGGACGGACGACACCCCGGCCTTCGCGCGGATGGACGAGGTCAGCGCGCACTACGTCGGCGCGAGCGTGCTGGCGGCGGAGCGGCTCTGGGCCGGTGCGGCCGGGCACGCCGTCAACATCGCCGGGGGCATGCACCACGCCCTCAGCAGCGAGGCCGCCGGCTTCTGCGTCTACAACGACGCGGCCGTCGCGATCTCCCGGCTGCTCGAGCTCGGCGCGGAGCGGGTCGCGTACGTCGACGTCGACGTCCACCACGGCGACGGGGTCGAGGCGGCGTTCTACGACGACCCGCGCGTGCTCACGGTGAGCCTGCACGAGAGCGGGACGACGCTGTTCCCCGGCACGGGCTTCCCCGCGAGCTCGGGGGCAGGGGCGGCGGAGGGGACGGCGGTCAACGTCGCACTGCCCGCGGGCACGGGCGACGCCGACTGGCTGCGGGCCTTCGACGCGGTGGTGCCGCCGGTGCTCGCGGAGTTCGCGCCGCAGGTGCTCGTCAGCCAGCACGGGGCGGACAGCCACGTCTCCGACCCGCTGGCCCACCTGGCGCTCTCGCTCGACGCCCAGCGCCGGTCGTACGAGCTGCTCCACGACCTGGCCCACGCCCACGCCGGCGGCCGCTGGCTCGCGCTCGGCGGCGGCGGGTACGAGGTGGTCGACGTCGTGCCGCGCGCCTGGACGCACCTGCTCGCGATCGCGCTGCACCGCCCCCTCGACCCCGCGACGCCCACGCCGCCCGGGTGGCGCGAGCACGTGCAGCACCGCTTCGGCCGCACCCCGCCGGCGCGGATGACCGACGGGTGCCCGGCGACGTACCGGCCGTGGGCGGAGGGGTATGACCCGGACGCGCCGGTGGACCGCGCGGTCATGGCGACCCGCGAGGCGGTCTTCCCCGCGCTGGGGCTGGACCCGCAGCTCTGACGGCCCGACCCGTTCGGGGGGGGGGGGGGGGGGGGGGCCCCCCCCAAGCGGTGGGGGTGGGTGCGGCGGACGGACCGGGTGGGGGGGGGAACGAAGTAGAAAAAGGGGGGGGGGGGGCCCCACTGGCGGGGCCAGCC
>NZ_SGXD01000007.1 GCF_004216915.1 Motilibacter rhizosphaerae
CGGGGCGGGGCGGGGGCGGGGCGGGGGGGGGGGGCGGCCCGCGCGCCCCCGCCCCCCCCCCCCCCGGCGGGGGGGGGGGGGGTGGGGGGGGGGGGGGGGGGGGGGGGGCCCCGGGGGGGGGGGGCCCCCCCCCGCCCCTCCCGTCAGACCTCTTCGACGCTGCTGGGCTCGCGGCGGGACAGGTCGATGCCCAGCTCCTCCGCGGCCCTGAAGACGTCCTCGTCGGTCTCGCGCATCTCGATGGACATGCCGTCGCTCGAGAGCACCTCGACGTTGAGGCAGAGCGACTGCATCTCCTTGATGAGCACCTTGAAGGACTCGGGGATGCCCGGCTCGGGGATGTTCTCGCCCTTGACGATCGCCTCGTAGACCTTGACGCGGCCGGTGACGTCGTCGGACTTGATGGTGAGCAGCTCCTGCAGGGCGTAGGAGGCGCCGTAGGCCTCGAGGGCCCACACCTCCATCTCGCCGAAGCGCTGGCCGCCGAACTGGGCCTTCCCGCCCAGCGGCTGCTGCGTGATCATCGAGTACGGGCCGGTCGAGCGCGCGTGGATCTTGTCGTCGACCAGGTGGTGGAGCTTCAGGATGTAGATGTAGCCCACCGAGATCGGCGCCGGGAACGGCTCGCCGGAGCGGCCGTCGTAGAGCCGCGCCTTGCCGCTGGCGCCGATGAGGCGCTGGCCGTCGCGGGTCGGCAGGGTCGAGTCGAGCAGGCCGGTGATCTCCGACTCGCGCGCGCCGTCGAAGACGGGCGTCGCGACGTTGGTCCCCGGCTCGCCCTGGTCGGCCCCGATCGAGCGCAGCGACGTCCGCCAGTCCTCGCCCTCGGCGTCCTCGCCCTCGACGCTCCAGCCCGTCTTCGCGACCCACCCGAGGTGGGTCTCGAGGACCTGGCCGACGTTCATCCGGCCCGGCACGCCGAGCGGGTTGAGCACGATGTCGACCGGGGTGCCGTCCTCGAGGAACGGCATGTCCTCGACCGGGAGGATCTTGGAGATGACGCCCTTGTTGCCGTGGCGGCCGGCGAGCTTGTCGCCGTCGGTGATCTTGCGCTTCTGGGCGACGTAGACCCGGACGAGCTGGTTGACGCCCGGCGGGAGCTCGAAGCCCTCCTCGCGGTCGAACACCTTGACGCCGATGACCTTGCCGGACTCGCCGTGCGGCACCTTGAGCGAGGTGTCGCGCACCTCGCGCGCCTTCTCGCCGAAGATCGCGCGGAGCAGGCGCTCCTCGGGGGTCAGCTCGGTCTCGCCCTTGGGCGTGACCTTGCCGACGAGGATGTCGCCCGGGACGACGTCGGCGCCGATGCGGATGATGCCGCGGTCGTCGAGGTCGGCGAGGACCTCCTCGGAGACGTTCGGGATGTCCCGGGTGATCTCCTCGGGGCCCAGCTTGGTGTCGCGGGCGTCGACCTCGTGCTCCTCGATGTGGATCGAGGAGAGGACGTCGTCCTGCACGAGGCGCTGCGACAGGATGATCGCGTCCTCGTAGTTGTGGCCCTCCCACGACATGAAGGCGACGAGCAGGTTCTTGCCCAGCGCCATCTCGCCGTTGTCGGTGCAGGGGCCGTCGGCGAGGACCTGACCGGCCTCGATGCGCTGGCCCTGGTCGACGATCGGGCGCTGGTTGAAGGCCGTGCCCTGGTTGGAGCGGCGGAACTTCTGCACCCGGTAGGTCTGGTAGGTGCCGTCGTCGTTGGCCGTGGTGATGTAGTCGGCCGCGACCTCCTGCACGACGCCGGCCTTCTCCGCCACGATGACGTCGCCCGCGTCCTTGGCACCGCGGTACTCCATGCCGGTGCCGACCAGCGGGGACTCGCTGCGCAGCAGCGGCACCGCCTGGCGCTGCATGTTGGCGCCCATGAGCGCGCGGTTGGCGTCGTCGTGCTCGAGGAACGGGATCATGGCCGTGGCCACCGACACCATCTGGCGCGGCGAGACGTCCATGTAGTCGACCTCGTCGGCCGGGATGTACTCGACCTCGCCGCCCTTGCGGCGGACGAGGACGCGGGCCTCGGCGAAGCTGCCGTCGGGGTTGAGCGGCGCGTTCGCCTGGGCGACGACGTGCTCGTCCTCCTCGTCGGCGGTGAGGTAGTCGACCTCGTCGCTGACCCGGCCGCCGGTCACCTTGCGGTACGGGGTCTCGACGAACCCGAACGCGTTGATGCGCGCGTAGGTCGCGAGCGAGCCGATGAGGCCGATGTTCGGGCCCTCGGGGGTCTCGATCGGGCACATGCGGCCGTAGTGCGACGGGTGGACGTCGCGGACCTCCATGCCCGCCCGCTCGCGCGAGAGGCCGCCGGGGCCGAGCGCCGAGAGGCGGCGCTTGTGGGTCAGGCCGGCCAGCGGATTGGTCTGGTCCATGAACTGGCTGAGCTGGGAGGTCCCGAAGAACTCCTTGATGCTCGCCACGACCGGGCGGATGTTGATCAGGGTCTGCGGCGTGATCGCCTCGACGTCCTGGGTCGTCATCCGCTCGCGCACGACGCGCTCCATCCGGCTCAGGCCCGTGCGGACCTGGTTCTGGATGAGCTCGCCGACCGTGCGCAGGCGCCGGTTGCCGAAGTGGTCGATGTCGTCGACCTCCACGCGCACCTGGCCGCGGGCGCCCTCGAGCGAGGTCTCCCCCGCGTGCAGGGCCACGAGGTACTTGATCGTCGCGACGACGTCGTCGACGGTCAGGACGCCCTGGCCGATCTCCGCGTCGGTGCCGATCTTCTTGTTGACCTTGTAGCGGCCGACCTTGGCGAGGTCGTAGCGCTTCGGGTTGAAGTAGAGGTTGTCGAGCAGCGTCTGCGCCGCCTCGCGGGTCGGCGGCTCGCCCGGGCGCAGCTTGCGGTAGATGTCGAGCAGCGCGTCGTCCTGGCCCTGGGTGTGGTCCTTCTCCAGGGTGGAGCGCATCGACTCGTACTCGCCGAACTCCTCGAGGATCTTGGCGTCGTCCCAGCCGAGGGCCTTGAGCAGCACGGTCACCGACTGCTTGCGCTTGCGGTCGACGCGGACGCCGACCTGGTCGCGCTTGTCGATCTCGAACTCGAGCCAGGCGCCGCGGCTCGGGATGATGCGCGAGCCGAAGACGTCCTTGTCGGAGGTCTTGTCGAGCTGCTTGTCGAAGTAGACGCCCGGCGAGCGGACGAGCTGCGAGACGACGACGCGCTCGGTGCCGTTGATGATGAACGTGCCCTTGTCGGTCATGAGCGGGAAGTCGCCCATGAAGACCGTCTGGGACTTGATCTCACCGGTGGTGTTGTTCATGAACTCGGCCGTGACGAACAGCGGCGCCGAGAACGTGATGTCCCGCTCCTTGCACTCCTCCACGGAGTACTTCGGGTCGGAGAACTCCGGGTCCGAGAACGACAGGGACATGGTCCCCTGGAAGTCCTCGATCGGGCTGATCTCCTCGAAGATCTCCTGCAGCCCGGACTTCTCCGGGACGAGGACGCCCTGTGCGCGGAGGCCCTCGACGCGGGTCTTCCACTTGGCGTTGCCGAGCAGCCAGTCGAAGCTGTCGGTCTGCAGGGCCAGGAGGTTGGGGACCTCCAGGGGCTCACGGATCTTGGCGAAGGAGATGCGCCGGGGGGCGGTGCTCATGCTGCTGTGCTGGGGGGTCGTGCCATCTGCGGGGCGCGAGGCGGCCAAGAGGGGTCCTTCCGAGGCTCGGACTCGAGGCGTACGGAGTGCGTGCCCACGACCCCCACCTCCGGGCGTCTCAGGACGACGTCTCGGGGCATCTGAAGTGCACAGGGCAGCGCAAAGCGACAGCATACCCGTCCGGGCATGCTCGCGCAAACCCCTGCTCCGGCCCCTCCAGCGGGTCCCCTCCGCACCGCGGAGGTCCAGCACCGGTCGGGCCGACGAGCACCGTCCCGGGGGCTCGCGCTCCCGTCCGGCGCGAGCAGGATGGCCCGCGCGGGCCGGTGCGGTCAAGCACCCGGGAGGGGGTGTGGACGACCTTCTTCCCGCCGACACCTCGCCGACACTCCTCCGTCGACACCCGCGGGCCCGACCTGAGCTGTCCTCGCCCCTCCCGCGCGCACCCGCTCCCCCGCCGCGACGGGACAGGGGCACCCCCGGACGCAGCGAGGCCGCCCGTGCAGGTGCACGGACGGCCTCAGGGCGCAGCGGCCGGACGCGGGGTCCGGCCGGTGCGCGGGACTACTTGAGCGTGACGGTGGCGCCGGCGCCCTCGAGCTGCGCCTTGGCCTTCTCCGCCGCCTCCTTGGTGACCTTCTCCAGGACCGCCTTGGGCGTGCCGTCGACGAGGTCCTTGGCCTCCTTCAGGCCGAGGTTCGTGAGGGCGCGCACCTCCTTGATGACCTGGATCTTCTTGTCGCCGGCGCCCTCGAGGATGACGTCGAACTCGTCCTGCTCCTCGACGGCCTCGGCGGCCGCGCCGGCGCCCGCGCCGGCCGGGGCCGCGACGGCGACCGGAGCGGCGGCGGTGACGCCGAACGTGTCCTCGAACGCCTTCACGAACTCGGAGAGCTCGATGAGGGTGAGCTCCTTGAACGCGTCGAGGAGCTCGTCGGTGCTGAGCTTCGCCATGGTGGCGGTCCTTCCGTGCTGGGGATGTAGCGGGTCGGGCGAGGCGCTGGTCAGGCCTCGGTCGCCTCGGCGGCGGGAGCCGCCTCGGCCACGTCGGCGGCGGGAGCCGCCTCAGCCGCGTCGGCGGCCGGAGCCGCGTCGGCAGCCTCGGGGGCGTCGGCCGGAGCCGCAGCCTCCTCGGCGGGGGCGCCCTCCGCGCGCTGGGCGCGCAGGGCCTCCGCCAGGCGCGCGGCCTGGCTGAGCGGGGCCTGGAACAGCGCGGCCGCCTTGGCGAGCGTGGCGTTCATCGCGCCCGCCGCCTTGGACAGCAGCACCTCGCGCGACTCGAGGTCGGCGAGCTTGGTGATGTCGGCGGCGCTGAGGGGCTTGCCCTCCAGCACACCGCCCTTGATGACGAGCAGCGGGTGCGTACGGGCGAAGTCGCGCAGGCCCTTCGCGGCGTCGACCGGGTCGCCCTTGACGAAGGCGATGGCCGACGGGCCCGCGAGCAGGTCGTCGAGACCCGTCACGCCGGCCTCGCGGGCGGCGATCCTGGTCAGCGTGTTCTTCACCACGGCGTACGTGGCACCCTCGCCCAGGGAGCGGCGGAGCTCCTTCATCTGGGCGACGGTGAGCCCGCGGTACTCGGTGAGCACCGCCGCGGAGGAGTCACGGAAGTGCTCCGTCAGCTCGGCGACGGCGGTGGCCTTGTCAGCCTTCGCCATGGGTCTCCCTTCGGTGCCGGCACGCGAAGGGCTCCGGGGACGACGAACGCCCCGGCGCAGGCGCACGGGGCGTGGCACGCTGGGGACCAGCGGGCGAGCTCTGTCCAACCTGCGCGGGCGCCCGCGGAGCGGGTCCTTCGGCTCCTTCGTGGTCGGGCAGGTGCCCGGGCACGGTGGAGCAGCCAGCGGTCTTCGGCTCCGCCAGCGTACGCGACGCCGCGACCCCGTGTCGAATCCCGCCCTCCCCCCGGACGCGCCGAGGGGGCGCCGGCCGGAGCCGGCGCCCCCTCGGGACGCGCAGGTGGAGCTGTGCGGGTGGAGCGGAGGGGCGGTCCTCAGACCGCGGCCTCCTCCTCGAGCAGGTTGCGCGTGCGGCTGCTGTCGAGCGGGATGCCCGGGCCGTTGGTCGTGCTGACCGTGGCCTTCTTGATGTAGCGGCCCTTCGCGGCGGAGGGCTTCAGGCGGTTGATCTCCTCGAGCGCGGCGGAGTAGTTCTCCACCAGCGAGCGGTCGTCGAAGCTCGTCTTGCCGATGATGAAGTGGAGGTTCGAGTGGCGGTCGACGCGGAACTCGATCTTGCCCCCCTTGATCTCGGTGACGGCCTTGGCGACGTCCGCGGTGACCGTGCCGGTCTTGGGGTTCGGCATGAGGCCGCGGGGGCCGAGGACGCGGCCGAGGCGGCCGACCTTGCCCATGAGGTCCGGCGTGGCGACGACGGCGTCGAAGTCGAGGCGGCCCTTGGCGACCTCGTCGATGAGCTCGTCGGAGCCGACGATGTCGGCGCCGGCGGCGCGGGCGGCCTCGGCGCGGTCGCCGTTGGCGAAGACGAGGACGCGGGCCGTCTTGCCGGTGCCGTGCGGGAGGTTGACCGTGCCGCGGACCATCTGGTCGGCCTTGCGCGGGTCGACGCCCAGGCGGAAGGCGACCTCGACGGTCGCGTCGTACTTGGTGGAGGACGTCTCGCGGGCGAGGCGGACGGCCTCGAGCGGGGCGTAGAGCTTGTCGCCGTCGACCTTCTCGGCCGCGGCGCGGTAGGCCTTGCTGCGCTTCATGGTGCTGCTCCGTGTCGTTCGTGGGAGGTGTGGTCCGGGCCGCGCGAGGCCCTGCCACGGGTCGGGGGGAGCCGGGTGGCTCAGCCCTCGACCGTGATGCCCATCTGGCGGGCGGTGCCGGCGATGATCTTCTCGGCGGCGTCGAGGTCGTTGGCGTTGAGGTCGGGCAGCTTGGTCTGCGCGATCTCGCGGACCTGGTCGCGGCTGAGCTTGCCGACCTTGGTCTTGTTCGGCGTCGACGAGCCCTTCTCCAGGCCGGCGGCGGCGAGGATCAGGCGGGCGGCCGGGGGGGTCTTCGTGATGAACGTGAACGAGCGGTCCTCGTAGACGCTGATCTCGACCGGCACGACCTGGCCGCGCTGGGCCTCCGTCGCGGCGTTGTACGCCTTGACGAACTCCATGATGTTGACGCCGTGCTGGCCCAGCGCGGGGCCGACGGGCGGCGCGGGCGTCGCCGCGCCGGCCTTGATCTGCAGCTTGATGATCGCTGCGAGCTTCTTCTTGGGAGGCATCTCTCTCGCGTCCTCGTGGGTCAGCCCCGGCCGACGGCCGGGGTCAGATCTTCTGGATCTGGCTGAAGGGGAGCTCGACCGGGGTCTCGCGCCCGAAGATCTCGACGAGGCCGCGCACCTTGCGGGCGTCGACGTCGATCTCGTTGATGGTCGCGTGCAGCGTCGCGAAAGGCCCCTCGGTCACCATGACCGAGTCGCCCACCGCGAAGTCCACGACCTTGACCTCGGGCGCCGCGGAGGCCGCCGCGCCCTTCTTCTCCTCGGGCTTCGGGGCGAGCATGCGCCCGACCTCGTCGGTGCTGAGGGGCGAGGGGTTGTGCGCGTGGCCGACGAACTGCGTCACGCCGGGGGTGTTGCGCACGACGCCCCACGACTCGTCGGTGAGGTCCATGCGCACGAGGACGTACCCGGGGAACTTGGTCCGGCGCACGGTCTTGCGCTGGCCGTTCTTGATCTCGGTGACCTCCTCCATGGGCACCTCGACCTGGAAGATGAAGTCCTCCATGTTGAGCGTCGCGGTGCGCTGCTCGAGGTTGGCCTTCACCCGGTTCTCGTAGCCGGCGTAGGAGTTGATGACGTACCAGTCGCCCGGCGCCCGGCGCAGCGCGGCGTAGAACTCCGCGACCGGGTCCTCCTCGTCCTCGTCGGCCCCCTCAGGGGCGTCCTCGACGGCGTCCGGGGCGCCCGGCAGGTCGGCCTCCTCCTCGCCCGCGGCCTCCTCCTCGCCGGCCCCGCTCACGACCGCGCCCTCGAGGTAGCCGCTCGAGGCGTCGTCCGTGCCGCCGAGCGCGTCCGTGCCCGAGCCGGTGTCGTCACCCGGGTCGGCCGCGAACGGGTCGGTGCCGTAGCCCGCGCCGTAGGGCGAGCGGCCCGCGAACGCGCCCTCGGCGTCGGCAGCCTCGGCACTCTCGGTGTGCGGGACGTCGAAAGGACTCTGGGACACGGTGGGCGGCTCCGGTCTTCGGTGCGGGCGGTCGGTCAGGAGGGGGGGCGCGGCGGGGCCGCGGGTCAGCCGAAGACCCAGAACATGAGCCGGCCGAAGCCGTAGTCCAGGACGCTGAGCAGGGCGATCATCGCGATGACGAAGACGATGACGACCGTGGTGTAGGTCGTCAGCTCGTTGCGCGTCGGCCAGATGACCTTGCGCAGCTCCGCGACGACCTGCCGGATGTAGAGCGAGAGGCGCGCGAGCGGACCGCCCCGCCCGACCGCCGCACGGGCGCCGCTGCGGGACGCCGGCGCGACGTCGCGCTCGGGGACGGCGCTGCTGCCGTCGTGCAGCTCGGTCACAGCGGGGCTCCACTCGGTGGTCGGTCGGTGCTGGCGGGCGGTGTCGTCCACCCGTGCGGGGCCGGCACGACCCGGGCGGGTGCGCAGGCGCGGGCACGGGTCGGCACGACGCCGACGGACCAGTGTACGGCGTGGTCCCTCCCGCGGTCGAACCGCGTACGGCCGGGGCGCCGGGAACGCCCGCGCGGGCACCGTCGGGCGTCTGGCACGATCGGGGCATGACCTCCCCCGTCGCGCCCACCGCCGCCCGGGTCTCCGCCCGGGTGGGAGCCATCGCCGAGTCCGCCACCCTGGCCGTCGACGCCAAGGCGAAGGCGCTCAAGGCGGCGGGGCGGCCGGTCATCGGGTTCGGCGCCGGCGAGCCCGACTTCCCGACGCCCGCGCACATCGTCGAGGCCGCGGTGCGCGCGTGCTCGGACCCGAGGATGCACCACTACACCCCCGCGGCGGGGCTGCCCGAGCTGCGCGAGGCCGTCGCCGTCAAGACGCTGCGCGACTCCGGCTGGGGCGTGCAGGCGAGCCAGGTGCTCATCACCAACGGCGGCAAGCAGGCGGTCTACAACGCCTTCGCCGCGCTGCTCGACCCGGGCGACGAGGTGCTCGTGCCCGCGCCGTACTGGACGACCTACCCCGAGAGCATCCGGCTGGCCGGCGGTGTCCCCGTCGAGGTCCTCACGGACGAGACGACGGGCTACCTCGCGAGCGTCGAGCAGCTCGAGGCGGCGCTGACCCCGCGTACCAAGGTCCTGCTGTTCGTCTCCCCCTCGAACCCCACGGGGGCGGTCTACTCCCCCGAGCAGACGGCGGAGATCGGGCGCTGGGCGCTCGAGCGCGGCCTCTGGGTCGTCACCGACGAGATCTACGAGCACCTGGTCTACGGCGGCACGGTGTTCTCCTCGCTGCCGGCGCTGGTGCCCGAGCTCGCCGACCGCACCGTCGTGGTCAACGGCGTCGCCAAGACGTGGGCGATGACCGGCTGGCGCGTCGGGTGGCTCATCGGCCCCGGCGACGTGGTCCGCGCGGCTGGCAACCTGCAGTCGCACGCCACCTCCAACGTCAGCAACGTCGCGCAGGCCGCGGCGCTCGCGGCCGTCACCGACGACCTCTCGGCGGTCCGCGAGATGCGCACGGCCTTCGACCGGCGCCGGCAGACCATGGTGCGGATGCTCAACGACGTCCCCGGCTTCGTCTGCCCGGAGCCGCTGGGCGCGTTCTACTGCTACCCCTCGGTCAAGGGCGCGCTCGGTCGCAGCATCCGCGGGCGCAGCGTCAGCAGCTCCGCCGAGCTGTGCGAGGTCGTCCTGGACGAGGCCGAGGTCGCGCTCGTGCCGGGTGAGGCGTTCGGGACGCCGGGCTACGTCCGGCTGTCGTACGCCCTGGGTGACGCCGACCTCGCCGAGGGCGTGGGGCGGGTCCAGCGCCTGCTGTCCGGGGAGTGACCGGCGCGGTCCCCCCGGAGCAGGGCCGCGACCTCGCCGCGCTGCCGAAGGCGCACCTGCACCTGCACTCGACCGGGTCGATGCGGCACGCCACCCTCGTCGAGCTCGCCTACCGCTCGGGGGTGCGGCTGCCGGAGAGCCTGCGCTCGCCCTCGCCCCCGCCGCTGCGCGACGTGGACAGCCGCGGGTGGTTCCGGTTCCAGCGGCTCTACGACGTCGCCCGCTCGGTGCTCACGACCGAGGACGACGTGCGGCGCCTCGTCCGCGAGGCGGCCGAGGACGAGGCGGCGGAGGGCTCGGGCTGGCTCGAGATCCAGGTCGACCCCTCGGGCTACGCCGCGCGCTACGGCGGCGTCACGCCGTTCCTCGAGCTGTTCCTCGCCGCGGCCCGCGAGGCCGAGGAGCTCACCGGCGTGGGCATCGGCGTCATCGTCGCGGCGAACCGCACCCGCCACCCCCTCGACGCCCGGACGCTCGCGCGGCTCGCCGTCCGCTACGCGGGGGCGGGCGTCGTGGGCTTCGGGCTCTCCAACGACGAGCGGCGCGGGGCGACGAGCGAGTTCGCCCGGGCGTTCGCGATCGCCCGGCACGGCGGGCTGCCCACCGTCCCCCACGCCGGCGAGCTGCGCGGCCCGGAGCACGTCCGCGCCGTGCTCGAGGTCGCCGACCCGGCGCGGCTCGGCCACGGCGTACGTGCTGCGGAGGACCCCGCGCTGCTCGAGGAGCTGGCCCGGAGGGGCACGGCCTGCGAGGTGTGCCCGGCGTCCAACGTGTCGCTGGGCGTCGCCGAGCGGCCCGAGGACGTGCCGCTGCGCCAGCTGCTCGCCGCGGGCGTGCCGGTCGCCCTGGGGGCGGACGACCCGCTGCTGTTCGGCTCGCGGCTCACGGCGCAGTACGCGCTGGCGCGCTCCGCGCACGGCCTGGACGACGCGGCGCTGGCCGCCCTGGCGCGCTCCTCGGTGGAGTCGTCGTTCGCGCCGGAGGACCGCAAGCGGCGGCTGCTCGCGGGGATCGAGCGCTGGCTGGCGACGCCGCCCTAGAGGGCGACACCCACGAGGGCGGGCTCGGGCTCCAGGACCACCCCGAAGCGGTCGGCCACCCTGTCGCGCAGCGTACGGGCCAGCGCGACGAGGTCCTCGGCCCGCGCGCCGCCCCTGTTGGTGAGCGCGAGGGCGTGCTTGCCGGACAGCGCGGCCGGGCCGTCGCCGTAGCCCGGCGGGAAGCCGGCGTGCTGGATGAGCCAGGCCGCCGAGAGCTTCACGCGGCCCTCGGGCGCGGGCCAGCGCGGGGCGTCGGCCGGGACGCGCTCGGCCGCCGCGGCGGGCACGACCGGGTTGGTGAAGAAGGAGCCGGCACTGCGCGTGTCGGGGTCGGCCGGGTCGAGGACCATGCCCTTGCGGGCGCGCAGCGCGAGCACGGTCTCGCGGACCCGGGCGAGCGGGGCCCGTCCGCCCTCGGGGACGCCGAGCGCCCGGGCCAGCTCGGCGTAGCGGACCGGGTCGGACAGCTCGGCCGGCCGCAGGGCGAGCTCGACGCCCAGCACGACCCAGCGCTGGCGAGCGGCGGGGCCCTGCTCCGCGCCCGGCCAGTCCTCCGGCAAGCGCTCCTGCTTGAAGCGGCTGGTGCGGTAGCCGAAGCCGCAGTCCCCGACCGCGAGGGTGCGCCGCTGCCCGGTGAGCCGGTCCCAGGTGCGGACGCGCTCGACGACGGCGGCCACCTCCTGGCCGTACGCGCCGACGTTCTGGACGGGGGTGGCGCCGGTGGTGCCGGGGATCCCGGTGAGGCACTCGATGCCGGCCAGGCCCTCCTCGAGGGCGCGGTCGACGACCGACTCCCAGGGCTCCCCCGCGGCGACGTCGAGCGTGGGGTAGCCGCAGCCGCAGTCGACGAGGGCGGCGCCGCGCGTGGCGACCTGGACGACGGTCCCGGGGAAGCCGGCGTCGCCGACCAGCAGGTTGCTGCCGCCCCCGACGAGGAGGAGCGGCTCGCGCGCGGCGTCCGCCTCCTGGACCGCGCTGAGCAGCTCGGCCTCGGTCGTGGCCCGCACGAGGCGGCCGGCGGGGCCGCCCACCCCCAGGGTGGTGAGCTCGGCGAGGGTGCTCACGGCGCGAGCTGGAGCACGGCCCGGGCGCCGGCGAGCACGCGGACGCCGCTCGACACGGCCTGCAGCTCGACGCGGACCCGCCCCTCGGGGAGGAGCTCGGCGACGCGGCCGCTGACGACCAGCTCGGCGCCCTGCTCGCCCCAGGGGACGACGACGGGCTTGACGAAGCGCACGGAGAAGTCGGCGACGGCGTCCGGGCTCCCCGCCCAGGCGGTGAGCAGGCTGCCGGCGAGGGCCATCGTCAGCATCCCGTGGGCGATGACCCCGGGCAGGCCGACGGCCTCGGCGGTGCGCTCGTCCCAGTGGATGGGGTTGAAGTCCCCGGAGGCGCCGGCGTAGCGGACGAGGTCCGCACGGGTGAGCGCGTGGGTCGTCGGGCCGAGCTCGTCGCCGACGGCGACGCCAGCGGCGGAGCGGAGCGTCACGCGGACGCCTCCCCGCTCGCGGCGGAGGAGATCACGAGCGTGGACCAGGCGCTGCCCAGCGGGCCCTCGGCGGCGGTGAGGTCGACGCGCACGGCCACCAGGGCCGCGGGGCCGAGGACGCGCACGGACTCGACCGTCGCCGTGCCCGAGACCCGGTCGCCCGGCACCAGGGCGCGGGTAAGGGCGAAGCGCTGCTCGCCGTGCACGACCCGCTCGAGCGCGATGCCGAGCCCGGGGTCCTCCAGCAGCGGCTGCAGCGCGCGCCAGGCCACCACGAAGGGGTAGGTCGGCGGCGCCGCGACGGGCTCGCCGCCGTCGCCCGTCCGCACGGCGGAGGCGAAGCGGCGGACCTCCTCGCGGCCGACCTCGTACGCCGCCGAGGCGGGGTAGGAGCGGCCGACGAGGGAGGCGTCGAGACCCACGGACCTGCTCGCCAGCGGGACTAGCGGGTCTCGCGGTGCGCGGTGTGCGTCCGGCAGTTCGGGCAGAACTTCTTCAGCTCGATCCGGTCGGGGTCGTTGCGCCGGTTCTTCTTGGTGATGTAGTTGCGGTGCTTGCACTCCTGGCAGGCCAGGGTGATCTTGGGACGGACGTCGGTGGCAGCCACGGGTGCAGCCTTCCTTGCAGTTCGAGGGAGTCGGTGCGGGTAGCGGTGACCGGACTTGAACCGGTGACACAGCGATTATGAGCCGCTTGCTCTGCCAACTGAGCTACACCGCCGAGCAGGCGGCCTCCTTGCGGAGACCGCCGGACTGGATCAGAGCCCCAATACGGAATCGAACCGTAGACCTTCTCCTTACCATGGAGACGCTCTGCCGACTGAGCTATTGGGGCACGCGAGGTACGAGGATACACGGTCCGCAGACCGTCGGGCGACCACCCCGGGCTATGCCCCCGGCAGCGCCCCCGGCGCCTGGCTCGGCGCCGCGAGGGTCGTGGGCGTGGCGCCCGCCGACGGGCTGCCGGCGCTCTGCGCCCGCGGCACCGCCGAGTCCCCAGGGTCGGCCGCCGCCGGAGTGCCGCCCGTCGCCGTCGACGGGCTGGCGCTCGCCGAGGAGCCGTCGCTGGGACTGCTCCCCGGGCTCGGCGTGGGGCTCGTCGACGGGTCCCCTCCACCCGTCGACGACGGCGACGGCGTGCTCGTGGGCGTCGAGGGCGCGCCGGAGCCCGCCGTCCACGTCCACGTCCGGGCCTCGGTCTGGACCTGCTCGCTGCCCTTGCAGCCGGTGTGGACGGCCGCGACGAGCACGTGCGGGCCCGGCCCGGAGAAGAGCAAGTCGCCCTCGACGAAGCCGGCGCTCGGCGCGCGGTCGCAGGCGCCCGGGACCGGCCGCGTCGCGCGGACCAGTCCGTCCTCGCGCAGCGCGACCAGCGTGACCGGGGCGTCCCCCCCG
Source organism: Motilibacter rhizosphaerae (assembly GCF_004216915.1). Lineage (NCBI taxonomy): Bacteria > Bacillati > Actinomycetota > Actinomycetes > Motilibacterales > Motilibacteraceae > Motilibacter > Motilibacter rhizosphaerae. Next base: position 13,465 of record NZ_SGXD01000007.1, read on the forward strand.
CTCCACCGCACGACGTAGTGCGCGCGGTAGCCGCCGTCGGAGGCACGGCCCGCGGAGGTCAGCTGGTAGCCGAGCACGACGGGCACCCCGCTGGGGGTGGGCGCCGCGGTCGTGGCTGCGGGGACCGCCGCCGAGGTGGTGGTCGGCAGCGCCAGGCCCGCGGCCGGGCTCGACGAGCCCACGGGGCGGACCGCGCCGGGCACCGTCACGGTCACGGCCGGCTGCGGCACGACGTGGGCGGACGCCTTCGGCGCAGGAGCGGTCGTGGCGGGCGCCGAGGCCGAGGCGGTCGCGCCCGAGCCCAGGACCGTCGTCGGCTGGGTCCCGGTGCCGTGCAGCCACCAGCCGCCGGCGGCGGCCACGGGCACGGCGGCCGCGGCGAGGGCGAGGACGCGGCGCGACGTCCGCTGCGCACTGGCCCGGGACAGCACGGCCCCGCGCAACTCGGTGGCGTCGAGGTAGCGCGGCGTCTCGTCCGCCAGGCGCGAGAGCCCCGCGCGCAGCATCGCGTCCACGTCCTCGGCGCCGCCGAGGCCGTCCCGTCCGGGCTGGTCCTGCCTGCTCATGCGCGCTCCCCTCCTCCCACCGGTCCGGCCCCCCGGCCGCCCCTGCCCTCGACCTGCGTCAGGTCCACTGCTGCACCCACTCCGTCCGCGGGCTCCGCGAGCAGCGCCCGCAGCTTGCCCATCGCGGCTGACGCCGTGCTCTTCACCGTGCCCGGGGAGATGCCGAGCGACTCGGCGATCTCCTTCTCGGACATGTCCTCGTAGAACCTGAGGACGATCACCGCGCGCTGCCGGCGCGGCAGCTGCGCGAGCAGCCGGCGCACGTGCTCGCGGTCGTCCGCCGCGCCGTACGGGTCGAGCAGCTCCACGTCCGGCAGCTCGGCCGTCGGCCGCTCGCCGTTCCACTTCCGCTGCCACCAGCGGGTGTAGATGCTCACCATGACCTTGCGGACGTAGGCCTCGGCGGCCGCCTCGTCGCGCAGGGTCTCCCAGCGCAGGTAGGTCTTGGTCAGCGCCGACTGGAGCAGGTCCTCGGCGAGGTGCCGGTCGCCCGTCAGGAGGTACGCCGTCCGCAGCAGCGCCGCGGAGCGCTCGCGCAGGAGACGGTCGAAGGCCTCCGGCGTCTCCATCGAACCCCTCTGGACGGCAACCTGGCGCCGCCCGGCACCGGCATCGGCCGGAGCAGGGCGGACCCCCAGGGTAGAGGAGGCCGGGACGGGCACGGGCACGGCAGCGCCCAGCACGGCGCGGCGCTGGGCGCCGAGGCCGGGCGCCAGCCCCAGGGCCGTGGAGTGCTGCACGTCTTTGAGGAGACGGCGAGGGGGTCAGGAGGTTCAGTCGTCGAGCCGGATCTTTGCACGCTCAAGGGCTGCTGGCCGCGACCGCCCACGACGCGCCCCGGACGCACGGACGGCGCCCTCCCGAGGGGGAGGGCGCCGTCTGGTGTGGCAGGTGAAGGATTCGAACCTTCGTAGGCTAAGCCGACGGATTTACAGTCCGCTCCCATTGGCCACTCGGGCAACCTGCCGCATCACCGGCGAGCCGGCGACTGAGGGAGAATACCGGATCGGCGACCCCGGGTCGCGCCACCCCCGGGGCTCGTCGCCGCCGGGACCGGCACGTACGGCAGCAGCACCAACGGAAGGGCCAGCCATGGCGGACTCGTCGTTCGACATCGTGAGCAAGGTCGACCGCCAGGAGGTCGACAACGCGCTGAACCAGACGGCCAAGGAGCTGTCGCAGCGCTTCGACTTCAAGGGCACCGGCGCCACCATCGCGTGGTCCGGCGAGGAGGCGGTCGTGCTGGAGGCCAGCTCCGAGGAGCGGCTCAAGGCGGCGTACGACGTCTTCCAGGAGAAGCTCATCAAGCGCGGCATCTCGCTCAAGGCGGTGGACGCCGGGGAGCCCCAGCAGTCGGGCAAGACCTACAAGCTCACCGGCAGCATCAAGCAGGGCATCAGCCAGGACGACGCGAAGAAGCTCGCCAAGACGATCCGCGACGAGGGCCCCAAGGGCATCAAGGCGCAGGTCCAGGGCGACGAGCTGCGGGTGAGCTCGAAGAGCCGCGACGACCTGCAGGCCGTCATCGCGCTGCTCAAGGGCAAGGACCTCGACATCGCGGTGCAGTTCGTCAACTACCGCTAGCCGTCCCCTCCCGTGATCCTGCACGTCCTGGGCCCCAGGACGTGCATGATCACGGGGAGGTCGGGGGGCGCGGGGGTCAGCGCAGGCCGGCGTACTCCTCGAGGCGGCGGACCCGCTCCGCGGTCGGCGGGTGCGTCGAGAAGAGCCGCCCCGCCCCGCCGGCACCGAACGGGTTCGCGATCATGAGCGAGCTCGTCGTCTGCAGCCGCGGCTCGGGCGGCAGCGGCAGGGCTCGCGCCCCCGCCTCGATCTTGCGCAGCGCGCTCGCCAGCGCCAGCGGGTCACCGGTGAGCGCGGCCCCGGACGCGTCGGCCTCGAACTCGCGCGACCGGCTGATCGCCAGCTGGACGAGCGAGGCGGCGACGGGCGCTAGCAGCAGGCCGAGCAGCACCACCACGGGGTTCGGCCGGTCGTCGTCGTCGCTGCCGCCGCCGAGCGGCAGGAACATCGCGAACTGCGCGACGTACATGACGACGGAGGCGAGCGTCGCCGCGACCGACGAGATGAGGATGTCGCGGTTGTAGACGTGCGAGAGCTCGTGCCCGAGCACGCCGCGCAGCTCGCGCTGGTCGAGCAGCTGGGTGATGCCCTCGGTGACGCAGACCGCGGCGTGCTGGGGGTTGCGGCCGGTGGCGAAGGCGTTCGGCGCCTGGGTCGGCGAGACGTAGAGCTGCGGCATCGGCTGCTGCGCCGCGGTCGAGAGGTCGCGGACGATGGCGTACAGCCAGGGCGCCTCGACCTCGCTGACCGGGCGGGCGCGCATCGAGCGCAGCGCGATCGTGTCGCTCTTGAAGTAGGCGAACGCGTTCATGCCCAGGGCGAGCACGAGGGCGATGGTCAGCCCGCTCGCGCCGCCGACCAGCTGGCCGACGACGAGGATGAGCGCGCTGAGCACGCCCAGCAGGGCGGCGGTCCGCAGGCCGTTGTGGTGGCGGTGCATCTGTCTCCTCCGGAGATCCGTACGTCCGGGGAACGACGCCGCGCGGGCCGCGGGTTCCGCGTTCAGCCGGAGGCGGACTGCCCGTCGGGCTGCGCGGCGCCCGGAGCGCTGCCCAGCCACTCCCCCAGCCGCTCCTTCCCGTGGACCAGGTCGCCAAGCGCGGGCTCGGCGTAGTCGGTCTCCGGGGACCAGAACAGCGCGTCGAACGGGCAGACCTCGACGCAGATGCCGCAGTACAGGCAGAGCGCGTAGTCGATGTCGAACCGGTCCAGCACGTGCGCGGTCCGCGGCCGGCCGCCCGGCCCCTCGGCAGGGACGCGCTCGACGTGGGAGTCGATGGTGATGCACCAGTCCGGGCACTCGCGCACGCAGAGCATGCAGACGGTACAGCTCTCCTCGCGCAGCGCGATGACCCCCCGGCGCCGGTCGCTCCCGCTCATGCGCCGCCCCAGGTGCCGGGCTCGGGCACGCCCGGGGGCAGCGCGCGCCGGCGGGTCCGCCCGCTCGGCTCGTGCTCGCCGGGCCACTCGCGGGCGACGCGGGACGCCAGCACGAAGTCCTTGCGCAGCGGGTGCCCCTCGAACCCCGGCGGGAGCAGCAGCGGGCGGAGGTCCGGGTGCCCGCGGAAGCCCACGGCGTACATCTCGTGGGCCTCGCGCTCGTGCCAGGCCGCGCCGGGCAGCAGCGGCACGAGGCTGTCGACCTCCGGCGCGTCCGGCGGGAGACCCGTCGCCAGCAGTGCGACGGCCCCCGCGGAGGGTCCGTCGGGCGCGCGCAGGCAGACCAGGAGGTCGACGCGCTCCTCCTCGTCGACCGCACCGAGCCAGTCGAGCCACCCGGCGCCGGCGCGCTCGACCACGAGCCCGACCGCCTCGCGCCAGCGCCCGGGAGGCACCCGGGCGTACGCGACCTCGGCGGGCGCCCCCGGCCGCGAGCCGACCTCGAGCAGGTCGTCCCCGAGCTCCGCGAGCGCGTCGCGCAGGGCCGGCTCCAGCGCGGCTGTCACGCGACCAGCTCCTCGAGCCGGCGCAGGCCCTGCTCCAGGGCCTCGGGCTGCGGCGGGCAGCCGGGGATCCACAGGTCGACCGGCAGCACCTGCCCGATGCCCTTGGTCACCGAGTAGGAGTCCCAGTACGGGCCGCCCGACGCGACGCACGCCCCGAAGGCGACCACACGGGCCCCCGGCGGGAGCGCGCGGTGCGCGGCGACGACGGCGGGGAGGCCCTTGTCCGTGACGGTGCCGCTGACGAGCAGCACGTCCGCGCGGTCCGGCGCCTCCGCGAAGGGGGCCTCGACGGCGCCGGCGGCGAGCAGGCGCCGGGACGCGGCCGCGGAGACCTCCACCGCGCAGCAGGCGAGCCCGGCCTCGAGGACGTGGAGGCGCAGCCGGGCGCCCCAGTCGAGGACGGCGGCGGGCGGGGCGGGGGACGGGGTCACGGCGGGTCCAGGGTAGTCCGCAGCCCTGGGTGACGAGCCCGGTCACGCTGCGCGACGCTTTCGCTCCCCGCATCACGCCAACGGGTGGAGCGGGTGCTGGTCAGCGCCTCGATGTCGACCGATGTTGACCCGGACGTCACGACGCACGGTTACGCTGCGCCTCCGACGACCCCGGAGGACCCCGCATGACGCGCCCGCGCCGCCTGGCCCTGCTGACCGCCCCCGTGGCCCTCGCCGCGCTCACCGGAGGTCTCGCCGCAGCCCCTGCCGCACAGGCCGGGCCGACCGCCCTGCGGGCGCTCGCCGGCCTGCACACCGCGGCGTACGGCCCCTCGAAGGGCTACACCGCGACGGCGTTCGGCCGCGCCTGGGCCGACACCGACGGCAACGGCTGCGACAACCGCGACGACGTGCTGTGGCGCGACTCCGGGCGCGGGGCGGCGTTCTCGACGACCGACCGCTGCGTGGTGACCTCAGCGGCGGTGCGCAGCGCGTACACCGGGCGCACGCTGCGCTACACGACGGGGAGCCGCGCGGTCTCGGTCGACCGCGTCGTCCCGCTGCCGCAGGCGTGGCGGAGCGGGGCGCGCAGCTGGGGCGCCCGCAAGCGCCAGCAGTTCGCCGAGGACCCGCTCAACCTCGTGACCGGCGAGGCGGCGCTCAGCCGCACCCGGGCCGCGAAGGACGCCTCCGGCTGGCTCCCCGCCGGGCGCGTCCAGCGCTGCGCGTTCGCCGCCCGGACCGTCGCGGTCCTCCGCACCTACGCGCTCAGCGTGACCAAGGCGGAGCGGGTCGCCCTCCAGCGCGCGCTCGCGCCCTGCCCCCGCCAGGCGCTGCCGACCGGCACCGGCATCCCGGCTCGGCCCAAGGCCGGCAGCACGCCCGCCGACCCGGGCACGCCGGCCAAGCCCGGCACACCGACGACGCCCGGCAGCCCCGGGAGCCCCGGCACGCCCGGCACGCCCGCCGCACCGACGACGCCGGGCACCCCCGGCACCCCGCCGCCGGCGGGCAGCACGCTGCCGCCCGTCGCGGGCGGGACGACCCCGAGCCCGGCCCAGCCGTGGACGCCGGACCAGAAGGCGCCGAGCTTCACCCCCGACGCGAGGACCCTCCCCGACCTGCGCCTCGCCCTCGAGCAGGCGCGCCCGGGCACGGTCATCACGCTGGAGGACGGCGTCTACCCCGCGCGCCTCGAGCTCGACGCCAGCGGCACCGCGGCGGCACCGATCGTGCTGCGCGGCACCCGCGGCGCGATCATCGACGTGGACCGCGAGCGCACGGGGACGGCGCTCACCGTGAAGGGCAGCTGGTGGGTCGTGCAGGGCATCACGCTGCGCGACGCGCAGCGCGGGGTGCTGGTGCAGGGCGGCTCCCACGTCGTGCTCGACGGCATCGACGTGCACGACGTCGGCAACGAGGGCGTCCGCTTCCGCGGCACGAGCGACGACGTGCTCCAGGGCAGCGACATCCACGAGACGGGCATCAACCGCGGCAACCTCGGCCAGGGCGTCGAGGTCGGCTCCCCGATCACCGTGTGGCAGGGCGGCCCCGACCGCGCCGACCGGATCACGGTCACGGGCAACCGGATCTGGCGGACGACGGCCGCGGGCGTCGACGTGAAGGAGGGCACCTCCGGCGCCCTCGTCACGGGCAACCACTTCTGGCACGTGGACCACGGGCACGACGACGAGCCCTACGGCCCGTACAGCCCCTGGGTCGGGGTCGCCGGCAACGACGCGACCGTCACCGGCAACCGCGGCGACGGCGGGACGCCGGTCTGGGCGAAGGCGCCCCTCGACCCGCGCACCCGCAAGCCGCTCGAGGGCTACGCACTGCGGCTCAGCGCGGACGACAACACGACGGACGGTGCCCCCGAGCCGCCGCTCAGCGACGACCACAGCACGGGTATCGACCGCGGCGACGACTGACACGCGGCCCGGGCGGCCGGGCGGTGCACCAGCGGGCGGAGGGGAATCCCCTCCGCCCGCTGTCTGTTGCGTCTCACGAGGCGGCTGCTCAGAGGCGTGGGGGCACCGACGACCGTAGGATGGTCCGTCGGCGCGCAACGCGGAGCGCCGTGCACACCCGTCCGGCCACCTCGGGGTCGAGCAGCAGGGTGCGCACCCGTGGGTCGGCGCCGTCAGGTCGCGCCGACGATCGACCGGAGGCTAGTGCGCGTGGCGAAGCAGGTCCAGCAACTCGAGCGCGTCGTCATCCGCTTCGCCGGGGACTCCGGCGACGGCATGCAGCTGACCGGTGACCGGTTCACCGCCGAGACCGCGTCGTTCGGCAACGACCTCTCGACGCTGCCCAACTTCCCCGCCGAGATCCGGGCGCCAGCCGGGACCCTGCCGGGCGTCTCGAGCTTCCAGCTCCACTTCGCCGACCGCGACATCATGACGCCCGGCGACGCGCCCGACGTGCTCGTCGCGATGAACCCGGCTGCGCTCAAGGCCAACCTCAAGGACCTGCCCAAGGGCGCGCTCGTCATCGTCAACACCGACGAGTTCACCAAGCGCAACCTCGCCAAGGTCGGCTGGGACGCCAACCCCCTCGAGGACGACACCCTCGACGGCTGGAACGTCCGCCGCATCCCGCTCACCTCGCTCACCGTCAAGGCGGTCGAGGGGCTCTCCATCACCAAGAAGGAGGCCGAGCGCGCGAAGAACATGTACGCCCTCGGCCTGCTCTCCTGGCTCTACAACCGGCCCACCGAGGGCACGGTCACGTTCCTCGAGCGCAAGTTCGGCCGGAAGCCCGAGATCCTCGAGGCGAACGTCGCGGCCTTCCGCGCGGGCCACGCCTACGGCGAGACGACCGAGGACTTCGCGGTCTCGTACGAGGTCAAGCCGGCGCCGATGCCCGCCGGCACCTACCGCAACATCACCGGCAACCTCGCGCTCGCGTACGGCCTGGTGGCGGCGGCGCAGCGCAGCGGGCTCCCGCTGTTCCTGGGCGCGTACCCGATCACGCCGGCGTCGGACATCCTCCACGAGCTCTCGAAGCACAAGCGCTTCGGCGTCACGACCTTCCAGGCCGAGGACGAGATCGCCGGTGTCGGCGCGGCGCTCGGGGCGAGCTTCGGCGGCGCGCTGGGCGTGACGACCACCTCCGGCCCGGGTGTCGTGCTGAAGGGCGAGACGATCGGCCTCGCGGTCATGCAGGAGCTGCCGCTCGTCATCGTCGACGTCCAGCGCGGCGGCCCCTCCACGGGACTGCCGACCAAGACCGAGCAGGCCGACCTGCTGCTGGCGATGTTCGGCCGCAACGGCGAGTCGCCGGTCGCGGTCGTCGCGCCCCGCTCCCCCAGCGACTGCTTCGACGCGGCGATCGAGGCGTGCCGGATCGCGCTGCAGTTCCGCACGCCGGTGTTCCTGCTGTCGGACGGCTACCTCGCCAACGGCTCCGAGCCGTGGCACCTGCCGGACGTCGCGACGCTGCCCGACCTCCACGTCGAGTTCGCGACGGAGCCGAACCGCGAGGACGGCGCGTTCTGGCCGTACCTCCGCGACCCCGAGACGCTGGCCCGCCCGTGGGCGGTGCCCGGCACCCCGGGCCTCGAGCACCGCCTCGGCGGCATCGAGAAGGCCGACGGGTCCGGCGAGATCTCCTACGACCCGGCCAACCACGACCTCATGGTCCGCACCCGCCAGGCGAAGATCGACGGCATCGCGCGGTTCATCGAGCCGCTCGAGGTCGACGACCCGGGTCGCGAGAGCGGCGAGGGCGCGCGCGTGCTCGTCCTCGGCTGGGGCTCGACCTACGGCCCGATCGGCGCCGCGGTCCGCCGCGCCCGCCGCGAGGGGCACAAGGTCGCCCAGGCGCACCTGCGCCACCTCAACCCGTTCCCGGCCAACACCGCCGAGGTGCTCAAGGGCTACGACCGGGTGCTCGTCCCCGAGATGAACCTCGGCCAGCTCTCGCTGCTGCTGCGCGCGAAGTACCTCGTCGACGTCACGCCCTACAACCAGGTGCGCGGCCTGCCCTTCCGCGCGGTCGAGCTCGCCGAGGTCATCACCGGCCTCGTCGAGGAGGTCGAGAAGGCCGACGCCAACGAGGGAGCCCTGCGATGACCGTCGCCGACCTGCCGACGCCGAAGCTCACGGCGAAGGACTTCAAGACCGACCAGGAGGTCCGCTGGTGCCCCGGCTGCGGGGACTACGCGATCCTGGCCGCCGTGCAGGGCTTCATGCCCGAGCTCGGGGTGGCGCGCGAGAACATCGCGATCGTCTCGGGCATCGGCTGCTCCAGCCGGTTCCCGTACTACATGAACACCTACGGCATGCACTCGATCCACGGGCGCGCGCCGGCGATCGCCACCGGCCTCGCGGTCGCGCGCCAGGACCTCTCGGTCTGGGTCATCACCGGTGACGGCGACGCCCTGTCGATCGGCGGCAACCACCTGATCCACGCGCTGCGCCGCAACGTCGAGCTGAAGATCCTGCTGTTCAACAACCAGATCTACGGCCTGACCAAGGGGCAGTTCTCGCCCACCTCGGAGATGGGCAAGATCACCAAGTCCTCCCCGATGGGATCGCTCGACGCGCCGTTCAACCCGGTGTCGCTCGCGCTCGGCGCTGAGGCGACCTTCGTCGCGCGCACGATGGACTCCGACCGCAAGCACCTCACCTCGGTGCTGCGGGCGGCGGCGGAGCACAAGGGCTCGGCGCTGGTCGAGATCTACCAGAACTGCAACATCTTCAACGACGGCGCGTTCGACGTGCTGAAGGACCCGGAGACGCGCGACGAGTTCGGCATCAAGCTCGAGCACGGGCAGCCGATCCGCTGGGGCGGCCAGGGCCAGCACGGCATCGTCCGCAACGAGCGGACCGGCCACCTCGACGTCGTCGACGACGTGACCGACGAGAACGCCGGTCGGCTGCTCGTCCACGACGTGCACGCCGACGACCCGAGCGTCGCGTTCGCGCTCTCCCGCCTGCAGGACGCCTCGCTCGCGCGCACGCCGTTCGGCGTGTTCCGCGACGTCGACCGGCCGGCGTACGGCGCGCTGGTGGCCGACCAGCTGCAGCGCGCGGCCGAGACGCAGGGCGCGGGCGGGACCGAGGACGCGCTGGCCTCGCTGATCGCCGGCGGCGACACGTGGACCGTGGGCGCCTGAGCACCAGCCCCGTACCGGCCGAGGCCCGTCGCCGCTCCGAGGGAGTGGCGGCGGGCCTCGGCGCGTACGTCCTGTGGGGCGTGTTCCCGCTCTACTTCCCGCTGCTCGAGCCGGCGGGGCCGGTCGAGATCCTCGCCCACCGCATCACGTGGACGGCGCTGACCTGCGCGGTCGTGCTGGGCGTGCTGCGGATGCCACTGCCGTGGCGCGGCCTCACCCGCAGCCAGCTGCTCCGGCTCGGGGTCGCCGCCGTCGCCATCGCGGTCAACTGGGGCGTCTACATCGCCGCGGTCAACACGGGGCACGTCGTCGAAGCCGCCCTGGGCTACTTCGTGAACCCGCTCGTCTCGGTCCTCCTGGGCGTCGCCGTCCTGGGCGAGCGGCTGCGCGCGCTGACCTGGGCGGCCGTCGGCGTGGCGGCGTCCGGTGTCGCGGTGCTCACCGTGGCGTACGGCCACGTGCCGTGGATCGCGCTCGTCCTCGCGCTGTCGTTCGGGGGCTACGGCCTGCTGAAGAAGCAGGCCGCGGTCGCCCCGCTGCCCGCGCTCACGATCGAGTCCTGGGTGCTGGTGCCGGCCTCGATCGCCTCCGTCGTCGTCCTGGAGGCGCTCGGCGACGGCAGCCTCGACCGCGGACCGGGGCACGTCGCGCTGCTCGCGACGAGCGGGCTGGTGACCGCGGTGCCGCTCCTGCTCTTCGGCGCGGCGGCCAACCGCGTCCCGCTGTCGCTGCTCGGCCTGCTCCAGTACGTCACCCCCACACTGCAGCTGCTCGTCGGCGTGCTGGTCCGGCACGAGGCGATGACGGCGTCGCGGTGGGCGGGCTTCGGGCTCGTCTGGGCCTCGCTCGCGCTGCTCACCGCGGACGGGCTGCGCGGCCGCACGCGCGAGCCCGAGGAGGTTCCGGTGGAGGCGGCGTCCCGCTAGCGTCGCGGAGGTGGTCGCCCCCCGGACGCCGCTCGCGGTCCGCCCCCTCGCGCTCGGCGCCGGTGCGCTGGTCGTGGTCCTGCTGCTGCTCGCCGGCCGCTACGGCTACCACCGCGACGAGCTGTACTTCCGGGTGCTCGGCCAGCACCCGGACTGGGGCGCGGTCGACCAGCCCCCGCTGACCCCGCTCGTCGCCCGAGCCGAGACCGCCCTGCTCGGCGACACCGTGACCGCGCTGCGCGTCGTGCCGGCGGTCTGCGCCAGCGCGTACGTGCTGCTGCTGGCGCTGCTCGCCCGCGAGCTCGGCGGCGGCCGGGGAGCGCAGCTGCTGGCGGCGACGGGCGCGCTCGGGTCGTTCCCGCTCATCGCGGGGCACACGCTGTCGACCGCGACGCTCGACCTGGTCACCTGGCTCGGCGCGCTGCTGCTCGTCACACGCGCACTGCTGCGCGGCGAGCGGCGCTGCTGGCTCTGGGCCGGGGTCGTCGTGGGCCTCGGGCTGTACGCCAAGCTGCTCGTCGCGCTGCTGCTCCTCGGCCTGCTCGCGGGGCTGCTGCTCGTCGGCCCCCGGCGCCCGCTGCGCGACCCGCTGCTCTGGGCCGGCGCCCTGCTGGTGCTCGCGGTCGGCGCGCCGAACATCGTCTACCAGATCGTGCACGGCTTTCCCGAGCGGGACATGGCCGCCTCGCTGGCCGCGCACAAGGGCTCGACCGCGCGGGCGACGTTCGTGCCGCTCCAGCTCGTCATGCTCGGCCCGCTGCTCGTCCCCGTGTGGGTGGCCGGGCTGCTGGCGCTGCTGCGCCGGCCCGAGTGGCGGCCGGTGCGGGCGGTGGCGGTCGCGTACCTGCTGGTCTGCGCGTTCCTGCTGCTCAGCGGCGGGCAGCCGTACTACACGCTCGGGCTGGTGGCGTACCTCTGGGCGGCGGGCTGCGTGGTCGCCGCGCGGTGGCGGCGCGGGCTCGTGCTCGCCGCGGTCGTGGTGGACGCGGCTGTGTCCGCCGTGATCGCCCTGCCGCTCGTGCCGCTCGCCTCGCTCGGCAGCACGCCGGTGCCCGTCGCCAACCAGGTCGTGCGCGACTCGGTGGGCTGGCCGGCGTACGCGCAGGAGGTGGCGGCGGTGTGGACATCGCTCCCCCAGGCGGAGAGGGCGCACGCCGTCGTCGTCACGGCGAACTACGGCGAGCAGGGCGCGCTCGCGAGGTACGGGCCGGAGCTCGGGCTGCCGCGGGCGTACAGCGGTCAGAACCAGCTCTGGCACGTCGCGCGGCCGCCGGACTCCGCGACGACGACCGTGCTCGTCGGCTTCGGCGATGCCGGCGAGGACTGGCTCCACGAGCGGTTCGGCTCCTGCACGGTCCGCGGCCGGCTGGACGACCGGGTCGGCGTCGACAGCGAGGAGCAGGACGAGCCGGTGCGGGTGTGCACCGGCGTGCGCGAGCCGTGGAGCAGGCTCTGGCCGCGCTTCGCCCACCTGGACTGACGGGCTAGGCGGTCTGCTGCCCCTCCCCGGTGCTGGCGCCGCGGAGCGGGCGGGCGAGCGAGGCGATGACCAGCGCGCTGCCGGCGAACGCGGCCCAGGTGGGACCCACGCCGATGTCAGGGATCCAGGTGCTGATCCAGGTGCTGCCCAGGTCGCCGTCGCTGGTGTACGCCGCGTGCAGGCCGCCCACCGCCGCGACGCCCCATCCCAGCGCGAGGAGCACGGCTGCCAGCACCGCGCCGGCGCGCTCGACGCGCGGGCGCCAGGCGCCGAGCAGGAGGACGGCGGCGGTGAGGACCACGGCAGCGGTCCACGCCGGTGACGCCTGCCAGAGCCACCGGCCGTTGACCCCCCAGGCCCCGCTGCCCCACCAGGGGAAGCACGCGAGGAGCAGCAGCGGCACGGCGGCCGCAGGGCCGGGGCGGCGGAGCAGGGGTCCCAGGAGCACGAGCAGGACGGTCACGACGGCGAGGGGCGCTCCGGCGTCGAGCACGGCGTACGCCGCGGCGCGGCCCGCTGGGGCCAGGCCCGTGGGGACGGCGTCGCTGCAGAAGACGAAGTCGACGCCGTGACTGCTGGACCTGCTGGGCCGTGGGGCGACCACCGCCACGAGCACGAGGACCGCTCCCAGCCCGGCCCGCAGCGGGGCAGCACGGCCTGGGGCCACGGCGAGGGCCAGGGCAGCGAGCAGCGCACCCGTGGTCCACCAGTCGAGCGGGCCGCGGAGGCAGCCGGACGGGCCGTGCAGGCGGTCGAGGACCAGGAGCGCGGCGGACGCCGCGGCGAGCAGCAGGAGCGGTCGGCGCGGCACGCGAACAGTCTGGCGGACCTCCGGGCGGTCGGCAGCGATCCGGCCGATACCGCGCAGGACCTCCTCGGCGGGGTCGCCGCCGAGGAGGCCTGTCGCACTGGATCAGCCGGTCAGGCGGTCACGCTCCGCCGCCGGCGCGCGTACGTGCCGGTGAGGCCGAGCAGGAGCAGACCCGCCGCGGCCGTCCCGACCAGCCCGGGAGCTGCCGAGCGCAGCGCGCCGGGACCGTTGCCCCCGTGGTGGCCGGAGCCGCCCGTCAGCAGGCTGACGCTGGTGCTGTCGCTGCCCTTGGGGATCGAGCCCGAGTGCGGCAGCGCGACGTACGGGAACGAGCTGGTGAACCCGGCGTCGTTGGCGTCCACGCCGTCACCCAGGTCGTTGGGGTAGCCGACCAGCTCGCCGGCCACGGCCTGCAGGCTGATGTCGATGACGTCGTCGCCGAGGCGCCGCCCGTTCGGGAAGCCCTGCACGTCGCCGCCGAGCACGCCCAACCGGTCGGGGTGCGCCGCCACCGGGGTGGAGGTGTTGACGCGCAGCTCCTCGGCCGGCGTGACGTGGGCCGGCTGGTTGAGGCCCTTCACCCCGGTGAGGAAGACCGAGACGAGGTCGTTGCGCGGCTCCGCGGGCACCGGGAGGCCGTAGACCGCGTTGAGCAGGTGCGGCAGCTCCGGGGCCGTGACGTACGGCGCGAACTGCGCGTCGTCCTGCGGCTTCGAGGCGTTCCAGGCGTCCTTGTCCTTGACCGGGATGACCACCTCGTTGACCAGCGGGTTGCCGAGGCGGCTGACCTGCACCTGCTGGCGCTTCGCGTTCTCCTTCGTCACGGTCGTCCACACGCCGACGACGGGGTCACCGTCCTTCACCAGGTCCTTGATGGGCACCTGGATCCCGAGGGTGTTGACGTTGTAGCCGCGCAGCGAGTCGTTGCCGACCTCCGAGAGGTTGCCGCCGTACAGCAGGTCGAAGACGCGCAGGTCGAGGAAGAACGGGTCGTCGGCCTGGCCGGCGAACGACGTGCCCGTCGCCCCGCTCCGGTCGAACGGGACGACCGCCTGCTGGCGCAGGGAGGCGTAGTCCGGCATGGACGCCGCCCCGACGTAGGACGGCGCCACGGGGGCGCGGTGCAGCACCCGGGGGCTGCTCCCGCCCTCGATCCGGCGGACCGTGTAGATCTGCCGGAAGTTGAGGTCGGGGTCGGTCAGGCTCGTGACCGGACCGGTGTTGTAGAGGAACGTGCCCGGGTTCTGGTAGCTGCTGCTGAACTCGAACTGGTAGACGATGTCGGCCTTGCCGTCCCCGTCGTTGTCGATGTTGATGTTGTAGAGCGCATCGTCGTCGAACGGGTAGAAGTTCGGGCCGCCTGCCGGGTCCTCGAACGGGATGAAGTTCCCGAGGATCGTCAGGGTGTCCGGGGCGTCCGGGCTGCGGAAGGCGTAGACGTCCGTGGCGTCGTCCTTCGGCATCCCGGAGATGAGGGGCGCCTCCCGGTGGGAGGACGCCGAGGCGGTCGGGGCGAGCGCGACGCCCGCCGACAGCAGCGCGAGGCTGCTGAGGGCGACGGGCGCTGCGCGGCGCAGCAGGGAGGGGGACACGGCGAGCCCTTTCTCGAGCCGGCGGTGTGACAGGTGCCACACCGAGCCCAGTTCGGAGACGGGCGGGACGCGGATCGGCGCGTTCCTGTGAACAGCAGGAGAACAGCCCGATCGGGCAGAGTCCGGGCCACTAGGGCACGAGGACGACCTTCCCACTGGCGTGGCCGTCCTTGCTGTGCCTGTGCGCCTCGGCGACCTCCGCCAGCGCGTACGCCCGGTCCACGACGACCACCAGGTCCCCCGCTCCCGCCTGCCGGGCGAGCTCGGGCCGCGCGGCGTCGCGCAGCTCGGTGCCGGGGTCCGCGCCCGGGCCGCCGCCGAGCAGCCGGATCCCGGTGTCGCCGCGCCCGAACGCCGCGATGGACGCGATCCGCTGCACGTCGCCGACGAGCTCGAGCGAGACGTCGACCGCCTCGTCGGTCCCCACGGCGTCGACGGCGGCGTCGACGCCCTGGGGAGCAGCGGCGCGTACGCGGTCGGCGAGGCCGTCGCCGTAGGTCACCGGCTCGGCGCCGAAGCGGCGCAGCAGCGGGAAGTTCCGCTCGCTCGCCGTGGCCACCACCGCGGCCCCCCGCAGCTTGGCGAGCTGGACGAGCATCAGCCCGACGCCGCCCGCCCCGCCGTGCACGAGGACGGTCTCGCCGGCCTCGAGACCGACAGCCGTGAGGGCGTGGACGGCGGTCGCGCCGGCGAGCATGAGTCCCGCGGCCTCGGCCCAGGGCAGGCTGGCGGGCTTCGGGACGAGCGCCGTCGCGGGCACCACGACCTGGTCGGCGTACGCCCCGCTGATCCGGAGGGCGATGACCTCGTCGCCCACGGCCACGGTGTCGACGTCGGGCCCGAGGGCGAGGACGACGCCCGCCGCCTCGAAGCCCAGGCGCAGCGGCAGCTTCGCCGGGTCGCTGCTCCGTCCACCGCTGTAGGTCTTCCAGTCCACGGGGTTGATGCCGGCCGCGCGGACCTCGAGCAGCACCTCGCCCGGGCCTGGCGGGTCCAGCTGCACGTCGGTGACGGACAGGACGTCGGGGTCGCCGTACGCGGTGGCGACGACAGCTCTGGTCATGCGGCTGTCCTGCCCGCGAGGATGGCGCTGACGCACGACGACGGAGGTCCGCTGCGGACGTGGTCCTGTTCCACCACGCGCAGGGGCTCACCCGCGGCGTCCACGCCCTCGCGGACGCGCTCCGCGCAGGCGGAGCCCAGGTCACCACCCCGGACCTCTACGCCGGGCGCACCTTCGCCACCCTCGAGGACGGGGTCGCGCACGCCGAGGAGCTCGGGTCGGAGGAGGTGCTGGCACGCGGCACGGCTGCGGCGCCGGAGCGACCGGCGGTCTACGTCGGGGTGTCGCTCGGCGCCCTCCCGGCCCAGGCCCTGGCACAGACCCGTCCGGACGCGCTCGGCGCGGTGCTCGTCAGCTACCCCTGCGACGGTCACCTGTTCGTCGACAGTGGCCTGGCGGCGTTCGTACCCGGACAGCACCGCCCGGCTGCTGCAGCGCGTACGCGCCTTCCTCGACCGGCTGTGACGAGTCCTCAGAGCGTCCGCGCCAGGCGCATGCGCAGCGGCCGGCCGTCCGGGTCGTAGAGCACGCGGTAGAGCGGCTCCGCCCACACCCGCTGCCAGGCGCGTACAGGATCCGGCCGGTGAGCCCGCGCCTGCCCCGGCGGCCGGGCACCGCGCCGGCTGCTCCCGTGCCAGTCGTCGAGCGCACCCGACCGCTGGCGCCACAGGTCGAGGGCGCCGTCGAGGTCGAGCAGCCGTTCGTCGTCCGCGGGCAGGGCGAGGTGCTCCGCCCAGAGCTCCGCGCGCAACGAGCGTGGGAGGACCCGCGCGCCCTCAGCGGTTCCTGCCGGGTCGCGGGGCTCGCGCGCGTCCCGCTCGGGGTCGACGACGGCGCAGGTCGCCTCGCTGTCGCAGGTCCACGAGCGGCGGTTGAGGTTGTCCGACCCGCACGTCATCCAGATGTCGTCGACCACGCAGACCTTGGCGTGGACGTAGATCGGGGTGCCGGCGGTGTTCTCGAGGTCGAAGACCCCGACTCGGTCGGGGGCCGCAGCTCGCAGCCGGCGGATCGCCTCGAGCTGGCCGATCCGGTTGGGCGGCCCCGTGAAGAACCCGTCGCTGTCAGGGAACCTCGGCACGACGGCGATGACGCGCAGGCCCGGCTCACGCCGCAGCGCACCCGCCAGCGCGTCGGCGACGAGGGGCGACCAGAGGTACTGGTCCTCGATGTAGACCAGCTTGCGGGCCAAGGAGAACGCCTTGAGGTACGCCCGTGCGACGCTCCGCTCGCCGAGCGGGGCGAACGGGAAGCCGCGGTGCTTGCGCCCGTAGGTCCGCAGCACCTGCACCGCGTGCGCTCCCGCTGCCGGCGGTGAGGGCAGCTGCTCCGGGAGCGGCTCGGGGTGGCGCGGCATCCGGGCCGCCCGCTGCACGGCCATCCGGTACGGCGTCCGCCGGTCGAGCGGCCGGTGGTCGTCCCAGCGCTCGACGAAGGTCTGCAGCACGTCACCCACCACCGGGCCACGCAGCTCGAGAGCCGCGTCGTGCCAGGGAGATCTGCCCTCGTAGCGCTTGTCCATCGGCTGCTGCTGAGGGTCGGCACCGTGCTCGGCGTCGTCACGCCGCCCGTGGCAGAGGTCGATGCCGCCCACGAAGGCGACGTCCCGCTCGGGTGCCCCGCGGTGCTGCACCACGACGACCTTCTGGTGGTGCGAGCCGAAGCGGCGTACGCGCTGGTCCAGCAGGACCTCCCCGCCGGCCTCGTTGAGCTCCTGGCCGAGGCGCTGGTTCTCCTGCGCGCTGAACGTCGCCCGGTCGCTGTGCGAGCGCCAGAGCAGACCGCGTACCTCGACACCGCGGGTGGCGAGCGTGCAGAGCAGCTCCCCGATCGTCGGCCCGTCGGGCAGCAGCCGCTGGTCGGCGTCACCGCGCCAGTCGGTGAACCACAGCCGGTCCCCCGGCACGAGCGCGTCGAGCTCGTCGTGGAGCCGCCGGAAGTACGTCGCGCCGTGGACCAGCGGGCGCACCTCGTTGCCGGTGGTCCACGCCAGGCCGTCGGGGTGGCGCCGGTCGATCCGCGTCGCCGGGTTGCCCCGCTCGTCGGCCGAGAGGAACCAGCGGCCGGGAGCGGGGTCGGGGGCCATCCCGGCACGCTAGCCGGTCGTCGCGCAGGCCGGTGGTCGGCCTCGACAAGGACTCCGCAAGCGGACGGCAAGCGCCCCGCGGCACCGTCATCGACGAGCAGCGGGCGACCCGCCCGCACGACCAGGAGGACCTCACCATGAACCGCAAGTTCCGCCTCGGCCTCGCCGGCGCCGCGCTCGTCGCCAGCAGCCTGGCCGCCCCCATCGCCTCGGCCCACGAGGACGGCGAGACGACCCCCACGCCCGTCCCGGTGCACATGACCGCCACCGACCGGGCCGAGCTGACCGCGCTGTACGACATCGTCAAGCCCTACAAGGACATCCAGAAGGCCCTGGCGGACGGGTACGTCCCGGCCTCCGAGTGCACGGAGTCCCCCGCGGGCGGGATGGGCGTGCACTACATCCTCCCGGCGCGCGCGGGCGCCCCCATCCAGTGGGACAAGCCGGCGCTGCTGCTCTACATGCCGCTCCCCCACGGCAAGTTCCGGCTCATGGGCGCGGAGTACTTCAAGGCCGACGCCGACCAGGACCTCACCACGGACGGCGACCGCCCCTCGCTCTTCGGCCGACCCTTCGACGGCCCGATGCTCGGCCACTCGGCCGACATGCCGATCCACTACGACCTGCACGTCTGGCTGTATCAGCACAACCCCGCCGGACTCCTGGAGCCGTGGAACCCCACGGTGCACTGCCCCGTGCCCACCACTCCCGCGACCGAGAACTAGGACCAGGACGATGACCATCACCACGACCAGCACCGACACCGCGCGCGCCGAGCTCGCCGCCCTGCTGCCCGGGCAGGTCCTCCTCCCGGGCGACGCGGGCTGGGAGGCCGGCCGCCTCGGCTGGACCGTCTCCGCCGCCCAGGAGCCCTGGGCCGTCGTCACCGTCGAGGAGGAGGAGGACGTCGCGACCACCGTGCGCTTCGCCGCCGAGCGCGGCCTGACCGTCTCCGCCCAGCCGGTGGGGCACGGCGCCACCACCGCGGCCACCGGCACGATCCTGCTGCGCACCAGGCCCTTGCGCGGCATCATCGTCGACCCCGAGCGGCGCACGGCGCGCGTCGGCGCGGGCGTCAAGTGGGGCGAGCTGCTGGCCGCCGTCGCCCCGCACGGGCTCACCGGCCTCGCCGGCAGCAGCCCCGACCCCACCGTCGTCGGCTTCAGCGTCAGCGGCGGGCTCAGCTGGTTCGGCCGCGCGTACGGCCTCGCGGCGCACGCCCTGCGCGCTGTCGAGCTCGTCGACCCCAGCGGCCAGCACCGCCGCATCACGGCCGAGAACGACCCGGAGCTGTTCTGGGCCGTACGCGGCGGCGGCGGGGAGTTCGGCATCATCACCGCGGTCGAGATCGCGCTGTTCCCCGCCCCGCACGTCTACGGCGGCCGCATCATGTGGCCGCTGGAGATGGCCCGCCCGGTGCTCCGGGCGTACCGCGACGTGACGCGCTCCGCGCCCGACGAGCTCACGACGTGGGCGCACATCCTGCGCTTCCCGCCGATCCCCGAGGTGCCGGAGCCGCTGCGCGGCAGGTCCTTCGTCTCGGTCGAGGCGACGTTCCTCGGCTCGTCCGAGGACGCCGAGGAGCTGCTCGCGCCGCTGCGTACGCTCCCGGCGGTGGTGTTCGACTCGATGGGCACCGTCCCGCTCGAGCGCCTCGGCGACATCCTGCAGGAGCCGCTCGACCCGATGCCCACGCAGGAGGTCTCCTGGCTGCTCGAGGACCTCGACGTGGCGACGATCGACCGGCTCGTGGACGTCGCGGGCGCCGGCGTGCAGACGCCGGTGCTCCTCGTGCAGCTGCGCCACCTCGGCGGCGCGCTGTCCCGGGGCTCGGTGGAGGACGGCCCGAACGGCGCAGTTCCCGAGCAGTACCAGGTGTTCTGCCTGGGTGTGCCGGTGAGCCCGGAGGTCGTGGCCGGCATCGCGGCGACCTCGGCGCAGGTCACCGAGGCGGTGGCTCCGGTCGCGACCGGACGGACGTTCTTCACCTTCCTCGGTGCGGAGACGGACCCGAGCCGGGCCTTCACGCCCCGCTCGCTCGAGCGGCTCCGTGACGTCAAGCGCGCGGTCGACCCGCGCGGCACCGTCCGCGGCAACCGCCCGCTGCTCCCCGCCGCGCTGCCGGCGCAGCGGGAGGCGTGAAGCTCAGCTCGCCCCGGGCTGCGCACGCAGCACGGCAGCGAGCCCCTCACGGACGTCGCACTGGTCGAGGGCGAAGGACCGGGCGAGGCGCTCCGCCTCGTCCGGTCCCACGCCCGCGAAGCACGCCGCGAACTCGTCCACCATCGGCTCCGAGAGCATGACGCTGCGGACGAGCACGCCGATCCAGTGCTTCTGCCCCCACGGGAACGGCGTGAAGTCGGGGAACTCCTCCTCGAAGAGCCGCTCGAGCGGCTCGAGGACATGGCGGATCCCGCGGTCGCTCCCGCCCCAGCGGTCGACGCCCAGCCGGCGCTTCTTCTCGAGGACAGGCGCGATGCGCTGGAGGTACGCGCTGTCCGGCCGCGCGGTCACCACGCCCTGCAGGCCGATGTCCTTGTAGGTCCACAGCGCCCAGCTCGCGCCGTGCTCGGCGTAGATCGCCAGCTGGTCCTGCAGCAGCTGGAGCCGCTCGGCGTCGCGCTCCGGGTCGCCGGTGTAGACCGGCCCGAACTCGCCGACCCAGATCGGGGTGCCGGTGCGACGCATGAACCCCGTACGCTCCAGGAAGACCTCCTCGACGACGTCGCGGTCGTAGAAGCGGCCGCGCGCCTCGCCGGGGTAGCGCCCGTCCTGCGTGATCACGGGGAGCACGTAGTCGTGCGCGGTGAACACCGCTCCCTCTGGGACCTCGCTGAACATCGAGAAGTCCGTGGAGTAGCGGTTGCCGTCGAGGAAGAGCACCTTGTGCGGGTCGACCGCACGGATGGCCGCGACGAGCCGCTCGTAGAACGGGCCGATCCGCTCACCGCTCGCGTCGGCCGGCTCGTTGACGGGGTTGTAGCCGCCGACCCAGGGGTTGTCCCGGTAGCGGTCCGCCAGCGCCTCCCACAGGTGCACGACGCGGTCCTGGAACTGGCGCTGGTTCCAGAACTCCGACCAGTTGGTCGGGTTGTCGCTGTGCCAGTGCTGGTTCTGCCACCCGGGCAGCGCGTGGAGGTCGAGGATCGCGTAGATCCCGTGCTGGGCGCATGCGTCGACGACCCGGTCCAGCCGCCGGAACCCCTCCTCCTTGAACTGGAACGGCGCGTCGTCGTCCTCGAAGTGCTTGTAGCTGAAGGGGACCCGCGCCGAGTTGAGGCCCAGCCCGGCCAGGAACTCCGCGTCGGCGGGGGCGAAGAAGCTGTCCAGCAGCACGTCGAAGAAGCGGGTGTACGCCTCCTCCCCCATCGCCCGGCGCAGCGCACGGCGCTGCTGCGACTCCGTCCCCGGGAAGCCGGTGATGAAGTTCTCCATGTTGAGGAAGCCGCCGAGCCCGAAGCCGCGCAGGACGACGGTCGCACCGGTGCCGTCGACGAGGCGGGTGCCCTCGACGTGCAGGGCCTTGCTGCTGCTGGGGACTGCGCTGTCCGGCATCGTCGCTCCCTGGCTGGGCGGTGGCTGCCGCTCGACAGTAGACGACCGGCTCGGATCTCACTCAGCACGTACGCCGGGGCCAGGCAGCTCGCCGCCGCCGCGCCGGTCTGCCGTGAAGTTGATCAGGTTGCCCGATCGAGTGGGAGCCCGACCGTACGAGATGTGCCCCAGTCACATCGGATTACGGCAGCACGGCGACCACGTCGTACGGGTCGCCTGATCAACGGGCCGGAGCGAGGGACTTGGACGCCCGCACCGGGCCGGCCCAAGACGTGCATGATCACCGGGAGGGGGCGCGCGCCCCGACCCCATGATGTGCATGATCACGAGCTGGGGGTACGCGGGCCCCCCTCCCCGCGCCCCAGGACGTGCATGATCACGAGCTGGGGTGGCGCAGGGTCAGCTGGCGCGCTCGACCACCGCGGCGCAGAGGGCGTCCAGCGCCTCCTTGGCCGGGCACTCCGCCAGCGGCGCGAGCTCCGCGCGGGCGCGGTCGGCCCAGCGGCGTACCTCCGCGTGGGCGTCACCCAGCGCCCGGTGCGCCCGCAGCCGCTGCACGGCCTCGGCGAGGGCCGCGTCGTCGGCGAGGTCGCCGTCGAGCAGGGCCAGCAGGCGCCCGTCCTCCGGGTCGGCCGCGTCGGCGATGCGGCGGAAGCAGAGCACCGGGAGCGTCTCCACGCCCTCGCGCAGGTCGGTGCCGACCGCCTTGCCGGAGACGGCCGAGTCGGACTCGACGTCGAGCAGGTCGTCGGCGAGCTGGAAGGCGACGCCCACGAGCTCGCCGTAGCGTGTGAGGACCTCCGCGACGCCCTCGCCGGCCCCGGCCTGCAGCGCGCCGAGCCGGCCGCTGGTCGCGATGAGCGAGCCCGTCTTGTCCGCGAGCACCGCGAGGTAGTGCTCGAGCGGGTCCCCGCCCCGCGGCCCCTCGGTCTCGCGGATCTGGCCGACGACGAGCCGCTCGAAGGTCCGCGCCTGGATGCGCACCGCCTCGGGGCCGAGGTCGGCGACCCGGGCCGCGGCGCGGGCGAAGAGGAAGTCGCCCACGAGGATCGAGACGGAGTTGCCGAAGCGCACGTTGGTGCTAGGAGCCCCTCGCCGCAGCGTCGCCTCGTCCATGACGTCGTCGTGGTAGAGGCTCGCGAGGTGGGTCAGCTCGACGACCACCGCGGCCTGGCGGACCTCGTCGCGCTCGGCGTCCCCGAACTGGGCGGCGAGCAGGGTGAGCAGCGGGCGGAACCGCTTGCCTCCGGCGTCGACGAGGTGGCGCGCCGCCTCCGTCACGAGCGGGTAGTCGCTCGTCACGTCGGCGCGCAGGAGCTCCTCCACCGCGCCGAGGCCGGCGGAGAGGTCGGCCTCGAGCGAGGGGTGGAGGGCGGGCAGGCCGAGGCTGCTGGCGGCGGCGGACGTAGGCATGAGGGCCCTAGCGTACGAAACCCGCCGCACCGCTCGCGAGGTCGAGCACCGGCTGGGGCACGACACCGAGGACGAGGGTGACGGCGACGCCCAGCGCGAGCGCCACGGTGGTGAGCACGGAGGGCACGGCGACGACCGGTCCGTCGGCCAGCGGCTCGGTGAAGAACATGAGCACGATGACGCGGACGTAGAAGAACGCGGCGATGACGCTGGCCAGCACGCCGACGACGACCACGGGCGCGGCACCGCTGTCGAGGGCGGCGGAGAAGACGCCGTACTTGCTCATGAACCCCGACGTCGGGGGCAGACCGGCGAACGCCAGGAGGAACAGGGTGAACGCGCCCGCGACGAGCGGCGAGCGCTTGCCCAGCCCGGCCCACTGCGACAGGTGCGTGGCCTCGCCCGCGCTGTCGCGCACGAGCGTGACGACGGCGAAGGCGCCGACCGTCGCGAAGCCGTACGCCAGCAGGTAGAACAGCACGCTCGAGATGCCGCGGCCGTCGGCGGCGAGGACGCCGACGAGGATGAAGCCGGCGTGCGCGATGCTCGAGTAGGCGAGCATGCGCTTGACGTCGTTCTGGGTGAGGCTGACGACCGCGCCGACGAGCATGGTGAGGATCGCCACCGCCCACAGCAGCGGGCGCCACTCCCAGCGCAGCCCGCCGAGGGCGACGTAGTACACGCGCAGCAGGGCGCCGAAGGCGGCGATCTTCGTGCAGGCCGCCATGAAGCCGGTGATCGGCGTGGGGGCGCCTTGGTAGACGTCGGGGGTCCAGGCGTGGAACGGCACGATGCCCGCCTTGAACAGCAGCCCGACCGTCAGCAGCCCGACACCCGTGAGGAGCAGGGCGTCGCTGCCGGACGCTCCGCTGATCGCATCGGCGATCCCGGACAGTCGCACGGTCCCGGCGTAGCCGTAGAGCAGCGCGGTGCCGTAGAGCAGGAAGGCGCTGGAGAAGGCGCCGAGCAGGAAGTACTTCAGCGCGGCCTCCTGGCTGAGCAGCCGGCGCCGGCGCGCGAGGCCGCAGAGCAGGTAGAGCGGCAGGGAGAGCACCTCGAGCGCGACGAACAGCAGCAGCAGGTCGTTGGCCGCGGGGAAGACGAGCATGCCGCCGACCGCGAAGAGCACCAGCGGGAAGACCTCGGTCTGCGCGACGCCGCGCATGCCGCTCGTGCGCTCGGCGTCGGAGCCGGGGAGGGCCGCGGCCTGGGGGGCGAAGGCACCGGCGGCGCCGGGATCGAGCGAGCGCTCGGCGACCAGCAGCACGGCGACGGCGGCCAGCAGGAGGATCGTGCCCTGGAGGAACAGCGCCGGGCCGTCGACGGCGACCGCGCCCTCGGCCATGATCCCGCGCGTGCCCTCGTGGTCGGCCACGACCGCCACCA
Source organism: Motilibacter rhizosphaerae (assembly GCF_004216915.1). Lineage (NCBI taxonomy): Bacteria > Bacillati > Actinomycetota > Actinomycetes > Motilibacterales > Motilibacteraceae > Motilibacter > Motilibacter rhizosphaerae. The sequence goes on from NZ_SGXD01000007.1 coordinate 37,426, forward strand.
TGACGAGCGCCGCGACCAGGCCGCCGAGCGTGACGACGAGCTGGGCGGCCCAACGCACCGCCCGGGGGGCGAACGCCTCGACGAGGACCCCGAGCACCGCCGCGCCGAAGACGACGAAGATGGGCGACAGCGCGAAGTACTCGATGTGCGGAGCGGTGAAGTGCTCCAGCCCTGCCGCGGCGGTCACTTGGGTGCCCCTTCCGCCGCGGCCGGCTTGAGCACCGTCGCGGGATCGTGCTGGTGGACCGACTGCATGGTGCGCTGCACCGCGGGGTTGATGACGTCGAGGACGACCTGCGGCGCGACCCCGACGCCGATGAGGAGCGCGATGACAGGAGCGACGACCCACGCCTCGCGCGCCACGAGGTCGCGCATGCCACCGACGCCCTCGACGACCGGGCCGGTCATCGTCCGCTGGAAGAGCAGCAGGATGTAGAGCGCGGCCAGGACGATGGCGAGGACCGCGACGACGGCGACCCACTCGTAGCGGCGGAACGTCCCCAGCAGCACGAGGAACTCGCTGACGAAGCTGGAGAAGCCCGGCAGGGCCAGGCTCGACAGGCCGGAGAGCAGCATCGACCCCGCCAGCAGCGGCGCGACCGTCTGCACGCCGCCGAAGTCGGCGATGCGGCGGCTGCCCCGACGCGCGACGAGCATCCCCGCGACGAGGAAGAGCCCTGCCGTCGAGAACCCGTGGCTCAGCATGTAGAGCGTCGAGCCCGCCTGCGCCTGGGAGGTCATCGCGAAGATGCCGAGGGCGATGAAGCCGAAGTGCGAGATCGAGGTGTACGCGACCAGCCGGATCACGTCCGCCTGGCCGATCGCGACGAGCGCACCGTAGATGATGCCGATGAGCGCCAGCGCGATGACGACCGGCCGCGCCCAGACGCTCGCGTCGGGGAACAGCGGCAGGCAGTACGCGATCATCCCGTACGTCCCGATCTTGTCCATGACGCCGACGAGCATCACGGCCCCGCCGGGAGGAGCCTCCGCGGCGGCGTCCGGCAGCCAGGTGTGAAGCGGCCACAGCGGGGCCTTGATGGCGAACGCCGCCATGAAGCCCAGGAAGAGCCAGCGCTGCGTCGTCGGGTCGAGGTGCGAGGCTTCGAGCGTCGTGCGCAGGAAGCCGTGCTTCCCGCCGGGCCCGGCGACGTAGGTGCCGATGACGGCGGCGAGCATGAGCAGGCCGCCGAGCAGGCTGTAGACGAGGAACTTCACCGCGGCGTAGGAGCGCTGGGCGCCGCCGAAGCCACCGATGATGAAGTACATCGGGATGAGGCTGAACTCGAACGCGACGTAGAAGAGGAAGACGTCGGTGGCCGAGAACACCAGCACCAGCAGGGCCTCGACGAGCAGCATGAGCGCGAAGAAGGCCTGCGGCCGCGACCGCCCCTCCCCCAGGTCGACGTCGTGCCAGGAGGCGAGCAGGCAGACCGGGGCGAGCACGGCGGTCAGCGCGAGCAGGACGAGGGCGATGCCGTCGACGCCCAGCGAGTAGCTCGCGCCGAGGGCCGGGATCCAGTCGTGCATCTCGGTGAACTGGAAGCCGCTGGCGTGCCGGTCGAAGTCCAGCCCGAGGCCGACGACGATGGCCAGCACGACGAGGGAGACCAGCAGCGAGAGGCGCTTCGCGAGCTCCTCGCGCCCGCGGGGAACGAGGGAGACGCCGAGGGCGCCGACCGCGGGGACGGCCGCCGCGAGGGTCAGCCAGGGCACGTCGGCCATCAGGACGCCACCACCAGCAGCGCACCGGCGATGAGCACCGCGCCGCCGACGATGGACAGTGCGTAGCTGCGCACGAAGCCGGTCTGGAGCGGCCGCAGCCGTGCCGAGGTGCCGCCGAGCATGGCGGCGAAGCCGTTGACCACTGCGTCGATCCCCTTGTTGTCGCCGAAGACGAGCGAGCGGGTGAGGTACTGGCCGGGCCGCATGAGCAGGGCCTCGTTGACCGCGTCCTGGTAGAGGTCGTTGCGCGCCGCCACGGTGAGCGGGCCGCCGACGGGCGCGACGACGGGGACGTCGCGGCGGGCGTACAGGGCGAGGGCACCGGCGGCGCCACCGGCGACGACGAGCAGCGTCAGCGCGGTGAGCACCCACGGGGAGAGCGTGTGCACGCCCTCCTCGGCGCTCTTCCCGACGACGGGGTCGAGCCAGTGCTGCAGCGTCGCGCCGTACGCGAGGACCGCGCCGAGGAACGTGCTGCCCACCGCGAGCACGACCATCGGCGCCGTCATGGCCACGGGCGCCTCGTGCGGGTGGACGTCGTCGCGCCAGCGGCGCGGCCCGAAGAACGTCATCACCATGACGCGGGTCATGTAGAACGCCGTGATACCGGCTCCAAGCAGGGCGACCAGGCCGAGGATCCACCCGCTCGTGCCGCCCTTGTCGAAGGCGGCCTCGATGATCTTGTCCTTGCTCCAGAAGCCCGACAGGCCCGGGAAGCCGATGATGGCGAGGTAGCCCAGCCCGAAGGTCACGAAGGTGACCGGCATGACCGAGCGCAGGCCGCCGAAGCGCCGCATGTCGGTGCGGTCGCCCATGGCGTGCATGACCGAGCCGGCTCCGAGGAAGAGCCCGGCCTTGAAGAAGCCGTGCGTCAGCAGGTGGAAGATGGCGACGGCATAGCCGGCAGGACCGAGGCCGGCCGCGAGCACCATGTAGCCGATCTGGCTCATCGTGCTGGCGGCGAGCGCCTTCTTGATGTCGTCCTTCGCGGTGCCGATGAGGGCCCCGAACAGCAGCGTGACCGCGCCGACGATGGTGACGACGAGCCGGGCGTCCGGGGCGCCGTCGAAGATCGGCCCCGAGCGGACGATGAGGTAGACGCCGGCGGTCACCATCGTCGCGGCGTGGATGAGCGCGGAGACCGGGGTCGGGCCCGCCATGGCGTCACCGAGCCAGGACTGCAGCGGCAGCTGGGCCGACTTGCCGCAGGCCGCCAGCAGGAGCAGCAGGCCGATCAGCGTCAACCTGCCTTCGCTCGCGTCGCCCGCCTGCGGCAGGACCCGGGCGAAGTCCGTCGCGCCGAAGGTGACGAACATCGTGATGATCGCCAGCGACATCCCCATGTCCCCGACGCGGTTGGCGACGAACGCCTTCTTCGCTGCCGTGGCGTAGGGCGGGTTGTGGGACCAGAACCCGATGAGGAGGTACGACGCCAGCCCCACGCCCTCCCAGCCGACGTAGACCACGAGGTAGTCGCTCGCCAGCACCAGCAGGAGCATCGCGGCGACGAACAGGTTGAGGTACGCGAAGAACCGCCGCCGGTCCTTGTCGTGCGACATGTAGGCGATGGAGTAGACGTGGATGAGCGTGCCGACGCCGGTGATGAGCAGCGCGAAGACGATGGAAAGCTGGTCCAGCCGCAGCCCGACGTCCATCTGGTAGTCGGCGACGTGCACCCCCGTCCAGAGCCGGGTGTAGCCCGGCCGGCGGTCCGTTGCGCGGCCGATCATCTGTAGCCACACGACCACCGCGACGACGAAGCTGGCCGCGGAGGCGAGCGTGCCCAGGATGTGCCCGACCGGGTCGGTGCGCCGCCCGCCGAGGAGCAGCACCGCCGCCCCGGCGATCGGGAACGCGAGGAGCAGCGGCGCCAGGGCGTACCCGGTGCTGACGGAGTCCACGAAGACCGCCTCAGTACTTCAGCAGGTTGGCGTCGTCGACGGAGATCGAGCGACGGGTGCGGAAGATGGTGATGATGATCGCGAGCCCGATGACGACCTCGGCCGCGGCGACCACCATGACGAAGAACGCGATGACCTGGCCGTCGAGGTTGCCCTGGATGCGGGCGAACGTGACGAAGGACAGGTTGACCGCGTTGAGCATGAGCTCGACGCACATGAAGACGACGATCGCGTTGCGCCGCAGCATCACGCCGGCGGCGCCGATCGCGAACAGGATCCCGCTGAGGTAGAGGTAGTTCGACAGGTCCACCTAGTGCCCCTCCTCGATCTCGCGGACGTCGTCGGCGACCGGGTGCGCGCCGTGCCGGACATCCTGCACGTCGCCGCGCGCCACCAGCACCTTCGACACCGAGATCTCCGAGGTGCTGCCGTCGGGCAGCAGGGCGGGGAAGTCCACGGCGTTGTGCCGGGCGTAGACGCCCGGGTTGGGCAGCGGGCCGGGGTGGGTGGTCGTGCTGCGGAAGCGCGCCTCCGACAGCTCGCGCTGCGTGGGACGGGGGACGTGGCGCTCGCGGTGCGCGAGCACCATCGCCCCGAGCGCGGCGGTGATGAGCAGCGCGCTGGTGACCTCGAAGGCGAAGACGTAGCGGGTGAACAGCAGCCGGGCGATGCCCTGGACGTTGCCCTCCGCGTTGGCCTGCGCCAGTCCGGCGGGCTTCGCGTCCCCGAACGCCGCGTGCCCGAGCACGCCCAGCACGAGCACGCCGAAGCCGATCGCGAGCAGGATGCCGACGACGCGCTGGCCGCGCAGGGTCTCCACGAGCGACTCGCTCGAGTCGACGCCGACGAGCATGAGGACGAAGAGGAACAGCATCATGACCGCGCCGGTGTAGACGACGACCTGCACGATCCCGAGGAAGGGCCCGCTCTCCGCGAGGTAGAACGCCGCCAGCACGAGCATCGTCAGCGCCATCAGCAGGGCGGCGTGCACCGCCTTGCGGACGAGCAGCATGCCGACCGAGGCGAGCACGGCGATGGGCGCCATGACCCAGAAGCCGACCGCCTCGCCGGTCGTGGTCTGCGCGGCGAGCAGACCGCTCACCGGCCCGCCCTCACGTCGTCGCCGCTGGGCTCGCTGAGCGCGGAGGCCCGCTCCGCGGCGTACCTGATCTGCACGTCGGTCGCGCGGGTGACCCGGCCCTGGTAGTAGTCCGTGTCCTCCATGCCCTCCGCCATCGGGTGGGGCGCCTCGACCATGCCCGGCAGCATCGGCCCGAGCAGGTCCTCCTTCTGGTAGATGAGGTCCGCCCGGTTGTCGTCGGCCAGCTCGTACTCGTTGGTCATGGTGAGCGCCCGCGTGGGGCAGGCCTCGATGCACAGCCCGCAGAGGATGCAGCGCAGGTAGTTGATCTGGTAGACGCGGCCGTAGCGCTCACCCGGGGAGAAGCGCTCCTCCTCGGTGTTGTCCGCGCCCTCGACGTAGATCGCGTCCGCAGGGCAGGCCCACGCGCACAGCTCGCAGCCGATGCACTTCTCGAGCCCGTCGGGGTGCCGGTTGAGCTGGTGCCGGCCGTGGAACCGCGGCGACGTCGGCACCTTCTCGAACGGGTACTGCTCCGTCACCGGCTTCTTGAACATCGTCCCGAAGGTGACGCCGAAGCCCTTGACCCCGCTCAACGGCCCCGGCTCGGGCGAGGTCTGGCTGCCCTGGGGATCAGGCACGGTGCGCTCCTCGGCTGGGGGTGGGGATGCTGGCGGTGGGGGTGCTGCCCGCGGGGCCCTGGTGAGTGGCCACGCGCTGGCGCACGGTGTCGACCGAGGGCACGGGGAAGCCACCGGCGAAGGCGGCGCGGTCCGCGCTCGCGGCGTCCTCGACCGGCTCGGGCGCCCGGTGGACGACCGGCTCCGGCTGGTCGCGGCGGGCGGCCACCGCGTCGTACGCGAAGGAGAGCAGGAGCGCGACGACGAGCGCGCCGCCGACCCAGCCGAAGACCTGGCGGGTGCTGAGGTGCGTGTCGTCGTTGAGGGCCCGGACCGTCGCGACGGCGAGGATCCACACGAGGCTGACGGGGATGAGCCGCTTCCAGCCCAGGCGCATGAACTGGTCGTAGCGCAGCCGGGGCAGCGTGCCGCGCAGCCAGATGAAGACGAAGATCAGCAGGACGACCTTCGAGATCCACCAGAGCAGCGGCCACCAGCCGGTGTTGGCGCCGGACCAGAACCACGTGATGGGCCAGGGGGCGCGCCAGCCGCCGAGGAACATCGTCGTGGCCAGCGCGGAGACGTTGACCATGTTGACGTACTCGGCGAGGAAGAAGAGCGCGAACTTCAGCGAGGAGTACTCGGTGTGGAACCCGCCGACGAGCTCGCCCTCGGCCTCGGGCAGGTCGAACGGCGCGCGGTTGGTCTCGCCGACCATCGAGACGAGGTAGACGAGGAAGGACACCGGCAGGGTCCAGAAGAACCAGTGGCTCTTCTGCGCGGTGACGATGTCGGAGGTCGACATCGAGCCCGAGTAGAGGAAGACCGCGACGAGGCTGAGGCCCATCGCCACCTCGTACGAGATCATCTGCGCGCTCGAGCGCAGGCCGCCGAGCAGCGGGTAGGTCGAGCCGCTCGACCAGCCCGCCAGCACGATGCCGTAGATCCCGATGCTCGCGACCGCGAGGACGTAGAGCACGCCGATCGGGAAGTCCGCGAGCTGCAGCGCGGTGTGGTGGCCGAAGATGCTGACCTCGGGGCCGAACGGCATCACCGCGAAGGCGAGGAAGGCCGGGCCCACCGAGAGCAGCGGGGCGAGGACGAAGACGATCTTGTCCGCGCCCTTCGGGATCAGGTCCTCCTTCAGCCCGAGCTTGACGCCGTCGGCGAGCGACTGCAGCAGTCCGAAGGGCCCGTGCACGTTGGGGCCCACGCGGTGCTGCATGCGGGCGACCACGCGGCGCTCGAACCAGATGTTGAACAGCGTCATGACGACGAGGAAGCCGAAGACGACGACCGCCTTGCCGGCGATGAGCCACCAGGGGTCGTCGGCCAGCAGCTGCTGGGTGGGGTTCACTCGCCCTCCTGGGGAGCAGCGGCGCCGTCCTGCACGGTGTCGGCAGCGGTGAAGAGGGCCGCCGGCTCGGCCGGCCCGTCGGGCTCGAGCACGACGGAGACCCCCTCGCGCCCGCCCTGCGGCGTGCTGCCGCCCGCGGGCTCGACGAGCACCTCGGGCAGCACCGGGACGGCGGCGGGTCCGGCGGCCAGCGAGACCAGGTCCCCCGCACCGGCGCGCAGCGTGCGGCGGACCTCGCTGCCGGTGGAGCGGGTCGGCAGCCACACGACGCGGTCGGGCATCTCGGTGAGCACGACCGGGAGCGTCACCATGCCGTACGCGGTGGCGACCGTCAGCGTCCCTCCCTCGACCACACCGACCTCCTCGGCCGTCGCCGGCGAGACCCGGGCGACGGGAGCAGGCGCAGTGGCGGCGAGGAAGGGCTCGCCCTCCTGGAGCCGACCGCCGTCGAGCAGCTGGTGCCAGGTGGCGAGGACCGCCTGCCCGTGAGCGGGTACGGGCGGGCCGGGCACGGGGGCGTCGGGAGCCGTGGCGCGCCCGCCCTCCCACCGGCCGAGCTCGTCGAGCTCGTGGCGCGCGGCCGCGGTGTGGGGCAGACCGAGGTCGGCGCCCATCTCCTCGGCGAGCACGTGGAGGACACGGCCGTCGGGCAGCATCGGCTGCGCCAGCTGCGGGTTGGCGAGCACCGCGCGGAAGGGGCGTACGCGGCCCTCCCAGTCGAGGTAGCTGCCCTCGCGCTCGATGTCGGCGGCGACCGGCAGCACGACGTCGGCGAGCTCGGTCACCGCGCTGGGACGCTGCTCCAGGCTCACGAGGAACGGCACGGCCTTGAGCGCCGCCCGCGCGATCGCGGGGTCGGGCAGGTCGGCCGGGTCGACCCCGCCGACGACGAGACCGCCGAGCTGCCCGGACACGGCCGCGGCGAGGATGCCGGCGAGGTCGCGGCCCGGCGTGGTGGGCAGGCCCTCGGCGCCCCACGCGGTGGCGACGTCGATGCGCGCCTCGGCGTCGGTGACCGGCCGACCACCGGGCAGGAGCCCCGGCAGCGCACCGGCTTCCAGCGCGCCGCGCTCGCCGGCGCGGCGCGGGACCCACGCGACCCGGGCGCCGGTGCGCGCCGCCAGCCGCGCCACGGCGCTCAGCGCGCCGCGCGAGGTGGCGAGGCGCTCGCCGACGAGGAGGACGGCACCGCTCTGCGTGAGGACGGTGCCGGTGGTCCCGAGCTCGCCGCCCTCGGCCAGCGCGTCGAGCACCTCGGCCTCGGTGCCGGGGGCCGCGGGGACGAGCGTCCCCGAGAGCTTCGTGAGCCCCCGCGTCGCGAAGGGCGCGACCGACAGGACCTGCAGGCCGGCCTTGCGGACCGCCTTGCGCAGCCGCAGGAAGAGGATGGGCGACTCCTCCTCGGGCTCGAGCCCGACGAGGAGGACGGCGCGCGCCCGCTCGAGGTCGGCGTACGTGACACCCCCCGTCGCTGGGCTCGTCCCGGCGACGGTGCTCGCGAGGAACTGCGCCTCCTCCGCGGAGTGCGGGCGGGCGCGGAAGTCGATGTCGTCGGTGCCGAGCACGACGCGGGCGAACTTCGCGTAGGCGTAGGCGTCCTCGACGGTGAGCCGGCCGCCGGGCAGGACCCCGACACCGCCGGCCGAGCGCGCGGCGAGCAGTCCGCGGGCGGCGACGTCGAGCGCGTCGGGCCAGCTCGTCGGGACGAGCGCGCCGGAGGAGTCGCGGACCAGCGGGGTGCGGAGGCGGTCGGGCAGGAAGGAGTACTGGAAGGCCCAGCGCCCCTTGTCGCAGTTCCACTCCTCGTTGACCTCGGGGTCGTCGCCGGCCATGCGGCGCAGCACCTTCCCGCGACGGGAGTCCGTGCGCTGCGCGCAGCCGGAGGCGCAGTGCTCGCACGCGGTCGGCGTGGAGACGAGGTCGAAGGGCCTGGCGCGGAAGCGGTACTGCGTACCGGTCAGCGCGCCGACCGGGCAGATCTGCACGGTGTTGCCGGAGAAGTAGCTCTCGAAGGGCTGCTTCTCGTAGATGCCGACCTGCTGGAGCGCGCCGCGCTCGAGCAGCTCGATGAACGGGTCGCCGGCGACCTGCTTGGAGAACCGCGTGCAGCGCGCGCAGAGCACGCAGCGCTCGCGGTCGAGCAGCACCTGCGCCGAGATCGGCACGGGCTTCGGGTAGGTCCGCTTGACGCCCTCGAAGCGGGACTCGCTGCGCCCGTTGCTCATCGCCTGGTTCTGCAGGGGGCACTCGCCGCCCTTGTCGCACACCGGGCAGTCGAGCGGGTGGTTGATGAGCAGCAGCTCCATCACGCCCTTCTGCGCCTTGTCGGCGACGGGCGAGGAGAGCTGCGTCTCGATGACCATGCCCTCGGCGACGGTCGTCGTGCACGACGCCGCCGGCTTCGGCATGCCGCGCCCGTTGCCGGCGTCCTTCACGTCGACGAGGCACTGGCGGCAGGCGCCGACGGGGTCGAGCAGCGGGTGGTCGCAGAAGCGCGGGATCGCGATGCCGAGCAGCTCGGCGGCGCGGATGACGAGCGTGCCCTTGGGCACCGAGACCGGGAAGCCGTCGATGGTGAGGTTCACCATCTCGACGCTGGGCTGGACCTCCGCGCCGCTGGCCGCGCCGCCGCTGGACAGGAGAGTCATGCCGTCACCGCCGTGCTCCCGCCGAAGACCGTGGACGCGACCGGGTCGAAGGGGCACCCGGCGTTGGTGAAGTGGGCGACGTACTCGTCGCGGAAGTACTTGATGGACGAGGTGATCGGGCTCGTGGCCCCGTCACCGAGCGCGCAGAACGACCGGCCGAGGATGTTGTCGCACAGGTCGAGCAGTTTTTCGAGGTCGGCCTCGGTGCCCTCCCCCGCCTCGAGCCGGTCGAGGGCCTGCACGAGCCACCACGTGCCCTCGCGGCACGGGGTGCACTTGCCGCAGGACTCGTGGGCGTAGAACTTCGTCCAGCGCGACACGCAGCGCACGACGCAGGTCGTCTCGTCGAAGACCTGGAGGGCCTTCGTGCCGAGCATCGAGCCCGCGGCCCCCACGCCCTCGTAGTCGAGGGGCACGTCGAGGTGCTCCGCCGTGAGCAGCGGCGTGGACGAACCGCCTGGCGTCCAGAACTTCAGCTCGTGGCCCTCGCGGACGCCGCCCGCGAGCTCGAGCAGCTGGCGCAGCGTGACGCCGAGCGGCGCCTCGTACTGGCCGGGGCGCTCCACGTGACCCGAGAGCGAGTAGAGCGTGGCGCCAGCGGACTTCTCGGTGCCCATCGTCTTGTACCAGTCGGCGCCGTTGAGCACGACGACCGGCACCGAGGCGATGGACTCGACGTTGTTGATGACGGTCGGCGAGCCGTACAGGCCGGCGATGGCCGGGAACGGCGGGCGGAGGCGCGGCTGGCCGCGGAAGCCCTCGAGCGAGTCGAGCAGCGCGGTCTCCTCCCCGCAGATGTACGCGCCGGCGCCCGCGTGCACGACGATCTCGAGGTCGTAGCCCGAGCCGAGGATGTCGCGCCCGACGTAGCCGGCGGCGTACGCCTCGCGGACCGCGGCGAGCACGCGGCGGTAGACGCTGGCGACCTCGCCCCGCACGTAGATGAAGGCGTGGCTGGCGCGGATCGCGTAGGACGCGATGATGACGCCCTCGACCAGCTGGTGCGGCGCCGCCAGCATCAGCGGGATGTCCTTGCAGGTGCCGGGTTCGCTCTCGTCGGCGTTGACGACGAGGTAGTGGGGGCGCCCGTCGCCCTGCGGGATGAAGCTCCACTTCATGCCCGTGGGGAAGCCGGCACCACCGCGCCCGCGCAGGCCGGAGTCCTTGACGAGCGCGATGACGTCGTCGGGCGAGGTCTGCAGCGCGGCGTGCAGGCCGCGGTAGCCGTCCTTCGCGCGGTAGGACTCGAGCGACCACGAGCGCTCCGAGTCCCAGGTACGGGACAGCACCGGGGTGAGCACGTCGGTCACGACCTCTCCTCCTGCTGGGCCGACCCCGTGGGGGTCGGGTTGGCCGGGTCGCTGCTGGCCGTGGGCAGCGGGGCGTCGTCGCCGCTCGGGCCACCCTGGTTGCCGTAGCCGGAGTCCGTCCCGGACTCGCCTGCGGCGTCGGCGGTCTGCGCCTCGTCGCGGTCGGGGCGGGGGGCGCTCCAGCCGCGCTGGCGGGCGAGCTCCAGGCCCACGAGGGTCGCCGGTCCTGCGCCGGTGCCGGTGTCGGCCAGGCCGTCCTCGAAGCCGGCGAGCAGCCGCTCGACCTCGCGGAAGGTGCACAGCCGCTCGGCACCGCGGGTGGGCGCCGGCGGGTCGCCCGCACGGATGCGGTCGACGAGGTCGGTCGCCGAGGCCGGCGTCTGGTTGTCGAAGAACTCCCAGTTGACCATCACCACGGGGGCGTAGTCGCAGGCCGCGTTGCACTCGAGGTGCTCGAGCGTGACGGTGCCGTCGGGAGTGGTGTCCCCGTGGTGGACGCCGAGGTGCTCCTCGAGCCGCTCGAGGATCGCATCACCGCCGAGCACGCCGCACAGGCTGTTGGTGCAGACGCCGACCTGGTAGTCACCGCCGGGGCGGCGGCGGTACATCGAGTAGAACGTCGACACCGCCGTCACTTCTGCGGTCGTGAGGTCGAGCCAGCGCGCGCAGAGCTCGACGCCCTCGGGGCTGACCCACCCCTCCTCGGACTGCACGAGGTGGAGCAGCGGGAGCAGGGCCGAGCGCGACCGGGGGTATCTCGCGATGACCTCCTTTGCGTCGATCTCCAGCCGCTGCAGGGCTTCCTCGGTGAGGGCCACTAGCGGTCCACCCCTCCCATGACCGGGTCGATCGAGGCGACCGCGGCGATGACGTCGGCGACCTGCGCGCCCTCGCACATCGCCGGCGCCGCCTGCAGGTTCTGGAACGACGGGTCGCGGTAGTGCACCCGGAAGGGCTTCGTGCCGCCGTCGGAGACGAGGTGGCAGCCGAGCTCCCCGCGCGGCGACTCGACCGCGGTGTAGACCTGGCCCGGCGGGACCCGGAAGCCCTCGGTCACCAGCTTGAAGTGGTGGATCAGGGCCTCCATCGACTCGCCCATGATGTGGCGGATGTGGTCCAGGGAGTTGCCGAGCCCGTCTCCGGAGAGCGCCAGCTGCGAGGGCCAGGCGATCTTCTTGTCCTCCACCATGACCGGGCCCGGCTTCAGCCGGCCCAGGCACTGCTCGACGATGTGCAGCGACTGCTCGATCTCGTCGAGGCGCACGCGGAACCGGCCGTACGCGTCGCAGCTGTCGCGGGTGATGACGTCGAAGTCGTAGGTCTCGTAGCCGCAGTACGGCTGCGCCCGGCGCAGGTCGTGCGGCAGCCCGGTCGAGCGGAGGATGGGGCCGGTGATGCCGAGCGCCATGCAGCCGGTGAGGTCGAGGTAGCCGACGCCGACCGTGCGCTGCTTGAACACCCAGCTCTCGTTGCAGAGGTCGGCGTACTCGTGCAGGCGGCTGCGGACCAGCGCGACGGTGTCGCGGACGAGCTCCTCGGCGCCCGGCGGGAGGTCCTGCGCGAGGCCGCCCGGCCGGAAGTACGCGTGGTTCATGCGCAGCCCGGTGATGGTCTCGAAGACCTTGAGGATGAGCTCGCGCTCGCGGAAGCCGATCGTCATGACGGTCAGCGCGCCGAGCTCCATGCCGCCGGTCGCGATCGCGACGAGGTGGGAGGAGACGCGGTTGAGCTCCATCATCATCACGCGGATGACCTCGGCGCGCTCCGGGACCTGGTCCTCGATGCCGAGCAGCCGCTCGACGCCGAGGACGTAGGCAGCCTCGTTGAACAGCGGCGCGAGGTAGTCCATGCGCGTCACGAACGTGACGCCCTGGGTCCAGCTGCGGTACTCGCAGTTCTTCTCGATGCCGGTGTGGAGGTAGCCGATGCCGAGACGGGTCTCGGTGACGGTCTCCCCCTCCATCTCGAGGATCAGCCGGAGCACGCCGTGCGTCGAGGGGTGCTGCGGCCCCATGTTGACGACGATGCGCTCGTTGCCGATGTCGCTGCTGCTGTCCCGGCCGATCTCGTCTGTCAGCTCGTCCCAGTCCCCGCCGTTGACGGTGAAGACCCGCCCCTCCTGGGGCTCGTCGATCGTCGTGCTCATCAGGTGTACGACCTCCGCTCGTCCGGCGGCGGGATCTGGGCGCCGTGGTACTCGACGGGGATCCCGCCGAGCGGGTAGTCCTTGCGCTGCGGGTGGCCGGGCCAGTCGTCCGGCATGAGGATCCGCGTCAGCGCGGGGTGCCCGTCGAAGACGAGGCCGAACATGTCCCACGCCTCGCGCTCGGGCCAGTCGTCGCCGGGATAGATCCCGACGACGCTCGGGACGTGCGGGTCCGCGTCGGGGGCGGTCGTCTCGACGCGTACGCGCCGGTTGTGGGTGATCGACAGCAGCGGCCACACGGCGTGCAGCTCGCGCCCGGCGTCATCGGGGTAGTGCACGCCGGCGACGCCGGCGGAGAACTCGAAGCGCAGCGCGGGGTCGTCGCGCAGGGTCTGCATGACCTCGCGCAGGTGCGTGCGCTTGACGACGAAGGTGAGCTCGCCGCGGTCGACGACGACCCGCTCGATCGCCTCGGCGAACTGGGGGTACGCCCGCTCCAGCTCGTCCGCCACGTCGTCGAAGTAGCCGCCGTACGGGCGCTGCGCCGCCCCGGGGAGCTGCACGCGCCGGACGAGACCGCCGTAGCCGGTCGTGTCACCGCCGCCGCGGCCGCCGAACATGCCGCGCCGCACTTGGAAGACCTCGTTGGGCACGCCGCTCGCCTCGGGCGAGGGCTGCGCCTCGAGCTGCTGCCCGGCGTCGTTCGCGGTGAGCGCCGCGCCGGGCTCGCGCACGTCGCTCATCGCAGCAGGCCCTTCTGGGCCGAGGTCGGGGGCGCAGCGAGCGCGAGCTGCTCGGCCTTGAGCTCCGCGCGCACCTTGTCGATGCCGAGCGGCGAGTGCTGGATCTTGTCGTGCAGCTTGAGGATCGCGTCGAGCAGCATCTCGGGGCGCGGCGGGCAGCCCGGCAGGTAGATGTCGACGGGCACGATGTGGTCGACGCCCTGGACGATGGCGTAGTTGTTGAACATCCCGCCGCTGCTCGCGCAGACGCCCATCGCGATGACCCACTTGGGGTTGGACATCTGGTCGTAGATCTGCCGCAGCACCGGCGCCATCTTGTTGCTCACGCGGCCCGCGACGATCATCAGGTCGGCCTGGCGCGGCGAGGCGCGGAAGACCTCCATGCCGAAGCGCGACGAGTCGTACTTCGGGCCGCCGAACGTCATCATCTCGATCGCGCAGCAAGCCAGGCCGAACGTCGCCGGCCACAGCGAGGCCTTGCGCATGTAGCCCGCCAGCGCCTCGACGGTCGTGAGCGCGAAGCCGCTCGGCATCTTCTCTTCAAGTCCCACGGCTCTGGCCGCCTCTCCCTGGATCCCTGCGTCAGTGCTCGGGTACCGCTAGTCCCACTCGAGGCCGCCGCGCCGCCACACGTAGGCGTAGGCGACGAAGACCGTGGCGATGAACAGGACCATCTCCACGAGCCCGAAGATCCCGAGGCTGTCGAAGGTCACGGCCCAGGGGTACAGGAAGATGATCTCGATGTCGAAGAGGATGAAGAGCATCGCGGTGAGGAAGTACTTCACCGGGAAGCGGCCGCCGCCCACGGGCTGCGGCGTCGGCTCGATGCCGCACTCGTAGGCCTCCGCCTTCGCGCGGTTGTAGCGCGCGGGACCGGAGAGCACGCCCGAGACGAGCGAGAACACGCCGAAGCCGAAGGAGATCGCCCCGAGCCAGGCGATGGGCACCCAGTTCATGCGTCCGCGCTCCTTGTCTCGTCCTGACGTCGTCGTCGGGGTGTCGAGTCGTCCCGACGTCGTCGTCGGGCGGGCCAGATCCTACGTACTGCTCGTGTCCTGCAGGTCACCGCCACCCTGCCGTGCCGTGGTGTGTCGGGCGGCGGTCGGGCTCACGCGCGGGGGACCACCTTCTGGAGCCCGTTGATGAGCCGGTCGATGGCGTCCCCGCCGCGCGGGTCCGTGAGGTTGGCGAGCAGCTTGAGGGTGAACTGCATGAGCAGCGGGTGGGTCAGGCCGCGCTCGCTCGCGACCCGCATGACGCGCGGGTCGCTGATGAGCCGCACGAACATCCGCCCGAGCGTGAAGTAGCCGCCCCACTGCTCCTTCAGCGCCTGCGGGTACGCCGCCAGCGCCCGCTCGCGCTGCGCGCCCGAGGGACGCGCGAGCGCCTGGGCGACGACGTCCGCGGCGAGAGCGCCGGACTCCATGGCGTACGCGATGCCCTCGCCGTTGAACGGGTTGACCATGCCACCCGCGTCGCCGACGAGCAGCAGGCCGTCGGCGTAGTGCGGCGTGCGGTTGAAGCCCATGGGGAGGGCGGCGCCGCGCACGGGACCGACCTGGGAGTCCTCGGTGAAGCCGTACTCCGGCGGGAGCGCGGCGAGCCAGCGGCGCAGCACGTCGCGGCTGTCGACCTTGCCCCCGCCCTGCGCGGCGTTGAGGATGCCCAGCCCGACGTTGCTCGTGCCGTCGCCCATGCCGAAGATCCAGCCGTAGCCGGGCAGGAGCTTGCCGTCCTCGCGCAGCTCCAGCCAGGACTCCAGCCAGTCGTCCCGGTCGTTGCGGCTCGTGTAGTAGGCGCGCACCGCCACGGCCATCGGGCGGTCCTCGCGCACACGGCGGCCGACGGCGAGCGAGAGGCGCGAGGAGTTCCCGTCGGCCGCGATGACGACCGGGGCGCGCACCTCGAGCGGCTCGCCCTCGCTGCCCTTGGCGGTCACGCCGACGACGGCGCCCGTGCGCTCGTCGCGGACGGGACCCGTGACAGTGGTGCGCTCGGAGAGCCGGGCGCCCGCCTTCTGCGCGTGGCGGGCGAGCATCTCGTCGAAGTCGTCGCGCCGGCGCACGAGGCCGTAGTCGGGGTACGCCGCGAGCTCGGGCCAGCGCAGCTCGAGCCGGTGGCCGCCGCCGAGGATCCGCAGGCCCTTGTTGCGCAGCCAGCCCGCCTCGGGCGAGGTGTCGATGCCGAGCTTGACCAGCTGGGCGACCGCGCGCGGGGTGAGCCCGTCGCCGCAGACCTTCTCGCGGGGGAAGGCGCTCTTCTCGAGCAGCACGACGTCGAGGCCGGCACGCGCGAGGTGCGCGGCGGTCGTCGAGCCACCAGGGCCGGCGCCGACGACGACGACGTCCGCCTCGGTCGTGCCCTCCGCCACCGCCGCCCACCTCCTCGTGCACGCTGCCGCTGGAGGCGCTTGTGAAGTCCTTCACGAGCGCCTGCACCCGCAGTCTAGGCACGTCCTCGCCCGGGCGTCCGCCCCACCCGCCTGTGCGCGGCCTGTGGGTGGGGAGGAGCGTGCGCCGGGAGGGGCCGGCTCCGCATACCGTTGTCCCGTGTCCACCTCCAGCACCGGCACCGGCCGGTCCGCCGAGCAGCGCCGCAAGCGCGCTGCCGAGCTCCGCGAGCAGCAGCTGCGCGAGGAGCGCCGTCGTCGCACCACCGCCATCGCCGCCATCGTGGTCGGGGTCCTCGTCGTCGTCGGCGGCGTCGGGGGGCTGATCGCGTACCAGAAGAGCGGCGGCTCGTCGGCCGGCGGGCAGGTCGTCCCGACGACGCCGACGGGCGCCGTGACGAAGGAGCCGGCGCCGACCCAGGTCAAGGACGACTCCGGGATCCAGGGCGTCCTCGCCTGGAACACCGGGACGTACCCGGGCACCGGCAGCGACGTCGGCGCGATCGGCCACGACCACGTCGCCGGCCCGGTGCAGTACGCCGTGGTGCCTCCCGTCGGTGGCCCGCACAACGGGACGTGGATGAACGCCGGCGTCTACACCAAGCCGATCCCGAGCGAGCGGGCCGTGCACAACCTCGAGCACGGCGCGGTCTGGATCACCTACCGCCCGGGGCTGGCCGCCTCGGAGGTGTCGGCGCTGCGCACGCTGGTGCACAAGCAGTCGCTGCTCCCCGAGTCGGCCGCGTCCCTGCAGAGCACGACGAGCAGCTCCAACCGCTTCGTCGACCTCAGCCCGTGGAAGGACGCGAGCCTCCCGAGCCCGATCGTCATCAGCTCCTGGGGCCACCAGCTGCGCGTGGACTCGGCCAGCGACCCGCGGCTGCAGAAGTTCATCGACACGTTCCGCGTGAGCAAGAAGTACACGCCGGAGTACGGCCCCGCCGTCGACGGCGTCCCGGTCTCGATCGGCGGGCGGCCCGCGGCCGACGGCGGTTCGCAGCCGAACCCGAACTAGCGCCTGGAGGACCGGGGCCCGGCAGGGGCACCCGGACCAGCGCTCGAGCACGCTGACGGCGCGGCACCCGACCGGGTGCCGCGCCGTCGCTGCGCCTGGGTGCGGGTCCTCTTCTGCGGTGATCATGCAGATCTCGGGTCCTGGTGCGCGGACCGTGGGGTTCAGGGCCTCCAACCTCTCCGTGATCATGCAGATCTTGGCTCCGTTGGCAGGTCGGGTGCGGCGACCGGCCGGGGAGAGCCAGCAGGCGAGCGCGGGGCGGACACGGGGCTCGCGGGAGAGGGAGCGGGCCGGGGCAGCGGGGACGCGGGTGCAGACGGCGGAGGCGGAGGAGGGCCACGAAGCCGAACTCGAGCCGGGTCTGGCCGGGGCAGGGGCGGCGGAGAAGCAGGGCCCCAGCAGGCAAGGCGGCGGAGCGAGAGGCGCGGCAGCGCGGGGCTGCACCCCTCCCTCGTGATCATGCACAGCTTGGATCGCGACGGCGACGCACCCTTCGGAGGCGCACGGAGACCGGCCAGGAGGCGGCACGTCGACCCTTGCCTGCTGTCTCCCCGTCGGCTAAGATTCGAACATGCGTTCGAGTGACGGTCCTGAGCGGGGTGACGGGTTGCCCGTCCGCCCCGTGCCCGGGGTCGTCGCGCTGCCTGGGCCGGGGCTGCCGTTCGCGCAGGCACTGAAGCAGGTCGCCGTAGGGCCGATGCTGCTGTCGCTGGTGCAGCAGCTGAGTCGTGACGAGGGGCTGCTGCGGTCGTGGGCGCTGGCGGGGGAACCGGCCGCCGGTGTGGCCGGGTCGAAGGAGGGTCGCCCGGAGGTCGTGGTCCTCGCCGACGCGCGGTTGGCGCTGGTGCAGGCGTGCGCGCGGGTGGAGGCTGTGGCGGCGGCGGTGAAGGCGGAGCTGGTCGCCTCGGCCTACTCGCAGATCAGCGCCGCCACTGCGGAGACAGTGCCGGGTGCGGCTCGGGGTGGTGGTGCGGAGGCGTCCGCGCGGGCGGAGATGGCGCTCGCGCTGCGGATGACCGAGCGCGGTGCCGCCGCGATGGTGGACGGTGCGCTGCTGCTGACGAGCC
Organism: Motilibacter rhizosphaerae; assembly: GCF_004216915.1. Taxonomy (NCBI): domain Bacteria; kingdom Bacillati; phylum Actinomycetota; class Actinomycetes; order Motilibacterales; family Motilibacteraceae; genus Motilibacter; species Motilibacter rhizosphaerae. The sequence goes on from NZ_SGXD01000007.1 coordinate 55,428, forward strand.
GTCATCCGGGTACGCGGTGGCTGCTCGCCGAGGGCCACCTGTCACCTGCCCACGCCCGCGTCGTGGTCGACGAGGCGTCCGTGCTGGCCGACGAGTTCATCCCGGCACTCGAGGCGGCGGTGCTGCGCCGCGCGCCGGAGCGGACGGTCAGCGAGCTGCGCCGCGACGTGCGCCGCGCGGTCGCGAAGCTCGACTCCCGCGGCGCGGCGGAACGGCACGCCGACGCCGTCCAGCAGCGCGCCGTCCGCGTCACCCCGCTGCCCGACGGGATGGCCGAGATCCGCGCCCTGCTCACCGCCGACGAAGCCCAGGTCGTGTCCAGCGCGCTCGACCGGATCGCCCGCGACCTGCCCACCGCCGACCGCGGGTTCGCCGCGCGAGCCGGGTCCCGCGCCGACGCGCTCGTCGCGGTCTGCTCGGTCCTGCTCGACCCGACCGCCGACGGCGACTTCCTCCCCGCCCTTGCCAGGACGGCCGCGCCGGTCGCCGTGCAGGTGCAGATCTCCGCCGCCACCCTCCTCGGCCTGACCGAGGACCCCGCCCACCTGACCGGCCACGGCCCGATCCCCGCCGACCTCGGCCGCCTGCTCGCCTCCGACGGGACCTGGCAACTCGCCATCACCGACCCCGACGGCAAGCTCCTCGACCTCCACACGCTGCGCTACCAACCCACCGCCGCCCAACGAGCACACGTGACCGCGCTGTGGCTGCACTGCGGCCACCCCACCTGCTCCGTACCCGCGGCCCGCTGCGACGTCGACCACACCGTGCCCTTCAACCACGAAGCTCCAGGCACTGGCGATCCCGACGACCCCGGCGGCGGGCACACCACCTGCCGCAACCTCTGCCCCAGATGCCGGCTCCACCACAACCTCAAGACCTGGTGGGGCTGGACCACCACCCCCCTCCCCGACGGCACCATCGCCCACCGCACCCCGCTCGGCCGCATCTACGAAGCACGACCAGAACCACAACCCTGCGCCGCCTGACCACGATCGGACGCCCTACCCCCGTGGACGCCCAGCCCCGCCGGCACCAGCCGGACGGGGCCAGCGGCGCGCGACAGCGCCCTGCCGACCACCGGGCATCCAGTGCGGACCGGTGGTCGTCGGAAGCGGAAGCGCGGACCGGGGGCGCCGTACTCGCGAAGCCGCTGGGCGGCCAGCACGACAGGCACCAGCCCCCGCCCCCGAGGTCACGAATCGGTCACGAGGGGGCATCCCGCCGTTGACGGGATACCGCCACACCGCCTACAACGCTTTTATCAAGGCGTGAAGGCGCAGGGCGCCCCGCCACCCCTCCCCCGGAAGGCAGGCAGCATGGGCGCTGCTCCCCCCGTCGCGCGGCACCGCCGCCCCTGGTCCGGCCGCGGCCGTACCTCGAGGTCGAGGAGGACCGCGCTCGCGCTCGCCCTCCTCCTGCTCGCCCCGCTCCTCTCGGTCGTCTCGACCGGCGGGAGTGCCCACGCGGCTGATGCGCTGCTGTCGCAGGGCAAGACGGCGACCGCCTCCTCGACGGAGAACGCCGGCTCCGCCGCCGCGAACGCCGTCGACGGCAACACCGGCACCCGCTGGTCCAGCGCGTTCTCCGACCCCCAGTGGCTCCAGGTCGACCTCGGCGCCACCGCCACCGTCACCTCGGTCACCCTGCAGTGGGAAGCCGCCTACGCCAAGGCCTTCCAGATCCAGACCAGCACCGACGCCGCCACCTGGACCACCGTCTACAGCACCACCACCAGCACCGGCGGCACCCAGACCCTCAACGTCACAGGTACCGGGCGCTACATCCGCATGTACGGCACCGCCCGCGCCACCACCTACGGCTACAGCCTGTGGGAGTTCCAGGTCTACGGCACCACCGGCACCACCGGCGGCGGCACGTGCGGCACCACCAACGCCGCCCAGGGCAAGACCGCCACCGCCTCTAGCACCGAGAACGCCGGCACCCCCGCCAGCGCCGCCGTCGACGGCAACCCCGGCACCCGCTGGTCCAGCGCCGCCACCGACCCCCAGTGGATCCAGATCGACCTCGGCACTCCCCAGACCCTCTGCCAGGTCGTCCTGCAGTGGGAAGCCGCCTACGCCAAGGCCTTCCAGCTCCAGACCTCCACCGACGCCGCCACCTGGACCACCAACTACTCGACCACCACCGGCACCGGCGGCACCCAGACCCTCACCGTCACCGGCACCGGGCGCTACCTCCGCATCTACGGCACCACCCGCGCCACCCAGTACGGCTACAGCCTCTGGGAGGTCCAGGCCTACACCACCGGCAGCGGCGGCAGCAGCGGCAGCGGGGACGTCGAGCTCTCCTACGGCAAGCCCGCCTCCGCCTCCTCGACCCAGGACGACGGCAACTGCTCGCAGTGCACGCCGGCGAAGGCCGTGGACCAGAACGCCGCCACGCGCTGGGCCACCTCGGCCTGGAGCGACCCGGGCTGGATCTCCGTCGACCTCGGTGCGACCGCGACCATCCACTCCGTCGTCCTGCAGTGGGACGCGGCCTACGCCACCGCGTACCAGGTCCAGGTGTCGAACGACGGCACCACGTGGACGACGATCTACGCGACCACCACCGGCAAGGGCTTCAAGGAGACCCTCACAGGGCTCAACGGCACCGGTCGCTACGTGAGGATGTTCGGCACAGCAAGGGGAACGGCGTACGGCTACAGCCTCTGGGAGTTCCAGGTCTACGGGACGGGCGGCAGCCCGACCGCACCTCCCGCCCCGGCGCCGAACGTCGCGCTCCCCGCGACCAGGCTCGTCTTCGACGACGAGTTCAACGGCACCGCCGGCACGACGCCCGACCCCGCGAAGTGGACCCCCGAGACCGGTACGGGCCCCAACGGCGAGCTCGAGTACTACACGAACAACAAGAACGCCACGATGGACGGCACGGGCGACCTCGTCATCGAGGCCCGCAAGGAGGTCACGGCCGGCTCGAGCTGCCCCCGCGACACGCTGTCCGGCAGCACGACCTGCCAGTACACCTCGGGCCGCATCAACAGCCTCGGGAAGTTCTCGTTCACCTACGGCCACGCCGAAGCGCGCATCAAGGTCTCCGGCACCCAGGGGCTGTGGCCCGCGTTCTGGCTGCTGGGCGCCAACTTCCCGCAGGTCGGCTGGCCGGCGAGCGGCGAGATCGACATCATGGAGCACGTCGGCAAGGTGCCGGGCTCGGTCTACTCGACGCTGCACGCCCCGGCGTACAACGGCGGTGGCGGCTACGGCCAGCCGTACTCCATCAACGGCGACTTCGCCTCGGCCTTCCACACGTACGCGGTGGACTGGGACGCCACGCACATGACGTTCTCCGTCGACGGCAATGCCTTCTTCACCGCGGACAAGGCGCAGATCGAGTCGACGCGCGGGCCGTGGGTCTACGACCACCCGTTCTTCATCATCCTCAACAACGCGGTCGGCGGTGACTGGCCCGGATCACCGGACGCGAGCACGCAGCTGCCGCAAAAGATGCTCGTGGACTACGTCCGCGTCTACCAGTAGCGGCTCACCGCTCGCGGAGCCGTCGCTCCACCAGCTCCCCCGGGGCCTTCGCCGCCCACGCGTCCTCCAGCGCGTCGGCGAGGGCCTCGGGGGCGACCGCGTCCAGCTTCACGAGGTACGCCGGGTACCCCTCGAAGTGCGCCATGTCGAAGAACGCCGGCTCCCCGGCGGCCAGCACGGCCTCCTTCTCGCCGAGGTCCTCCGTCGCCAGCGCGAGGATCGGCCCGGTGGGCGCCGGCACCGCGCCGAACCGCTTGAGGTCGGCCTTCGTGAACGGCCGCTCCCAGGCGAAGACCTTCCGGCGCACCGACCAGGCGCGCCGGCCGTGGCGCTCCCCCTCCTCGACCTCCGGCAGCGCGGCGGCGAGGGCCGCGACCTCCTCGACGGTCACCATCCCCCGACGGTAGCGCCGTCGGTCAGCCGCCGAGGGGCGGCCGGAAGGGCACGGACCCGCTGACGGGCGGGACGGGGCGCTCCGTCCCCCGGTACGCACGGGGCACGACAGCACCCGTCGCGTCGAGGCCGCCGAGCTCGAAGCCGGCGGCCCGGATGCCGCGCACCACCGCGGGCAGCGCGGCGACCGTCTCGGCGCCCGCGCTGCTGTCGATCGCCCCGTCGTGCAGGACGACCACGGCCCCCGGCTCGAGGTGCGCGAGCACGCCGTCGCGGATCTCGGCCGCCGTGGTCGCAGGGAGGTAGTCGGGAGGCCCGTACCCGCCGATGCAGGAGAACCCGAGCGCCGCAGCGATCCGCGAGACGGCGGCATCGAGCGCGAGGAAGGGCGGGCGGACGGCCCGGAACGGCGGCGCGACCCCTGCCTCGGCGAAGGCCTCCTCGGCGTCGAGCAGCTCACGGCGTACGGCCTCGGCGCCCAGCTCCGTCAGCGGCGGGTGCGTCAGCGTGTGGTTGAGCACGAGGTGGCCCTCCTCGGCGGCGAAGCGCACGAGGTGCGGGTTCGCCCGCACGCGCACCCCCACGTCGAAGAAGGTCGCCACCGCCCGCTCGCCACGCAGCGCCTCGAGCGTGGCAGGCCGGTACGCGGAGGGGCCGTCGTCGAAGGTCAGCGCGACCAGGGGGCGTTCCACGCTGAGCAGTCCTAGCAGACCCCGCTCAGCCGCCGAGCGCGCGGCGCACCAGCGTGGGCAGCGTCACGGCGGGAGGACCGGCGAGGTGGTCGAGCTGCGTACGGCAGCTGAAGCCGTCGGCGACGAGGACGTCATCGTCACCGAGGGCGGCACGCACGCGCGGGAGCCAGTGCTCCTCCCCGATCTGCCGGGAGACCGGCTCGTGGTCGGCGGAGAAGCCGAAGGACCCGGCGAGCCCGCAGCAGCCCGCGTCGAGCACCTCGGCGGTGGCACCCATGCGCTGCAGCAGCTCGCGGTCGGCGCCGCTCCAGCCGCCGGCGCTCGCGTGGCAGTGCGGGTGCACGACCGCCGCCGAGCTCAGCGTCGGCAGGCCCTCCAGCGTCAGCAGGTGCTCCGCGGGGCTCCGGGCGAGGTCCGCGAGTCGCGCCGCCCGCGGGTCGTCGGGGAGGAGCTTGGGCAGCTCGTCGCGGAAGCTCGACAGGCAGCTGGGCTCGGGCACGACGACGGGGATGCCGCGGCTGGTCCACGGCTCCAGCACGTCGAGCAGCCCGCGGAGGGAGCGCCGGGCGAGGTCGAGCATGCCGGTGTCGTAGAGCGGGCGCGCGCAGCACGCCCACTGCGTGGGTACGGCCACGCGCTCGCCGAGCGCCTCCAGGACCGCGACGAGGTCGCGACCCGTCTCGGGCGCGAAGGCGTCGGTGAACGTGTCCGGCCACACGACGACGGTGGGATCCCTCCATACGGCAGGCAGCGAGGAGCGCCATGAGCGCTGGGAGAACTGCGGCGCAGGCCGGGCGATCGTGACACCGGCGGCACGCCTGGCGAGTCGCGTGGCCAAGACGGCGTTGGCGAGCCGCGGCATACGCGAGCCGAGCCGTGCCGCCCACGGGAACAAACCCAGCGCGTACATCTGGCGCGGCCGCAGGCGCTTCTCGTAGTAGTGCGCCAGGAACTCCGCCTTGTATGTCGCCATGTCGACATGAGTCGGGCAGTCCGAGACGCATCCCTTGCAGGACAGGCAGAGGTCGAGCGCCTCGCGCACGTCCTCGTTGCGCCAGGTCTGCGGGGTGACCTCGCCCTGGAACATCTCGACGAGGAGCTTCGCGCGGCCGCGGGTGCTGTGCCGCTCGTCGCGGGTCGCCCGGAAGGACGGGCACATGGTGCCGGTGTCGTCGCGGCGGCAGCGACCGACGCCGACGCAGCGTTCGGCCGCCTCCTGCAGCGTCGACCCGATGCTGAAGAACTGCTTGCCGGCAGGGCGCTTCTCGTAGCCCGGACCGAAGCGCAGGTTCGTGTCCAGCGGGTACGCGTCGACCACCTTGCCGGGGTTCATCCGCCCCCGCGGGTCGAAGACCGCCTTGAACTGGCGGAAGGCGTCGACGAGCTCCGGGCCGTACATCCGCTCGAGCAGCTCGCCCCGCGCCTGCCCGTCGCCGTGCTCACCGGAGAGCGAGCCACCGAGCGACACGACGAGGTCCGCGGCCCGCTCGACGTACGCCCGGTAGCGGCGCAGGCCCTCCACGGTGTGCAGGTCGAAGTCGTTGCGCGTGTGCACGCACCCCTGGCCGAAGTGGCCGTACCACGCGCCGGAGTAGCCGAAGTCCCGCCACAGCGCCGACACCCCCCGGAGGTACGCGCCCAGCCGCTCCGGCGCGACGGCGGCGTCCTCCCACCCCTCGGCGTTGTGCGTCCCGTCCGGGCGGATGGCGGTCGCCCCGAGCCCGGACTCGCGGATGAGCCACACCCGCCGCTGGTCCATCGAGTCCGCGTAGCAGCGGCGCTCGAGGTCCGCCGGCAGTGCAGCGACGAACGCCTCCGAGGCTGCGTCCGCCTCGTCGGCAGAGTCCCCACCCAGCTCCGCCAGCAGCCATCCGCGACCGGGCGGCAGCAGCGGGAGGTGCGCGACGTTGACGTCGTTCTCGCGCATCTGCCGCACGAGCGTGTCGTCGAACCCCTCGAGGCCGAGCAGCGGGTGCTCCAGCAGGGCAGGGACGGCGTCTGCCGCGGCGAAGATGTCGGGGTAGCCGAGCACGACCAGGCGGCGGTGCGCCGGGCTGTGTGAGAGCCGCACGGTCGCCTCGGTCACCACGACGCAGGTGGACTCCGTGCCGACGAGCGCACGCGCAACGGAGAACCCCTTGTCCGGCAGCAGCTCGTCCAGGTTGAAGCCGCTGACCCGGCGCGGGATGTCAGGGAAGCGCTGGCGCACGAGGGGTTCGTAGCGTCGGGCGATCTCGCGCAGCCCGCCGAGCACCGGTGCGAGGGGCCCACCGGCGGCGGCGGCCGCGGCGTACTCCTCGTCGGTGTAGCTGCCCACGTCGAGGACGTCGCCGGCGTACGTCGCCACGCGCAGCCGGTCGACGTTGTCGACGGTCTTGCCGGCGAACAGCGCGTGCGTGCCGCAGGAGCCGTTGCCGATCATCCCGCCGAGCGTGCACCAGGCGTGCGTCGCGGGGTCTGGGCCGAAGGTCAGGCCGTGCACCTCGGCCGCCCGCCGCAGGTCGTCGAGGACGACGCCCGGCTGCACCCGAGCCGTCGCTGCGACGGGGTCGACCTCGAGGATCCGCGTCATGTGCCGGGAGGTGTCGAGCACCACCGCGACGTTGACGGCCTGCCCCGCGAGGCTCGTCCCGGCGCCGCGAGCCACGACGGGCGCATCGTGCCGGGCACAGACACGGAGGGCCGCCACGACGTCGTCCTCGTCGAGCGGGAGGACGACGCCGAGCGGCACCTGGCGGTAGTTGGACGAGTCGGTGGCGTAGACCGCACGGACCGAGGGGGAGAAGTCCACCTCGCCGCGCACGGACCGGCGGAGGTCCTCCTCGAGCGCGGTCACGCGGCCATGCTAGGTCAGCCCTTGAACGCGTCCTTGACCTTCTCGCCGGCCTGCTTGAGGTCGGCGACGCCCTGGTCGGCCTGGCCCTCCGCCTGGAGGTCCTGGTCTCCGGACGCCTTGCCCGCGGCTTCCTTGGCCTGGCCGCCGAGCTTGTCCGCTGCGTTGCTGAGCTTGTCGTCGAGTCCCATGGTCGAGGAGTACCCCGCGAGGAGCGCTGTCACTCCGGGCGGCGGGCCCGGTGCAGGGCGACGATCCCGCCGGTGAGGTCGCGCCACTCGACGTCGGTCCAGCCGCTCGCGGCGATCGTGCGGGCGAGCTCCGCCTGCGCGGGCCAGGCGGCGATCGACTCAGCGAGGTACGCGTAGGCGGGGCCGTTGCTGCCGACCCGCCGGGCCACCCGCGGGAGCGCGCGCATGAGGTAGCCGGAGTACACCGTCCGGAACGGCTTCCAGGTCGGCGCGCTGAACTCGCACACGACGAGGCGACCGCCCGGGCGCGTCACGCGGAGCAGCTCGCCGAGCGCGGCACCGGTGTCCATGACGTTGCGCAGCCCGAAGCTGATGGTGACGGCGTCGAACGACGCGTCCGCGAAGGGCAGGTGCAGCGCGTCCGCCGCGACGAACGAGAGCCTGCCGCCCAGCCGACGGGCCCCGACCTGCAGCATCCCCAGCGAGAAGTCGCCCGCGACGACCTCGGCGCCCGCCTCGGCGAAGGGCAGGGACGACGTGCCGGTCCCGGCGGCGAGGTCGAGGACCCGCTGGCCCTTGCGCGCGTCGACCGCCCGGCGCACCGCCCCGCGCCAGACGCGGGCCTGGCCGAGGGAGAGCACGTCGTTGGCCAGGTCGTAGCGCGGGGCCACCTCGTCGAACATCGCCGCGACGGCGTGCGGGTCCTTGTCGAGGTTCGCGCGGCTCATGGTCGGACAGCCTGCCACGCGCGTACGCCGTAGGCTCGGTAGGTGACCACCGCCCCCCTGCCGGAGCCGCTCGTGGCCCGCACGGAGGCCGTCGCCGACCCGGGCGCGCTGCTCGCGACGCTCCCCGAGCACGGCCCGCTCGCCTGGGTGCGCGAGGAGGACGGCCTGGTCGGCTGGGGCGAGGCGGCACGGCTGGTCGTGCGCGGCGCGGGTCGCTTCCTCGAGGCCGAGCAGTGGTGGCAGGGGGTCACGGCCGACGCCGTCGTCGACGACGCCGTGGGACTGCCCGGCACCGGTCTCGTCGCCTTCGCCAGCCTCGCGTTCAGCGACGAGGGCGACTCCGTCCTCGTCGTGCCGGAGGTCGTCCTCGGCCGGCGCGGCGGCAGGGCGTGGGTGACGCGGGTGGGGGCGCCGGGCCCGTCGGTGCGCACCCCCGTCCGGGAGCCGGTCGGCGTGCGCTGGCCCGACGAGGACCCGCTCGGCCGGTGGCGCGGCGCCGTCCAGTGGGCGACCAACGCCATCAGCCGCGGCGAGCTCGACAAGGTCGTGCTCGCCGTCGAGGTGCTGGCGACCGCGGCCGAGGACCTCGACCCGCGCTGGCTGCTGCAGCGGCTCGCCGCGGACTACCCGTCGACCTGGACCTACGCGGTCGAGGGCCTCGTCGGCGCGACCCCCGAGCTGCTCGTGCGCCGGCTCGGCGAGGAGGTCGAGTCGCGCGTGCTCGCCGGCACCGCCCGCCGGGGCGGCGCGGACCTGCTCCGTTCGGAGAAGGACCGCGCCGAGCACGCCTACGCCGTCGATTCCCTGGTCGCCGGGTTCTCCGCGCACTGCAAGGAGATCTCGACGTCCGAGCCGTTCGTGCTAGAGCTCCCCAACGTCGTCCACCTCGCCACCGACGTCCGCGCCCGCGTCGCGGACGGCGCTTCGCTGCTCTCCCTGGCCGGCGCGCTGCACCCCACGGCGGCGGTGGGCGGGACACCGACGCGTACGGCGCTGCGGGCGATCCGCCGGCTCGAGCCGCACGACCGCGGCCGCTACGCCGGACCGGTCGGCTGGGTCGACGCCGCCGGCAACGGCGAGCTCGGCCTGGCACTGCGCTGCGCGCAGCTCGACGGGCCGACCGCACGCCTGTGGGCCGGCTGCGGGATCGTCGTCGACAGCGACCCCGAGGCCGAAGTCGCTGAGGCGCAGGCGAAGCTCGAGCCCGTACGCCGCGCGCTCGGCTCGTGACCGGCACCTGACCTCCGGCTCAGCAGGTTGCCGCCGGCCAGCGCCGCGACCGTGATGGCGACGCCGACGAGCTCGCCCGCACCCGGGACAGAGCCCCGGAACGCCTGGATGACGAAGGTCGTGACCGGCACCAGCACGATGAACAGCGACGTGTCCTGCGGCCCGAGCCGCCGCACGGCGCCGTTCCACAGCAGCGCCGCCGCGAAGCCTCCCGGCAGCGCGAGGTACGCCGTCTGCCGCCACGTCGCGCCCAGGTCGTGCAGCGTGGGGACGGCCTCGCTGCCCACGGCGCTGAAGACGAACGCCGTGACGAGCAGGGCGAGCGCGCCCACGGCGGCACTCACCGCGGCGTACCGGAGCGGCGACCAGGTCGGCACGGTCGCTGCCCCGACCGAGTAGACGGCGAAGCACAGCGCGCCGCAGAGCACGAGCAGGTCGCCCGAGCGCAGCCCGCCCTCGACGAGGCGCAGCGGGTCCCCGTGCCCCAGCACGAACGCCAGGCCCAGCAGGGCGAGGGCGCTGGCACCGAACGTCACCGGTCGCGGCCGCACGCCGCGGGCGGCCCACAGCACGAAGGCCGTGACGAGCGGCAGGGTGGCGATGATGAGCGACCCGTCCTCCGGCCGCGAGTGCCGCACCCCGACGTACGCCAGGACGTTGAAGCCGGCGAAGCCGCTGATGCCGTAGGCGAGCACCCGCGGCAGCCGCGGGGTCCGGGCGACCTCGCGGAGGGCGCCGGGCTCGCGCACGACGAGGAGCAGCAGGAGGAGCCCGCCGGCGACGACGTAGCGCACAGTGGAGATCCAGACCGGTCCGATGTGCGGGAACGCCGTGCTGGCGATGGGGAACTGGCCTCCCCACGCGACGGTGGTGGCCGTCGCCGCGAGGATGCCGGTGGTGCGGCTCGAGGTGGTCATGGCTCGACCATGTCGGATCGAGCGCGGTACGACGAGTGGCCCGCGGGCAGGCCGTCGCTCGGATCGGGCCAGCGCGACGTCGTGGCCCGATCCTTGCTGTCGATGGCCCGCAGGCCATGGCGTCCTCGGGCGTGGTGCGCCACCATGACGACGTGGCCACCATCGCCGTGCTCGTCCTGACGGGAAGCCCGCTGTTCCACCTCTCGATCCCCGGGGAGGTGTTCGGCCCGCGCTCGCACGCGCCCGACCTGCCCAGCCACCGCGTCGTGCTGGCGACCCCGGAGCCCGGGCCGGTGCGGACGCGAGAGGGCCTCCTGCTCGACGTGCCACGCGGGCTCGGCGCGCTGCGCCAGGCGGACATCGTCATCGTGCCGTACGCCAGCTCCGACCCCGGCCCCACGCCGCCGCACGTCCTCACCGCCCTCCGCCGCGCCCACGCCCGCGGCGCGCGCATCGCCGGCCTCTGCCGCGGCACCTTCGTCCTCGCCGAGGCCGGGCTCCTCGACGGGCGCCGGGCGACCTCCCACTGGAGCAGCACGTCGCGGCTCGCCGACGCGTACCCGAGCGTGCAGGTGGACCCCGACGTGCTCTACGTCGACGAGGGCGACGTGCTCACCGCCGCCGGCACGGCCGCGGGCATCGACCTCTGCCTGCACCTGCGCCGGCAGCTCGACGGCGCGGAGGTGGCGAACGCCGTGGCCCGCGGCATGGTCGTGCCGCCGCACCGCGCCGGCGGGCAGGCGCAGTTCATCGAGGTGCCCGTCGCCGAGGACACCGAGGACGACCTCATCAGCGTCGCGATGCAGTGGGCGCTCGAGCACCTCGACGAGCCGCTCGGCGTCGACGACCTCGCCGCGCGGGCGTACATGAGCCGCAGGACGTTCACCCGCCGCTTCCGCGCCTCCGTCGGGTGCAGCACCGTCCAGTGGCTGCTGCAGCAGCGGACCCTGCTCGCGCAGCGGCTGCTCGAGACGACCGAGCTACCGGTCGAGGTCGTGGCGAGCCGCAGCGGGTTCGGCTCGGCCGTCGCGCTGCGCACGCAGTTCTCCCGCGCCCTGGGCCTCTCGCCGCGGGAGTACCGCGCGACCTTCACCCGCCGCACGGCGGGCGTGGCCTGACACCCAACGTTGTGGGGCTGGTTCGCGCTATAGCACCGAACCAGCCCCACAACGTTGGGAGCGGGGTCAGGAGAGGCGCGCCTGCAGCGCGTCCTCGACGCCCGCCCGCAGCGACGCCGTACGCGCCCGCCGCTCCGCGCGCGGCACCCGCACCTCCACGACCCGCACACCCGGAGCCGGAGCCAGGGCCGCCTCCAGCTCGGACGCGCTCGACGCCAGCGCGTGCGGCACGCCCTTCGCCGCGCAGAGGCCCCCGAGGTCCACGCCGTGCGGCGTGCCGAAGACGCGCTCGAAGGGTCCGGCCAGCTCGGCGGAACCCTGCTCCAGCAGGGAGAAGATGCCGCCCCCGTCGTCGTTGAGCACGACCAGGCAGAGGTCCGGTCGCGGCTCCTCGGGCCCGAGCACGAGGCCGTTGGCGTCATGGAGGAACGTCAGGTCCCCCAGCAGCGCGTACGCCGCTCCCCCGCCGTCCGCCTGGTGCGCGAGCGCCGCACCAACGGCGGTCGACACGGTCCCGTCGATGCCGGCGGCGCCGCGGTTGGCCACCACGGCCGCGCCGGGGGTCAGCCGCCACGAGACCGCGTCCAGGTCGCGTACGGGGTTGCTCGCCCCCACGACGAGCAGGCCGCCGCGCGGGACCGCCGACGCGACGGCGGCCGCCACCGCCTCTCCGGAGGGCCACGACAGCAGGCCCTCGACCGCGTCCCGGTGCGTCGCGGCAGCGGACGCCCAGGCGGCGGCGAACTCCTCGTCGGCGGACCCGACCGCGTCGAGCCAGCCGACGTGCACGGAGCCCGCGACCGATGACGGGTCCGGCCACACCGGTCGTGAGGACAGGACGTCGACGACGACCCCGGGCCGGCGCAGCAGCGCTCCCACCGACCGCGACAGGGTCGGCCGCCCGACCACCAGCACGCGCTCGGGTGCCGCAGCCTCGAGCAGCGCGGCGGACCCGAGCAGCCCGGCGGGCAGGCCGCGCACCCCGGAGGCCACCTCAGCGACGAGCGGCCACCCGGTGTCCGCGGCCAGCCGCTCGGCGCAGGCCGCTGCCGTCGGCGAGCAGGCGCCGACGAGGACGAGGGTGCGGGGGGCACCGACGTACATCTCGGGGTCGGGGTCCGGGCCGCCGGCGGGGACCGTCCACGGGCCGCCGTCGGCGCGCCCGGCCAGCGCGCCCTCGAGCACGCCCGCCGACGGCACGAGCGGCTCGCGGAACGCCAGGTCCAGCTGCACCGGGCCCGGGTCGCGCGACAGCGCCCCCGACGCCGCGCCCAGCGCCCGGCACACGACGGCCCGCCACCAGGCGGCGTACGGCTCGGCGAGGTCGGGCGCCGGCACCGCGAACGACCCGCGCACGGCGGAGCCGAAGAGCCCGACCTGGTCGATCGTCTGGTTCGCCCCGACCCCGACGAGCTCCGCGGGCCGGTCGGCCGTGAGCGCGAGCAGCGGCACCCCGGCGTACGACGCCTCGACGACCGCGGGGTGGAGGTTCGCCACCGCGGTCCCCGAGGTCGTCACCACCGGCACCGGCATCCCCGACGCGCGCGCCAGCCCCAGCGCGAGGAAGCCCGCGGAGCGCTCGTCGATGCGCACGTGCAGCCGCAGCCGCCGCTCCGCGTCGGCCCGGTGCAGCGCGTACGCGAGCGGCGCGGAGCGCGAGCCGGGGCTGAGGACGGCCTCCTGCACGCCGCCCCGCACCAGCTCGTCGACGACGACCTCCGCGAGCGCGGTCGCGGGGGTCACGCCGCCCCCAGCGCGTCGCCGAGCCGGTCGGCCATCCGCCGCTGCAGCTCGTCCGAGGGCACGACCGCCGCCAGCGCGTCCGCGTCCGGCACCACCGGCCGGAGGTCGAGCATCCCGTCCACCGGGACGAGCGTGCTGCTCACCACGTCGGCGGCGAGCAGCCGGCCCGTAGCGAGCCCGCACGCGTAGGGCAGCTCCGGCAGCGCGGCCGCGAGCGCGACCCCGGCCGCGAGCCCCACCGAGCTCTCCAGCGCGGACGAGACGACCACCGGCAGCCCGAGCTGCTCGGCGAGCAGCAGGCAGGACGAGACGCCGCCCAGCGGTGCGACCTTGAGCACGACGATGTCGGCGGCCTCGGCGCGGACGACGCGCAGCGGGTCGTCGGTGATGCGGACGCTCTCGTCCGCCGCTACCGGCACGTCGATCTTGCGGCGCAGCAGGGCGAGCTCCTCCACAGAAGCGCAGGGCTGCTCGACGTACTCGAGCCCGCGGGCCGCGATGTCGAGGGCCTTGATGCGGCGGACCGCGTCGTCGACCTCCCACCCGCCGTTGACGTCGATGCGCACCCTGCCCTCGCGGCCCAGCGCGTCGCGCACGGCGGCGACTCGGGCGACGTCGTCGGCGAGCGACTGCCCCGCCTCACCGACCTTGACCTTCGCCGTCGAGCAGCCGGACTGGCGCACGAGCTCGGCGGCGTCCTCGGGGCCGACCGCCGGCACGATCGCGTTGACCGGGACGAGCGTGCGCACCGGCGACGGCCACCCCACGAAGGCCGCCTCGTACGCCGCGCGCAGCCACGGCAGGCAGCGGTAGGTGTCGTAGTCCCAGAACGGCGAGAACTCCCCCCACCCGGCCGGACCCTCCAGCAGCCAGCCCTCGCGCGACGTCACGCCGCGGAAGCGCCGGCGCAGCGGCAGCGAGAACGGCCGGGTGAACTCCAGGCGCTCGGGCGGGACGTCGGTCACGCGCCTATCCTCGCCTGTCGTGAGCAGCGCACTCCTCGACCCCGCCCGTTGGGCTCCCGTGCCGGGCTTCGAGGACCTGACCGACGTGACCTACCACCGCGGGACGGGCGCGGACTCCGCGACCGTGCGCGTCGCCTTCGACCGCCCCGAGGTGCGCAACGCGTTCCGGCCACGCACGGTCGACGAGCTGCTCGCCACGCTCGACCACGCGCGGACGACCGCGGACGTCGGGTGCGTGCTGCTGACCGGCAACGGGCCCTCCCCGCGCGACGGCGGCTGGGCGTTCTCCTCCGGCGGGGACCAGCGCATCCGCGGCCGCTCCGGCTACGTCGAGAGCGACGGCGAGGAGCGCCTCGACCCCGTCTCCCGGGCGCGTACGGGCCGCCTCCACATCCTCGAGGTGCAGCGGCTCATCCGCTTCATGCCCAAGGTCGTCATCGCCGTCGTCCCGGGCTGGGCCGCGGGCGGCGGCCACAGCCTCCACGTCGTCTGCGACCTGACCCTGGCCTCGGCGGAGCACGCGCGGTTCAAGCAGACCGACGCGGACGTCGCGAGCTTCGACGGCGGCTACGGCTCGGCCTACCTCGCCCGCATGGTCGGCCAGAAGCGGGCTCGCGAGATCTTCTTCCTGGGCAGGGCGTACTCCGCGCAGGAGGCGTACGAGATGGGGATGGTCAACGCCGTCGTGCCGCACGCGGAGCTCGAGAGCACGGCGCTCGAGTGGGCGCGGGAGGTCAACGCCAAGTCCCCGACCGCGCAGCGGATGCTGAAGTACGCGTTCAACCTCGCGGACGACGGCATGGTGGGCCAGCAGCTCTTCGCCGGCGAGGCCACGCGGCTGGCGTACATGACCGACGAGGCGGCTGAGGGGCGCGACGCGTTCCTCGAGAAGCGTGCCCCTGACTGGGCGCAGTTCCCCTGGTACTACTGATGTTCGTCTGGCACCCTGAGACCGGTCTCGAGGCCCTGACCACGGCCCTCGCCGCTGCGCTCGACGGCTCGGGCCCGGCTGTCCTCCCGCTGCCGAGCACGACTCCCGCGGTCCTGCAGGCGATCCTCGACGAGGTACGCCCCGGCGAGCCCCTCGAGCACGACGACGTCGCCGTGGTGATGACGACGAGCGGATCGACCGGGACGCCGAAGGGCGTGCTGCTGACGGCGGACAACCTCCGGTCCTCGGCGGTCGCCACCGCGGGGCACCTCGGCGGCGAGGGGAGCTGGCTGCTCGCGCTCGACCCGGGCCACGTCGCCGGGCTCCAGGTCGTCGTCCGTTCGCTGCTCGCCGCCACCGAGCCCACCGCCTACCGGCCCGCGGACGGCTTCACCAGCAAAGGGTTCTGCGCCGCGGTCGCCGGGATGCCCTCCGGCTGGCGCTGCACCTCGCTCGTGCCGACGCAGCTGGTCCGACTGCTGCCGGACGAGGAAGCCGTGGCAGCGCTCCGCACCTTCGACGCGGTGCTGCTCGGCGGCGCAGCGACCGCGCCGGCCCTGCTCGACGCCGCTACCGCCGCGGGCATCCGCGTCACCACGACGTACGGCATGTCGGAGACGAGCGGCGGCTGCGTCTACGACGGGACTCCCCTGCCCGGCGCCTCGTTCTCCTTGGAGGATGGGCGGATCTCCCTGCACGGGCCGATGGTGGCGGCGGGCTACCGGCGGCGCCCGGAACTCACGGCGGAGCACTTCGCGGGTGGCGCGTACCTCACGAACGACGCGGGTGAGGTCGGGCCGGACGGCCGCCTGCGGGTGCTCGGCCGCATCGACGACATCGTCGTGTCCGGTGGGGAGAACGTCGCGCTCCCGGCGGTGGAAGCCGCCGCGCTCCGGTCCCTGAAGGTCCTCGAGGCCGCGGCGTTCGGCCGCCCCGACGAGGAGTGGGGCACCCGCGTCGAGCTCGCCGTGGTGCCGCGGGACCCGGCGGACCCACCGGACCTCGCCGAGCTCCGCGCGACCGTGGCCGCCGAGGCCGGTCGGGCGGCCGCGCCGCGCCGGCTGCACCTGCTCGACCGGCTCCCGCTGCTCGCCGCGGGCAAGGTCGACCGCATCGCGCTGCGCGGCCTGCCGGAGCGCTAGTCGGCGACGGTGAAGCGGCCGACGAGCTCCTCGAGCTCGTGCGACATGCGGGAGAGCCCCGCTGCCGTCTGCCGGACGCCGACGACGCCCTCCGAGGTGTTCGTGGCCGCGGTCGCCATCTCGCTGATGGTGGCCGCGATCTCCTTGCTGCCTCCGGCGGCCTCCCCGACCGAGCGGCCCATGTCCGTCGTCGTCGCGGTCTGCTGGACGACAGCGGTCGCGATGGTGGTCTGGTAGTCGCTGATCGAGCCGATGACCTCGGTGATCTTCGCGATCGCCCCGACGGCCCCGGCGGTGTCGCCCTGGATCGTCTCGATCCGCTGCGAGATCTCCTCGGTGGCACGGGCGGTCGCCTGCGCCAGCTCCTTGACCTCGTTGGCGACGACGGCGAAGCCCTTGCCCGCCTCGCCCGCGCGCGCCGCCTCGATGGTCGCGTTCAGCGCGAGCAGGTTGGTCTGCTCCGCGATCGCCGTGATGGTCTTGATGACCGCGCCGATCTCGCCCGATGACGTCGAGAGCTGCTCGACGGTGCCGCTCGTGCTGCGCGCGAGGTCCACCGCCCGGGTGGCGATGACCGCCGCCTCGTTGGCGTTGGTCGCGATCTCCGCGATGCTCGAGCTCATCTGGCCGGCTCCCGCGGCGACCGAGTCGATGTTGCCGTTGACGAGGTCGGCCGCGCTCGCCGCGACCCTCGCCTGGCGGCTCGCGTGCTCGGCGCTGACGGCGATCGCCCCGCTCGTCGCGCCGAGCTCCGTCGAGGCCGCCGACAGCGCGTCGGCGCTGCGGCGCACGTCGGCGAGGGCCGAGCCGAGGCTCTGCCCGACCCGGTCGGCCGCTCGTGCGACCTGGCCGAGCTCGTCGTCCACCGTGTCGGTGACGCGCACCGTGAGGTCGCCCTCGGCGATCTGCAGCAGCCCGTCGCGGACCCGGACGAGCCGGCGCATGAGCCCGCGGACGAGGACCTCGCAGAGCAGGAACGCCGCGACGACGCCCGCGAGCAGCACGGCCAGGAGGAGCAGCCGGTTGGTCTTGTAGGTGCTGCGCTGCTCGGCCTGCATCTTCGTGTCGAGCTTGGCGAGCGCGGCCTCGGTCTCGTCGAGGTTGTCGACAGCAGCGCTGATGAGGTCGTTGCCCTGGCTGTCCATGAGCTTGGTCGTGCCGGCGAAGTCGCCCTTCATGGCGACCGGGAACACCGTGCTGTCGCGGTACGCCGTCCACGCCGACCACGCCGTGGAGAACTTGGTGAACGGCCCGGCGACGGACGGGACCGCGGCGACCATGCCCTTGGTGCCGTCGGCGATGTCCGCGTCGTCGGCCTTGCTGCTCTTGAGGTACTTCTGACGGCCGGCGTCGTCGGTCGCGGTCGCGAGGCGGTACAGGTCGAGACGGCTCTTGATCTCCGCCTGGTGGACCAGCGCGTCGGAGGTCAGAGCCGCCGCGACGTGCGTGGAGTACTGCTGCGACCGGTCGGCGAGGCTGCTGGCCACGTGCAGGCCCGTCCCCCCGATGCCGACAGCCGCGAGGAGCGCCACGCCCACGGTCGCCCGCAGCCGCACACCGATGCCGTACGCCGATCGCCCCATGTGCCCGTCCCCGTCCGTCTGCCGCGGCGCCCCGTCGCCGCCTCTCCCTGCCTCTTCGGCGGTTCGCGCGCCCACCTGACCCGAAAGGGATCACGCACTGGGAGGATGGGCGCGTGACGACGACCGCGCAGTGGGTGTCCGGCGCCCGCCCACGCACCCTCCCGGCCGCGATCGCGCCCGTCCTCGCCGGCACGGGCGCCGCGGTGGCCGAGGGCGGCGCCGTGGCGTGGCGCGCCGTCGTGGCCGCGGTCGTGGCGCTCGCCCTGCAGGTCGGCGTGAACTACGCCAACGACTACAGCGACGGGATCCGCGGCACGGACGACGAGCGGGTCGGGCCGTTCCGGCTCGTCGGCTCGCGGGCCGCCTCGCCCGGAGCGGTCAGGGCGGCGGCGTTCGCGGCGTTCGGCGTCGCCTGCGTCGCCGGGCTCGTCCTCGTCGTCGCGACCGGCGCGTGGTGGCTCCTCGCCGTCGGCGCGGTCAGCGTCGCGGCCGCCTGGGGCTACACCGGCACCAGCCACCCCTACGGCTACGCCGGGCTCGGCGAGCTCGCGGTCTTCGTCTTCTTCGGGCTCGTCGCGGTCACCGGCACCGCGTACGTCCAGACGGAGTCGCTCCCCTGGCTCGCCGTCGGCGCCGCCGTCGGCGTCGGGGCCCTGGCCTGCACGCTGCTCGTCGCCAACAACCTGCGCGACATCCCGAGCGACGCGGTCTCCGGCAAGCGCACGCTCGCCGTGCGCCTCGGTGACGCGCGCACCCGCCTGCTGTACGCCGGCCTGCTCGCCCTCGCCGCGCTCGTCCCGCTGGCCCTCGCCCCGGCGCGTCCGGGCGCGCTGCTGGCCCTCCTCGCGCTGCCGCTGGCCGCCGCACCGGTGCGGGTCGTCCGCAGCGGCGCGCGGGGCCGCGACCTCATCCCCGTGCTCGCCGGCACGGGGCGGCTGCAGCTCGCCTACGGCGCGCTGCTCGGACTCGGGCTGGCCCTGTGAGCGACGACCTGGACGTGACCGCCGACGGTCCGCACGCCTACTCCGCCACCCTCCGGGGGCGCCCCCTGCGCGTCACCGTGGCGGGGAGCACGCTCGCCGCGCTCGGGCTCACGGGCGTCGAGGAGCCGCTCGCGGTGCGCCGCACGCTCGAGGCGGTGCCGGCCGGGGCGGAGCTGGGCGACGAGGTGGAGCTGGCCGAGCTGGGCGCGCTGGTGCCCGCGTGGCGCGAGCTCGTGGTCGCGCGGCTGCGCAGCTAGACCCTGGACCGGACCTACTCGTCCTCGCTGGCCGCCGCGCGGTCGAGGCGCTCGCGGGTGCGGGAGATCCTGCGGTCGAGGTTGCCGGACACCGCGTCGCGGTAGCGGCCGAGCGTGAACAGGCTGATGACGCTCGAGACGAGCAGCGCGAGGATGATCGCGAGCAGCCCGCGCACGCCGAGCGCCCAGAGGACGACGGCGACACCGACCAGCAGGGCGGTGCGCAGCGCGAGGTACGCGGGAAGCGGATAGCGCTGGAGCACGGGTCAAGCCTACGCTGTCGCCGTGCTGCGCTTCCTGCCCGAGCTGCTGGGCCTCGTCCTCGTCGTGTGGGCGCTGGTCGACTGCATCACGACGCCCGAGGAGGCGCTGCGCGGCCTGCCCAAGGTGCTGTGGGTGCTGCTGATCCTGCTGTTCCCGCTGGTCGGCGCGCTCGTCTACCTCTTCGCCGGACGGGCCCGGGTCGAGGGCGCGGGCACCGGCTGGTCCGCCCCGCAGTCCCGGCCCTCCCCGCGCCAGCAGGTCGCCCCCGACGACGACCCCGCGTTCCTCGAGCGGCTCCGCCTGCACAAGTGGGAGCAGGAGCTGCGCGAGCGCGAGCGGCGGCTCCGCGAGGACGAGGACGGCCCGGGCGCCTAGCCGCT
The DNA here is from genome assembly GCF_004216915.1 of Motilibacter rhizosphaerae. Classification (NCBI taxonomy): domain Bacteria; kingdom Bacillati; phylum Actinomycetota; class Actinomycetes; order Motilibacterales; family Motilibacteraceae; genus Motilibacter; species Motilibacter rhizosphaerae. The sequence continues at coordinate 75,281 of NZ_SGXD01000007.1, forward strand.
GGTGCGCCTAGCCGGTGGTGCTGGGCAGGCCGCCCTACTTCCCCAGGCCGGCGTACTCGTGCAGCCCGGAGAACCAGATGTTGACCCCGAACAGGTTGAACATCAGCGCGGCGAAGCCCAGCAGCGCCAGCAGGTCCGCGCGCCGGCGCCAGCCCGGGGTCGCCCGTGCGTGCAGGTAGCCCGCGTAGAACACCCACGTGATGAACGACCAGGTCTCCTTGGGGTCCCAGCCCCAGTAGCGGCCCCAGGCGTTCTCCGCCCAGATCGCGCCGGCCATCACCGCGAAGGTGAAGACGGGGAACGCGAAGACGTGCGCGCGGTACGCCGTACGGTCCAGCACGTCGTCGGCGGGCAGCGCCGAGGTCCAGCGCGGGGCGCGGACCTCGAGCCGGCCGCGGGCGAGGCGGAGGGAGGTGAGCGCGGCGCCGAGCATGAAGCCGCCGGCGGCGAGCGTCGCGGCGGTGACGTGGATCCACAGCCAGTACGACTGCAGCGCCGGGACGAGCTGCTCGGCGTCGGTGTAGAGCACGGTGACGCCGAGCCCGAGCAGCAGCAGGACGACCGGGACGACGACGGCGCCCGCGGCGCGCACGCCCCACGCGCGCAGCCCGGCGAGCAGGACGCCGGCGGCCATGAAGGTCGCGGTCAGCGCGAACTCGTACATGTTGCCCCACGGCGCGCGGTGCGCCGCGAGCCCGCGGGTCACCAGGCCCGCGCCGTGGAGGAGGAACGCCAGCGTGGTGAGCGCGACCGCGGTGCGGCCGAGCCGCTCGCCGCGTCCGCCGCTGCTCGCGGCGTCCGGGACGACGGCGACGGGCTCCGGTGCGACCCCGGGGCCGCCCGCCATCGCCGGCACCCGCTCCTCCACCGGCGCGACGGCCGGGACGGCCACCGCTGACCGGCCGAGCGCGATCTCGGCGAAGAAGCACACCATCGCGAGCGTGTAGACCGCCATCGCCGAGTAGACGAGGTCGAGGCTCAGCGCCGCCATGCTCATGCCTGCTCCGTTCGTGCTGCTGCGGGCCCGCGCCCGCCGTCCACCCGCGACTGAAGCTCCCCGGCCAGCAGCGCGACCTCCTCGGCGAGCGCCGCGGACTCGCTGCGGCCCAGGCCCGCCACCTGCACGACGGTACGCCCCTCGGCCGTCCCCGTCGCGCGGACCCAGACCCGGCGCTGGCGCTGGAGCAGCGAGCTGGTCAGGCCGAACAGCGCCAGCAGCGCGGAGGCGAGCACCGGCTTGTCGCCGGCCGAGGTCGAGATCTGGAAGTTGGCGAACCGCTCGATGCCGAGCAGCTCGATGGAGCCCTTGCCTCCGGGCAGCTCCGCGACCGGGTCCTGCAGGCTCACGCCCTTGCGCCACGGGGCCGCGGCGTCCTTGACCTGGGTGAGGCCGGTGGGGTCCATCGAGTAGACCGAGGACGACGAGTCCACGCCGGTGTAGGCGGTCCAGTAGACCTCGGGCTTCACCAGGTCGGGGTACGCCGACACCGGCCCGCGCACGGGGTCCACGACGGCGGTGGGCAGGAAGACGCCGGAGAAGACCAGGCCACCCTCCGCCTGCGGCACCTTGACCACGCCGACGGAGGTGTCGTTGCCGTCGAGCGGCAGGAAGACCACGGTCGGCTCGCTGACGACGGTCCCTGCCGCGTCCCGTACGCGGACGCGCAGCGCGTAGCCGTTGCCGGTGAGGAAGACCTTGTCCCCGTTGACGATGAGCGGCGAGTTGGGCTTGACGTGCGCCGTGCCGGAGCGGTCGCCGAGGCTCCAGGAGACGGCGGCGTCGAAGCCGCGCGGGGCACCCGTCTGGTCGCCCGTCGGCTGGTAGCGCACCTGCAGCGAGTCGAGCTCCAGGGTGAACGGCACGACGTCGTCGGGGCCGGCGCTCGCGCCGTAGCGCACGGAGTCGAACTGCCCGTTGCCGAAGGCGCTGCCCACCACCACGACCCGGTTGCCGGTGAAGCCCACGAGGTGGCTGTAGGCGAAGGTGACGAGCAGCAGGAGCAGCGCCACGTGGAAGACGAGGTTGCCCGTCTCCTTCAGGTAGCCCTTCTCCGCCGCGACGCTGGCCTCGTGCCGGTCGAGTCGGAAGCGCTTGTCCCGCAGCAGCTCCTGGGCCGCCGTCAGGACGGTCTCGGGCTCTACCGTCGTCGTGAACTCGCGGGAGCTGGGCAGCCGCTCCAGCCGCGACGGCGTACGCGGTGGCCGCGCGCGCACGGCCCGCCAGTGCAGCCGCGCGCGCGGGACGACGCAGCCCACCAGCGAGGTGAACAGCAGCAGGTAGACCGCGGAGAACCACGGCGAGGTGTAGACGTGGAAGCCGCCGAGGCGATCGACCCACGGGGCGAGGTGCGGGTGCTGCTGGCGGTAGTTCGTGACCCGGCCCGGGCTGACCGCCTCCTGCGGGATGATCGAGCCGGGCACGGCGACGAGGGCGAGCAGGAGCAGCAGGACCAGCGCGGTCCGCATCGAGGTCAGCGTGCGCCATGCCCAGCGCAGCCAGCCGACGGGGCCGAGGCGCGGTCCGGCGAGCCCGGGGGCGAGCGTGCTCACAGCGCCGGGCCGAAGGAGTCGACGCGGCGCTGCACGATGACGAGCAGCTCGCTCCACGTCCCCGACAGCAGCAGCAGCCCGATGGCGACGAGCATGACCCCGCCGAACCGGAGCACCCACACCGAGTGCCTGCGCACGACGGAGAACGCGGACAGCGCCCGCCGGTAGGCGAGCCCGGCCACGAGGAACGGCAGCCCCAGCCCCAGGCAGTACGCCGCGGCGAGCAGCGCGCTGCGGGTGGAGTCGCCGCCGGCCGCGCCGAGGTTGAGCACGGCCGCGAGGGTCGGGCCGACGCAGGGCGTCCAGCCGAGCCCGAACAGCGCGCCCAGCATGGGCGCGCCGGCGAGCCCGAGCGCCGGGCGGCGGTGCAGGCGGAACTCGCGGGCCACGCCCGGCAGCGCACCCGCGAAGGCGAGGCCGAGCAGGATCGTGAGCACGCCGAGGACCTGCTGCAGCGCGTGCTGGTGCTCGACGAGGAACACCCGCGCCGCCAGCGTGGTCAGCACGCCCTCGAGGATGAACACGGCGCTGAAGCCGAGCACGAACAGCACGGTGCCGGGGACGACGCGGCCGCGGCGGCGCTCGGCCAGCTCCTCGCCGGTGAGCCCGGTGACGTAGGAGAGGTAGCCGGGCACGAGCGGGAGCACGCACGGCGAGAGGAACGACACGAGCCCCGCTGCCGCGGCGAGCGGCGCGGCGAGCAGCAGCGGACCGGTGGTGATGGTGCTCATGAGGCCGCCGGCGACGGGGTCGTGGCGGCCGAGGTGCCCGTCGCGTCGGCGACGAGGGACTCCAGCGTGATCGCGCTGATGGCGGAGGCGAAGCGCGCGGTCACGCGGCCGTCCGGCCCGATGACGATCGTCTGGGGCGGCGCGGTGAGGGCGACCTTGCGCAGCTGCAGGAGGATCTTGCCGTCTGGGTCCCAGAAGGTCTTGTACGGCAGGGCTTCCTGCGCGGCGTACTTCGCCTCGCCCACCTTGTCGCCGTTGGCCCGGACGTTGATGCCCACGAAGCGCACGCCCTTCGGCGCGAGCTCGGCGGCGGCCTTCTTCAGCGCCGGGACCTCCTGGCGGCACGGGCCGCACCAGGAGCCCCAGAAGTTGACGACGGTGACCGCGCCGCCCGGCTGCAGGCTGATCGGCCCGCCCGTGAGGTCCGTGCCGGTGAGCGCGGGGAAGGCCGGGCCCTGGCCCGAGTCCCACGTGACGATCTCGTCCTGGCCGATCTTCTTGCCGCGCGCGTCGCTGCTGCCGGAGCAGGCGGCGAGCGCCAGCAGTACGACGGCGAGGGTAGCGCGGAGCTTCACGCGCCGTACCCCGCCTTGGCCGGCAGCAGGTCGAGGCACGGCTCGAGGTACTCGATGCGCGCGAGCCGGTCGCCCTCCCACACCAGGGTGGTCACGGACGCGAGCGAGCACTGGCGCGTACGCGGGTCGTGCCACAGCCGCCGGCCCTCGTAGGAGCAGCGCGCCACCCACACCGGGAGCTGGTGGCTGACGATCGCGGCCTCGTGCCCGCGGGCGGCGGCACGCGCGTCGGTCACGGCGGCGCGCATGCGCTGGGCGATCTGGTCGTAGGGCTCGCCCCACGACGGGCGGAACGGGTTGACGAGCAGCGGCCACACCGCGGGCCGGCGCAGGGACCCGTCGCCGACGCCGAACGTCCTGCCCTCGAAGCGGTTGCCGGCCTCGATGACACGCGGGTCAGTGGTGATCGAGAGCCCGCGGAAGGCGGCCAGCGGCGCGGCTGTCTCCTGCGCGCGGTCCAGCGGCGAGGCGACGAGGTGGGTGATGTCGCGCTCCCCCAGCACCTCCCCGAGCCGCTCGGCCATCTCCCGGCCCCGGTCGGAGAGGTGGAACCCGGGCAGCCGGCCGTAGAGCACTCCCGTCGGGTTGTGCACCTCGCCGTGGCGCACCAGGTGGACGCGCGTGGTCTCGCTCACGCCGGCACCGCCTGGGCCGCGGCGCGCGCGGCGGCCGGCAGGGCGGCAAGCACCCGGTCGAGTGCCGCGTCGTCGTGCGCCGCCGAGAGGAACCACGCCTCGAACGCCGACGGCGGGAGGTAGACCCCGGCGTCGAGCATCGTGCGGAAGAACGGCGGGAACCGCCACGCCTGCTGGGCCTTCGCGCCCTCGTAGTCGCGCACCTCGTCCGCGGTGAAGAACACGCTGAACATGCTGCCCGCGTGCTGCACGCGGTGCTCGACGCCCTCCGCGGCGAGCGCCTCGGAGACCGCGGTGGACACGGTCTTCGCTGCCGCGTCGACCCGGGCGTAGACGTCGCCGTCGGCCGCCCGCAGGGTGGCCAGCCCGGCGGCGGTCGCCACGGGGTTCCCGGACAGCGTGCCCGCCTGGTAGACCGGGCCGCTCGGGGCGAGCAGGTCCATGAGCTCGGCGCGGCCGCCGAAGGCCGCGGCGGGGAAGCCGCCGCCCATGACCTTGCCGAACGTCAGCAGGTCCGGCACGACGCCCTCCAGGCCGTACCAGCCGGCGGGCGAGACGCGGAAGCCGGTCATGACCTCGTCGCTCACGAGCAGCGCGCCGTAGCGGGTGCAGAGGTCGCGCAGCGCCTGGGTGAACCCCGGCGCCGGCGGCACGACGCCCATGTTGCCGGAGGCCGCCTCGACGATGACGCAGGCGATCCCGTCGCCGGCCTCGGCGAAGGCCGCCTCGAGCGCGGGGACGTCGTTGTACGGCAGCACCAGGGTGTCCGCGGCTGCACCGCGCGTCACGCCGGGCGTCCCGGGGATGCCGAGCGTCGCGACGCCGCTGCCCGCATCGGCGAGCAGGCTGTCGGAGTGGCCGTGGTAGTGCCCGGAGAACTTGATGATGCGGTCGCGCGCGGTCGCCGCGCGGGCCAGCCGGATCGCCGACATCGTCGCCTCGGTGCCCGAGCTGACCAGCCGCACCTTCTCGACCGGGTCCACGCGGGACACGATCTCCTCGGCGAGCTCGAGCTCGTGGACGTTGGGCGCGCCGTACGACGTGCCGTGCACCACCTGCTCCTGCACCGCCCGCACGACGTCGGGGTGCGCGTGCCCCAGCAGCAGCGGGCCCCACGAGCAGACGAGGTCGACGTAGGTCGCGCCGTCGGCGTCGGTGAGGTACGGGCCGGAGCCGTCCACGAAGAAGCGCGGGGTCCCGCCGACCGCCTTGAAGGCGCGCACGGGGGAGTTGACCCCGCCGGGGCTCACGGCCTGCGCGCGGGCGAAGAGCTCGGCGGAACGGGAGGTGTCGGGCACCCCTCCATCCTCCCACCCGGCGCGCATGCCGCCGAGTGGCGTTGGTCTCGCCGACCTGTGGGCTGCCTGGGAGTCCGGGGCCCCCGAGCCTCAGAACCTGATGTCGCTGAGGTACGCCCACCCGACCTCGGCCGTCCGCAGCGGCGTGACGTCCGGGCGGTCGTTCTCGACGATCCACTCCTCCACCTGGTGGGCGGCGAAGATGCGGGCGAAGTCGACCATCCCGGAGCCGAGGTCGCCGGTGTCGCCGGTGTCGGCGTGCCGGTCCTTCACGTGGTACTGCCGGACCCGCTGCGGCGCCGCGGAGATGACGTCGAGGGTGTAGCCGACGGGGTCGCTCTCGCCGAGCTGCACGCCCGCGGTGACCACCCAGTGCAGGTCGAGCTCGAGGTGGACGAGGGCCGGGTCGCAGCGCGAGGTGAGGACGTCCCAGGGGGTCGTGCCGTCGTCGAGCTGGACGGTGTACTCGTGGGCGTGGTTGTGGTAGCCGAAGCGGATGCCCTGCTCGGCGAAGGCCTGGGCCTCGGCGTTGATCTCGTCGGCCCAGCGCTTCCAGTCCTCGCTGGACTCCGAGCGCAGGAACGGCACGTTGACGTACGCGTGGCCCAGGGCCACCGCGTCAGCGAGCTTGCGCTCGAGCCCGGCGGCGTCCTCGGCGAGCGGGAGGTGGGCGCTGGTCGCGCGCACGCCGAGCCCGTCGAGGAAGCCGCGCAGCTCCTGGGCGGTGCGGCCCCACGTGCCCGCCGCCTCGACCTTGCGGTAGCCGATGCCGGCCAGCGCGGTCATCACCGCGTCGTGGTCGTCCTCGAGCACGGTGCGCAGCGTGTAGAGCTGGATGCTCACGTCGTCGAGGGGCACCTGGCGCTCCCCCGAGCGCGGGGCGGGCGCGGCCTGCGGGGCGGCCGGCGCCGCCTGGGTCGGCTCACCGAATCCGTAGCACATGGGTCCTCCTCGACGGCTGCTGCTGCCCTGCAGCCTAGGGACACTTTCGTCGCAACTCCAGTCCTGTTTGCGCGACTCGGGCCCGCGGAACGGAACAACCGGGACGCACCGGTCGTTCGACTGGCTGGACGTGCCCGCCCCCGTCCGGCAGGGTGGAGCCGCGGGTGCCGTACGCGTCCGCCCGCCGTCCGCGACCCGAGGAGCTGCTCTGCGCCCCCTCCTGCCGCGTGCCCGTGCCGCGCGCCTCCCCCGCTCCGTCGTCGCCGCGGGCGTCGCCTGCGTGCCCGTCCTCGTGCTGGCCGCGTCCGCGCTGCCGGAGGCGACGAGCTCGGCCGACCCCGTCGCGAGCGCCCCGACCGGCCCGGCCGCCGCGCAGGCCCGTGTCGCGCGCCCCGCGCTCGGGCTCGAGAGCTCGAGCGCGCAGCCGGTCCCGCGCACCCCCGTCGTCGGCAGCCTCGGCGAGGAGCTCCGCGCGCACCCCGTGCCCAGCCCCGCCGCTCCCCAGGCCGGCCGCGTCCTCCCCGCCCAGCTGCTGACCAGCGGCATCCCGGCGGTCGCCCAGGCCGCGTACGTGCGGGGGGCCAGCCTCGCCGACGCGCACGACCCCGGCTGCCACCTGTCCTGGCCGGTGCTCGCTGCTCTCGGCCGGGTCGAGTCCAACCACGGGCGCTTCGGCGGCGCGGTGCTCGGCGCCGACGGCCGCTCCACGCCGCCGATCATCGGCCCGGCGCTCGACGGCACGACGTACGCCGCGGTGCCCGACACCGACGGCGGGAGGCTCGACGGCGACCCGCAGTGGGACCACGCGGTGGGCCCGATGCAGTTCATCCCCTCGACCTGGGCCCGCGTCGCCACGGACGCCGACGGCGACGGCGTCGCGGACCCGCAGGACATCGACGACGCCGCCGCCGCGGCCGGCACGTACCTCTGCGCCGGCGGGGGCGACATGCGCAGCGGGAGCGCGCTCGGCGCGGCGATCTTCAGCTACAACCACGACGCGTCCTACGTCCAGCTCGTCGGCGAGCTCGCCGTGGCGTACGCGAAGGGCTGAGCCGCTCCCCAGCACCGGGCCGGCTGGCAGGATGCGGGCATGACCGACGCCCCCGAGCCTGCCGAGATCACCCTCGACGAGTGGACCTCCCGCGTGGCCGCCGCTCTCGGCCTGTCCGACGAGCTCGCCGCTCTGCCGGTGCGCCAGGCGATCCTCGACCTCGCCCGCGACTCCGCCCACGGCGTGGCGCGCCCCGCCGCACCGCTCACGACGTTCCTCGCGGGCGTGGCGGTCGGGCTCGCGGGCGGGGACGCGGCGGCGCTCGACGCCGCGGCGGCGACGGTGCGCGCGGAGCTGCCGCCGCGCGCGGCCGACTAGCTGGGCTCAGGGACCGCCCATCAGCGAGTAGCCGACCCACCCGCCGCTGCTGCTGCGGACCGTGAGCCCGGCCGGCGCGTACGTGCTGAGGGTGCGCGCCCAGACCTCACCGCCCCCGGAGTCGTCGCGCAGCCGGTGCGCCCCGCCGGAGGGCGCGGCGGTCGGGCCCGAGCGCAGGTAGTCCCGGCCGAGGTAGTGCGGCTTCGCGGGCGTCGCCGCCGGCGACAGCCCCCACTCCCAGGTCTCGCTGTGCACGTGCTCCAGCCGCACGCCGAGCGCGACGACGCCGGCCGCCGCGGCGACGAGGGAGGTACGCCCGAGCAGGGCCCAGCGCTGCATCTCCGGATCGTGGCACGGCGCGGGCACCACGTCCGGGTGACAGCGGGACTAGTCCGACGATCTTCGGGGAATCCACTCGGACGACCTGAAGGAGGTCCCCATGACCGGGTGGATCGTCGCCATCATCGTCGTCGTCGTCCTGCTCGCCGTGGCAGCGGCCCTCGTGCCGCGCATGCGCGCCCAGCAGGCGGAGCGGGCGCGGGAGACCGAGCTCCGCGCCCGGCGCGAGGAGGTGTCCCAGCAGCACCACGCGGAGGCGGACCGGCGCGCCCGTGACGCGGAGATCGCCGAGCGGGAGGCGCGGCTCGCCGCGGCCGAGGCGGAGCGCAGCCGCGCGGAGGCCGAGCGCAGCCGCGCGGAGGCCGACCTGCACCGCACGCGCGCCGACCTCACCGAGCAGGGCCGCGCCGACGAGCTGCTCGACCAGCCGCTGGCCTCTCCCGGCGCCGCGGGGACGGGCACGCCCGACATCGACCTGCGCGACGACGCCCGCAGCGCGGACGACCAGGTCGTGGACGTCCGCTCGTCCGAGGAGCGGGTCGCCGCCGACGGCGGTGGCGCGACGTCCACCGAGCTGCGCGACCGCCAGGAGCCCTAGGGGGCTAGTGCCCGCCGCACCGGTGGACGTGCTCGGGCTCCCACGGCACGAGCAGCCCCGGTCCGGCGGGCAGGCACGGCGCGACCAGGCGGCCGTCCTCGAACACGGGCCGCACGAAACCCCGTGTCTCCAGCACGTCCTCAGGCGCTGCCTGCGCGCGCGCCGCCCGGTCGACGGCACTCTCGATGCGCGTCCCGGCGACGACGTCGGCGACGGGCACCCGTCCCACGAGCAGCGCCTGGCCCGGGTAGACCACGGCCCGCCCGCCCGTACGCGCCGCCAGCTGCTCGCCGGCGGCCGCCGCACCAGCGGCCTGCCGCTCGTCCCCCGCAGCACGGACCTCGCCGCCGGGCTCGCGGACGGCGACCCCCGCTCCCACCGCGGCGGCCAGCACCGCCGGGTCGGCCGGCACCCCGGCGGGGAGCTCCACGGCGACGCACTCGTGCTGCCACGGCGCGCTGACGACGTGCGTCGTCCCCACGACGTCGTCCCGCCCGGCGACCCCCAGGGCGTCGAGCAGGTCGTGCAGCAGGTGCTCCGCGTCGTGGGTCTCGACGTGGAGCAGGCTCGCTCCCACCACCGTGCCCACAGCACTGCCCACAGCACTGCCCACAGCCGAGCGCCCCGCAGGCCCGGAGGCCTGCGGGGCGTCGGTCCCGACGGGGATCGTCACGCGACCGCGACGAAGATCGGGTTGGTGTAGAACCACAGGTCGTCCCAGGGGCTGCCCACACCGGGGACGTCCATGGCCGGGCCCTGCGGGTCGACCTTGGCGCCGAGCAGGCCGACCGCCGAACGGCGGGCATCCGTGCCGCGGAGGCGCACGTAGAAGTTCCGGTCGACGTTCTTGAAGCGCAGGCTGAACGACACCTGGCCGGTCTGCTGCGAGACCTCGAACTGCTTCACCACGGCAGCCGTGGGGTTGTAGAAGCCGTCCTTGTTCGTCGCCGGCCCCGTCACGTCGCCGCGGATGACGTCCACGCGACGCAGCGTCGGCCAGTCGCCGTTGTTGTTGGGGCGGCTCGCCAGGTCGATCGTGATCTCGACCTCGACGCTGTCGCCCTTCTTCGCGATGAGCACGCCGCCGAGCGGCGCGGTCTCCCCGGAGCCGCCGCGGCGGCGCATCTGCACGGCGAGGCCGTCGATGAGCTGGCCGTGGTCGACCCACACGTTGCCGGAGCGCAGGCCCTCGACCACCGGCACGTAGCCGAAGGTCGAGACGCCGACGTGGGTGCGGCTGTAGTAGCCCGGGAAGAAGTCCGAGCGGCCGGAGACGGGCGCACCGGAGTCGACCGGGTCGCCGTACTGGCCGTTGGCCTGGAAGTACGCGTCGGTGTCCTGGCCGGCCGGGCGGACGAGCCGGTCGTTGAAGACCTGGTGGCTGTCGGAGTTGGCCGTGATCCACCACGGCTTGCCCTCGGCGAGCAGCGAGTCCCAGAGACCGCCGACCGTCGCGGACATCCAGTCGAAGCCGCCGTGGGTGCGGTACGCCTCGACCGGGTAGTCGGGGAAGCTCTGCGCGCTCTTGGCGAAGCCGTACTCGCCGCGGGCGCCGCCGGAGAGCTGCGCGGCCTGGTGGCCCGGCGCACCCTCGAAGCCGGTGAAGGTGCCGGGGGCGGCGTCGCGCCACGCGCGGATCTCGTGCGGGGAGTCGATGCCCTTGCGCGCAGGGTGGTTCGCGAACATGATCGCGTCCGCCACGCGGCCGGCCTGCTTCTGCGCCGTCAGCCACTGGATGCCCTTGATGGCCAGCGACTCGTTGGCGGCGGTGTTCGGGCCCCCGAGGGTGCCGTCGGTGGTGCCGGTCACCGCGCCGTCGAAGGAGTTCTCGAACTCCTTGAGGACGGCCACCTCGTTGTCACCGGGGGTGACGATGACGGTGCCGTGCTCGGCGGCGGGGATGTTCCACTCGAGGCCCTGGAAGACCAGGGTGCGCGGCGTCTCGACGCGCGCGTTCCTGATGTGCGGGTTGACCTTGTCGACGCCGATCTTGGCGTGCGCGACGCTGCCGTGGTCGGTGATGACCAGCCAGTCCAGGCCGTACTCCGCGCCGCGGCGCGCCTGCTGCTCCGGCATGTAGAGCGCGTCGGAGCTGAACTGCGTGTGGATGTGGTGGTCGCCCGAGAGGTAGACGATGCCCTCGGTCGCGTCCTTCTTGCTGCTGCTGCTGCTCGTCTCGGCCGCGGCCGCGACGCCCGCGCCACCGCCGAAGACCCCGAGGGACGCCGCGCCGGCGCCGAGGACGCCCGCGCTGCGGAGCAGGTTGCGGCGCGACAGCGACCGGGGGCTCAGCTCGCTGTCGGGGATCGACTCGTCCGCCCACTCGGACTGCAGGCCCGTCGAGGGCTCGTGGGTGTGGTCGTGCTCCCCGTGCGCGTGGTCCCCGTTCGAGTGGTGGTCGTGGTGGTGGTGCCCGTGGCTCATGGCGTCCTTCCTCGGCTGTCCGGCGCAGGCAGTCTGGTTCGCCGGGGCACCGGCAGCCAGGTCGTTGCGGCGAAGATGACATGACCGCTCGGGCACGGCTTCCGCAACGCCAGGTGAACGCGCTCGGGGCGCTGGGTACGGTGCCGCCCGTGACGACGTACGCGGCGGTCGTGCTCGCCGGCGGGCGCTCCCGCCGCATGGGCAGCGACAAGCTCGCCGAGCCCGTCGGCGGCGTCGCCATGCTCGACCGGGTGCTGGCTGCCGCGGCCGGTGCGAGCGAGGTCGTGTGCGTCGGCGAGCCGCGGACGACGTCGCTGCCGGTGCGGTGGGTGCAGGAGGACCCGCCGCACGGCGGGCCGGCCGCGGCCGTCGCGGCGGGGGTGGACGAGCTCGACCCGGCGGCGCTCGTCGTCGTGCTGCTCGCGGGCGACCTGCCCTGGGTCACGCGTGCCGGGGTCGAGCAGCTGGTGGCGGCCCTCCACGCGACCGGCACTGAGGGCGTCATGGCGGTGGACGCCGAGGGCCGCGAGCAGCCGCTGCTGAGCGCATGGCGCGCGGACCCGCTGCGGACCCACCTCGCCGCCGCTCAGCCGCTGCACGGCCTCCCGGCGTTCCGTACGCTCGCCGCGCTCTCCCGCTCGACGCTGCAGCTCGGCGCGGCGGCCGACGACGCGGACACGCCGGAGGAGCTGGCGGCTGCGCGAGCGCGGCTCAGCCCCTGAGCCAGCCCGCGACCTCGGTGGCCCAGTAGGTCAGCACGACGTCCGCACCTGCACGCCGGATGCCGGTGAGCGTCTCGAGCACGGTGCGGTCGCGGTCGATCCAGCCGCGCTCGGCGGCCGCCTCGACCATGGAGTACTCCCCCGAGACCTGGTACGCCGCCACCGGCACGTCGACGCTGTCGCGGACGAGCCGCAGCACGTCGAGGTACGCGCTGGCGGGCTTGACCATGACCATGTCCGCGCCCTCCTCGACGTCGAGGAGCACCTCGCGCAGCGACTCGCGAAGGTTGGCGGGGTCCTGCTGGTAGGTCTTGCGGTCGCCCTTGAGCGAGGAGTCGACGGCCTCGCGGAAGGGGCCGTAGAACGCCGAGGCGTACTTCGCGGAGTAGGCGAGGATGCTGACCGAGGAGAAGCGGGCCTCGTCGAGCGCGGAGCGGATGACGCCGACCTGGCCGTCCATCATGCCGCTGGGGCCGACGACGTGGGCGCCCGCCTCGGCCTGCACGACGGCCATCTCGGCGTAGCGGACGAGCGTCGCGTCGTTGTCGACGTGCCCGTGCTCGTCGAGCACGCCGCAGTGGCCGTGGTCGGTGAACTCGTCTAGGCACAGGTCGCTCATGACGACGAGGTCGTCACCGACCTCCTCGCGGACGGCGCGCAGCGCGACCTGGAGGATGCCGTCGGGGTCGGTGCCGGCGGAGCCGCGGGCGTCCTTCTCCAGCGGCACGCCGAACAGCATGATGCCGCCGACGCCGAGGGAGGCCGCCTCCGCCGCGGCCTTGCGCAGGGAGTCCACCGAGTGCTGGACGACGCCCGGCATCGAGGCGATGGGCTCCGGCTCCTGCGCGCCCTCCCGCACGAAGGCGGGGAGCACGAGGTGCCGGGGCTCCAGCGAGGTCTCCCCCACCAGCCGGCGCAGCGCCGGGGTCTGCCGCAGCCGGCGCGGGCGGACGGCGGGGAAGCCAGAGGACGCAGCCACTACTTCGCCTTCCGGCGCGCGGACGGGCGCTTCTCGGAGGGCTTGAGGACGGGCTCACCCGCCTCGACGGCGGCGAGGCGCAGCGAGCTCCCGTAGTCCGCCAGCGCGCGGGCCAGTGCCGCGACCGAGGGCTCGGGGGCGAGCACGTCGACGCGCAGCCCGTGCTCCTCCGCGGTCTTCGCCGTCGCCGGGCCGATGCAGGCCACGACCGTCGTCGCGTGCGGCTTGCCCGCGATGCCGACGAGGTTGCGCACCGTCGAGGACGAGGTGAACAGCACCGCGTCGAACCCGCCCGACTTGATCGCGTCGCGGATCGGCGCCGCGGGCGGCGCTGCCCGGACCGTGCGGTAGGCCGTGACGTCCTCGACCTGCCAGCCGAGCTGGGTCAGCCCGGCGACGAGGGTCTCGGTCGCGATGTCGGCCCGCGGCAGGAAGACGCGGTCGATCGGGTCGAGCACCGGGTCGTACTCCGGCCACTCGGCGAGCAGGCCCGCGCTCGACTGCTCGCCGCTCGGCACGAGGTCGGGCACGATGCCCCACGAGCGCAGGTCGGCAGCGGTCTGCTCGCCGACGGCGGCCACCTTGATGCCGGAGAAGGCGCGGGCGTCGAGGCCGTACTCCTCGAACTTCTCGCGGATCGCCTTCACCGCGTTGCGCGAGGTGAACGCGATCCACTCGTAGCGCCCGGTCACCAGGCCCTTGACCGCGCGCTCGACCTGCTGCGGAGTGCGCGGGGGCTCGACCGCGATGGTCGGGACCTCCTCGGGCACGGCCCCGAAGGTCCGCAGCTGCTCGGACAGCGCGCCGGCCTGCTCGCGAGTGCGGGGCACCAGCACCCGCCAGCCGAACAGCGCCTTGGTCTCGAACCACGAGAGCTTGTCGCGCTGGCTCACGACGTCGCCGACGACGACGACGACCTGGCCGTGGCACCCGTCGACGACGGCCTGCGCGTCGACCGCGAGCTGCCCGAGCGTCGTGACGACGGTCTGCTGCTGGGTGGTGGTGCCGTTGCAGGTCGCCGCGGCGGGGGTCGAGGCGGGGCGCCCGCCGGCCACGAGCCGCTCGCTGACCTCGGCCAGCCGCGACTCGGCGCCGAGCAGCACCAGCGTCGCTGAGCCCGCGCCGAGCGAGTCCCAGGCCACGCCCTTGCCGGAGACGTCGGCGACGCGGACCTCGGAGGCCTTGCCCGTGGTGAGCGGCACACCGGCGTACGCGGGCACCGCCGTCGCGCTGGACACGCCGGGCACGACCTCGAAGGCGACGCGGGCCTTGGCGAGGGCCGCCGCGACCTCGGCGCCGTGGCCGGCGAGGAACGGGTCGCCGGAGAACAGGCGCACGACGCTGCGCCCCTCCTTGGCGTGGCGGACGAGCACCCGCGCGAGCTCGGTGTCGGTGAGCCCCGCCTCCGAGGTGTCGACGCGCTCGGCGTCGGCACGTGCGTAGCGCTCGACGACGGCGGCGTGCAGGGCGAGGTCGCCCACGACGACGTCCGCCGCGCGGATGGCCTCGACGGCGCGCACGGTGAGCAGGCCCGGGTCACCGGGGCCGGCGCCGAGCAGGGCGACCGCGCCGGCGACGACGCGCGGCTTGGCCTTCTTGACCTCGAGGGACGCGCCCTGGGCAGGTCGGTCCTCGCCGCTCGGTGCGGTGCTGTCGGTAGGCGGGACGAGCCGGGTCGTCACGTCAGACACGCTCCCCAGGTAGGGGCCCGGGCATCCCGGGCAGGTGGGTGGCAGGCGCGTCCGGCAGCGGCGTCGATGACGCACCGGGGTGGAGCGGAGGGGCGGGAGGAGCAGGGGGCTCGCGGCTGGCGAGCGCCGGGGACAGCGCGGACGAGAGGGCGGGCACGAGGTCGGCGGCACCGGCCGCGAGCAGGTCGGCGGCGAGCCGCCGGCCGAGCGCGGCGGCCGACGCGGCGTCGGGCACCGGCCCGGTGACGGGCAGGCGCAGCACGTGGCCGTCGGGGGCGGCGACCAGCGCGCGCAGGTAGAGCTCGTCGACGCCGTCGTCGCCCTCGCCGACCTCGGCGAGCGCTCCCACGGGGGCCGAGCAGCCGGCCTCGAGCGCGGCCAGCACGCTGCGCTCCGCGAGGACGGCGAGCCGGGTCGGTGCCGACTCCAGCGCGGCGCACAGCGCGGCCGTCTCCGCGTCGTCGCTGCGGCACTCCAGCGCGAGCGCGCCCTGGCCGGGCGCGGGCAGCATCTGGAGCGGGTCGAGCACCTCGGTGACGGCGTCCGCGCGGCCGAGCCGCACGAGGCCGGCCCGAGCGAGCACCACCGCGTCCAGCTCGCCGTCGGTGACGAGGCGGAGCCGCGTGTCGACGTTGCCGCGGATCGGCACGACCTCGTGGCCGAGCCCGAGGGCGGCGAGCTGGGCCGCGCGGCGCGGGGAGCCGCTGCCGATGCGCGCGCCCGGGGGCAGCTCGGCGAGCGTGAGCCCGTCGCGGGCCACGAGGGCGTCGCGCGGGTCCTCGCGCTCGGGCACCGCGGCGAGCGCGACGCCCCTGGCCGGGGCGGTCGGCAGGTCCTTGAGCGAGTGGACCGCGAGGTCGACCTGACCGCTGACGAGCGCCTCGCGCAGGGCGCCGACGAAGACGCCCGTGCCGCCGATCTGCGCGAGGGCCGCGCGCGAGACGTCCCCGAAGGTCGTCACCTCGACCAGCTCCACCGGGCGGCCCGTCGCCGCGGTGAGCGCCGCCGCGACGGCACCGGACTGCGCCAGGGCGAGGGCGCTGCGCCGGGTGCCGAGCCGCAGCGCGCGCTGCCCCCCGCTCACGACGCGAGCCCGTCGCTGCGCAGCGTGACGCTGCCGCCGCTGCCCAGCCCGCCGCTGCTGCCCAGGCCGCTGCCGGCCTCCTCGCCCGGGCCCGGGCCCAGGTCGAACAGCTCGCGCAGGACCTCGGCGTAGGACACCGGCAGGGGCTCCCCCGCCAGCTCCTTCGCCCGCACGGTGGGGGTGTGGAGCAGCTTGTCCACGACGCGGCGCACCGTCTGCGCGACCTCGTCGCGGGCGCGCGGGTCCAGGGCGGGGAGCCGGCCGTCCAGCCGCTCGAGCTCGGCGGTGACGACCTGGTCGGCGCGGGCGCGCAGCGCGACGACCGTGGGGGCGACGGCGGCCGCGGCCTGCCAGGCGGCGAAGGCCTGGACCTCGGCGGTGACGATCGCGCGGGCCGCGGCGACGTCCGGGCCGCCCTCCTGAGCGGCGACGAGCTCGCCGATCCGCTCGAGGTCGACGAGGTGCACGCCCGGCAGCTCGGCCACCCCGGGGTCGACGTCGCGCGGGAGCGCGAGGTCCACCACGGCGTAGGGCGTGGTGCCGCCGCGCTCGACCGCGCGGTGCTGCAGCGCGGCGGCGACGACGTCGGTGCGCACGACGGTGCCGACGGCCCCGGTGCAGGAGACGACGACGTCGGCGAGCGCGAGCTCCGCGGGCAGCGCGTCGAGCGGCACGTGCCGGCCGCCGACCGCCGCGGCGACGCGAGCGCCGTGCTCCGGCGTGCGGTTGGCGATGACGACCTCGGCGACGCCGGCGCGGGCGAGCGTCGTCGCGGCGAGCGCGCTCAGCGAGCCGGCGCCGACGACGAGGGCGCGACGCCCGGCGAGCCCGTCGAGGACGCCCTCGGCCGAGGCCAGCCCGACGCCGACGACCGACTGCCCTGCCCGGTCGATGCCGGTCTCGCTCCGCGCCCGCTTGCCGACGCGCAGCGCGGTCTGCAGCAGCTCGTTGAGCACCCGCCGAGCGGTGCCGACCTCCTGGGCCGTGCGCAGCGCCTGCTTGACCTGCCCGAGGATCTGGCCCTCGCCCACGACCATCGAGTCGAGGCCGGCGGCGACCCCGAACAAGTGGGAGACGGCCCGCTCCTCGTAGTGCACGTAGAGGTGGGGCGTGAGCTCCTCGAGGCTCATGCCGGTGCGGGCCTGCAGCAGCGCGCCGAGCTCGGCCACGCCGCCGTGGAACTTGTCCACCTCGGCGTAGACCTCGAGCCGGTTGCAGGTCGCGAGCACGGCGGCCTCGGCCACGTGCACGCCACCGAGCGCCTCGCGCAGCACCTCCGGGACGACCTCCGCCGGGAGCGCCGCCCGCTCCAGGACGGGGACGGGAGCGGTGCGGTGCGAGAGCCCGACGGCGATGAGGCTCATGCCCTGCCCTCCCGCACGGGGAGGTCCAGCGGGAGGTCGGCGGCGCGGCGCTGCTCGTGGAAGGCGAGCAGCGCGAGCTCGACCGAGAGGTCCACGTCGCGGACCTCGACGTGGGCGGGGACCACGAGCAGGACGGGGGCGAAGTTGAGGATGCTGCGCACCCCGGCGGCGACCAGCCGGTCGCAGACGGCCTGGGCGCTGCCGGGCGGGGTCGCGACGACCGCGATCGAGGCACCGCTGCGGAGCACGGCGTCCTCGAGGCGCTCGGCCGGGTCGACGACGAGCCCGGCGACGGAGGAGCCGACCAGCAGCGGGTCGACGTCGACGAGCGCCGCCACGCGGAACCCGCGGTCAGCGAAGCCCGCGTAGCCCGCGAGCGCCTGGCCGAGGTTGCCGGCTCCGACGATGACGACGGGCCACTCGTGCGTCAGGCCGAGCACGTCCTGGAGCCGGTCGCGCAGGGCGACCACGTCGTAGCCGACGCCGCGGGTCCCGCGCGGCCCGAGCGGCGCGAGGTCGCGGCGCACCTGGGCGGGGCCGACGCCCGCGAGCGCGGCCAGCGCGTCGGAGCTGACGACGGTGCGGCCGGCGAGGGCGAGCTCGGAGAGGACGCGGAGGTAGACGGGGAGCCGGGCGACGCTCGCCTCCGGGAGGGTGCGCACGACCTCGACCGCAGTCGTGCCGCGTGCGGCGGCATCCGCCGCATCGCTCCCGGTGTCGCTCACGAGTTCCGCTCGCACTCCCTCTAGGCAGGTCCTGCCGCGGCACACGTTACGCAGGAGAAGGGGGATGCTCCAACTCGGAGACGAAGGGCGGGCCGCGCGGTCCAGCCCGTGGTCACGCGCCCGGGGCCGCCGGCGGCCGCTGCGCCAGGGCCCCGCGCAGCCGGTCCTCGTCGACGTGCCAGTAGTCGACGACCACGCCGTCGACCAGCACGACGGGGATGCGCTCCCAGAACCGCTCGTGCAGCGCGGGGTCGTCGAGGATGCTGCGCTCGGCGTACGCGTCGCCGCAGACCCGCTGCACGACCTCGCGCGCGGCGTCGCACAGGTGGCAGCCGGGCTTGCCCACCAGCTCGACCCGGCCCTGCTGCTCGCTGCTCACCGCGGCATGCTCGCACGCCGGACGGCGGCGCGGCACCGGTCCGCACCCCCCGGGTTGGTACGTTCGGCGCCGTGGGCTCCGGCGACCGACGGCGCGGCGCGCGCGACGCGGGGCGGGCCTGCGCCCGCGCTGCGGTGGACCTGTCCGGCCCCGCCGGCGGTGCCGCGGGGCCGCCCGTCGACCCGGAGCTGGTCGACGCGCTCGACGTCGCCCCCGAGCCGGCGGTCGCCGCCTTCTTCGACGTCGACGGCACGCTGCTGCGCGGGGCCTCGCTCTACCACCTCGCCCGGGGGCTGTACGCCCGCGGCTTCTTCGACGCCCGGGCCCTGGTGCGCTTCGGGCGCCGCCAGGTGGTGTTCCGCCTCCGTGGCGTGGAGGACCCGGCGGCGCTGCAGGAGGCGCGCGAGACCGCGCTGGAGTTCATCCGCGGGCGCCCGGTGGAGGAGCTGCAGCGGGTGAGCGAGGAGGTCGTGCGGGCCGCGCTGGCGACCCAGCTGTGGCCGGGCACGCGCGCGCTGGCGCGGATGCACGTGGAGGAGGGCCAGCGCGTCTGGCTGGTGACGGCGACGCCCGTCGAGGTCGCGGGGACGATCGCGCGCGAGCTCGGTCTGACGGGTGCGCTGGGCACGGTGGCGGAGACGCGCGACGGCGTCTACACGGGGCGGCTCGTGGGGCGGGTGCTGCACGGCCCCGCGAAGGCGGAGGCGGTGCGCGCGCTCGCCGAGCGCGAGGGGCTGGACCTGGCGCGGTGCGCGGCGTACAGCGACTCGGCCAACGACCTGCCGATGCTCGAGCTCGTCGGGCACCCGTGCGCCGTCAACCCCGACCGCAGGCTGCGGGGGGTCGCCCGCGAGCGCGGGTGGCGCGTGCGGGAGTACCGCTCGGCCCGCCGTGCCTGGCGGCTCGCGGCAGTGACGGCGGGAGCCCTGGGCGGGCTCGTCGTGCTGGCGGGCGCGGCAGGAGGGGCGGCAGCGCGACTGCGCTCCCGCCCCTCGAGCCGCGGGCGCTGACTACTTCTTGTTGCGCCGCTGCACGCGCGTCTTGCGGAGCAGCTTGCGGTGCTTCTTCTTCGCCATGCGCTTGCGACGCTTCTTGATGACCGAACCCACGCGGACTCCTTGACCGAAGGACAGACGCCCAAGCCTACCGGCTACGCGGTACCGCTGTAGGAGTCGCGGATGTAGCGGTGCACGGCCTGCTCCGGCACCCGGAACGAGCGCCCCACCCGGACGGCCGGCAGCTCGCCCGAGTGCACCAGGCGGTAGACCGTCATCTTCGACACGCGCATGATCTGCGCCACCTCGGCGACCGTGAGGAAGCGCATCTCCCTCAGCTCGCCCGAGCCGCCGCCCTCGTCGCCCGACCTGCTGGCCATCGTCGTCCGGACCCCTTCAGCTGGGACCTCCCGGGTCCCGCAGCCGGGACGCTCGTCGCACAGAGTAGGGGCGCGAGTGACTGGAGTGGAAGTGGAGGCCAGCTGGACCCCGCTCCTGGCCCAGTGCCCGCCGCCCGCTCCGCCCGCTCGCGCCGCGCTCAGCCAGGAAGTCGATCAGGCTGCCCGATCCAGTTCGGGCTCGACCGCACGGAGTGGCGCCCAGCAGCAGGAGATCTCGTCCGTACGGCCACCACCTCGTGCGGCAGCCCGATCCACTACCGCGGCAGGGAGGTCGCCCCCCCCCCCCCCCCCCCCCCCCCGGGGGGGGGGGGGGGGGGGGGGGGGGGGCCCCCCCCCCGGGGGCCCCCCCCCCCCGGGGCCCCCGCGCGCCGC
>NZ_SGXD01000008.1 GCF_004216915.1 Motilibacter rhizosphaerae
AACCTGGCGCGTGTCTCGACCCAGTCGGCGAGGACGAACCCGGCGCGTTCGAGCGCACCGGCGCGCTGCACCTGCACTCCTGTCGGGTCGCTCAAAGCGTCGAAGACGGCGTCGACGATCCGCATCCGCGGATGCGTCGCGCCGAACAGCGGCATGGCGCGGCGGACCGCGGCGAGGAAGCGGGCCCGTCCGAGCCGGCGCACGGCGGCAAGGTCCGGGCGGGACAGCGCCGTGTGGAGGGCGGCGCACCAGGTCGCGGATCGGAACGGTGCCGGTGAGGCGTCCAGCGCGGCGGGCCAGGCGCATTCGAGCACGTCGCGGAGCTCCTGGACCTGCGCGGTCGCGGTGGTGGTGAGCTGGGAGCGGCGGGCGCCGAGGTGGCGCAGCCGGGCGTAGGGCTCGGTGGTGCGTTCGGGTTCGTAGCAGCGCAGCCCGGCGGCGAGCCGGGCGATGAGAACCGCGTCCTTCGGGTCGGACTTGTCAAAGGTGAGGTCCTCGGCCTCGCGGGCCCGGTAGACCAGCAGCGGCTGCACGCAGACCAGCGCGAGACCGCGCTCGGCAGCCAGCTGGTCGAGGATCCGCCAGCGGTGCCCGGTCGGCTCGCACGCCACCGTCACCGACGCGAACCCCGCGGCCTTCGCCTGCGCGAGCGCCCAGTCGAGCAGGTCGCCGAGCTGCCACGCCTTGACCGTGACTCGGCGGCGGGCCAGGACGCGGGAGTCGTGGTCGGTCACGACCGCGGCCTGCACCTCGTCAGCAAGGTCGATCCCGACGATCGCGTGGCTGCCTGGCAGCAGTTCGCGCAGCCGCCCGAGGCGGTCGTTGCGGTTGCGGTCACCTCGGGACAGGTCGCTACGGTTGCTCACGGACGTCCTCCTCGATGCGTGGGACACCAAGCCCAACACCGCATCAGGGGGACGTTCCTACGTCTACCCCTGACCCGTAGACCGAGTTACTAGCGGACGTTCGCACAGCGGTCGCGGAGGGCGGCAGACGCGGGGCTGGGCGCGGCCGGAGGTTGAGCAGGTCTGCGCGAGGGTGCTCCCGCGGAACGGTCGGGCAGGTGGGCGCGGGCCTTCAGGACAGGCGCTGCTCCCAGTTCAGCTCGTGGTCTCCGGGCCGTGGAACCCGCTCGAGCTGGGCCTCCAGCTCCGGCTCGTCCAGAACTCCGGCGGCCACGAGGAACTCGGCGGTGTCCTGCACCCCGAAGTGCGAGACGATCTTGTCGTGCTCGTCGAAGCCTAGGATGGCGACGGCGGGCCAGCCGGCAGAGCTCTCCTCCCTGGTGGCGTTGACCCACATCTGCACGACCACGTCCCTGCCGCTCTCGATCACTCGATCCACGCGGACGTTCAGGTAAGGCAGGAACCGAGCGCGAATGACGTGGAGAGCGAGCAGCCCGCTCGTGGGTTCGTGCTGAGCGTCTCTTGCGGCAAGTCCAGCGCGCTCCTGCAAGGACCCCAGGCAGTAGCGGCGGGCTAGCTCAGCTCGTGGAGACGGCACCGGCCAAGCGAACCATGCTCTGGGGCAGCGACGGACCTCCACCTGCCAGCGGCATGTGCGGACGTTCGAGCCCGTCAGTGGCGGGTCAGGCGGGCTGCGCAGTCGCGCTGAGCGGTCCGCGTATCCAGCGGTCCGCGTTGCCGTGACTGGTGAGCCGGACGACTGCGAGGTCGGGGCGTTCCTGCATGAGTGCGTGGATGCGTGGGGCGGTCTTGTGGTGGGTCGTCCATGCCCACCGGACGATGTGCTCGCGGTCGGTGAGAATGGTGCTGAGCGGAGGCTCGACGTTGCCGTTCCAGAGCTCGAGGCGGCGCAGCCGGCGGCGGAGCGTCCTGTCGATGACCTGCCGCATGACGAGGACCCTGGGCAGGTCGAGCCAGATGACGAGGTCGGCTGCGGCTGCGAGGTGCGCGCGCACCGCGTCGTACTGCCACTCGGTGGTCCAGGCGGGCTTGCTGCTGAAGCTGCGGACGTCGTGCTCGAAGGTGGGGCGGGGGGTCCAGCCGGGGCCGTGGTAGAGCGCGTCGATCTCGACGTAGGGGATGCCGAGCGTGCCGGAGACGCGGCGGGCGAGGGTGCTCTTGCCAAAGCCCGAGGTGCCAGCGATGAGCACTCGTCGCGGACGCGCCGGCAGCGGATCGGTGGGACCTAGCAGCGGCACAGCCCTCACGCTATGGCAGCCAGATGAGAGCGCGCGCTTGCGAGGACCCAATACGCGCGCAGAGCGGCATTACCGGATGTTCGCGGTCCTGATGCAGCGAGCGGGCCTGCTTGGTGCGTCTTACTGGTGTGGGCAGGCTGGAGGGTGTGGAGTTCGAGGGCTGGGTCGCCGCGCGCGGGCCCGCGCTGCTCCGCCTCGCGTTCCTGCTCACCGGTGACCATCACCTGGCTGAGGACATCACGCAGACCGCGCTGATCGGAGTGCACCGGCGGTGGCACCGCATCGAGCGGGACGACCCGGACGCCTACGCCCGGCGAGCTGTGCTGAACGCTCACCTCGACCGGAAGCGACGGCGGGCGAGCGCCGAGTTACCCGCCGATCTGGCAGGTTGGGAGACCACCGCCGCACCGGACCTGGCGGAGGCCCTGGTCGCTCGTTCGCAGATGTGGCAGGTCCTCGCGACGCTCCCGCCTCGGCAGCGGGCCGTGCTGGTCCTGCGCTACTACGAGGACTGCGACGACCGCGTCATCGCCGACCTCCTCGACTGCTCCGAGAGCACTGTGCGCTCCAACGCCGCCCGCGCACTCGCAGCACTCCGCCGCACCCTTCCCACATCCGCCTCAGGAGCCGAGTCATGACCAGCGTCGAAGACGAGCTCCGCGCCACCCTCCAGCACGCCGCCGGCCTCGCCCCCAGCGGGGAGGACCTGCTGACATCGCTCGAGCGCCGGGAACGGACGCAGAGCCGCCGCCGCTGGGCCGTGAGCCTCGCGGCCGCTGTCGTAGGTGTCGCGCTCGCCAGCGGGGCGGCGCTGCTCTCCGGTCTCCACCACGAGCACGCGGCGCCCGCAGCGGGCGGGACCACCAGCGTGCTGCGGTACCGGGGCGTCGAGGTGAGCGTGCCAGCGGCCTGGCTCGACCCCCAGCGCCAGAGGTGCGGCAGCTCGGTCGCTGACGCGGCCTACGTCGCGCGCCGCGCGGTACGGGACTGCCTCGTCCTCGGGCCGGAGCACGTCGAGGTCATCGCGTTCGACTCCTCGGGCTCCTGGTCCGACGCCGCCGCGTGGGTAGCTGCCCGAGCGGCAGGCCGGGCGTCGTCGTACCGGACGATCGCCGACCGCCACGTCACCGTCGCAGTGTTCGCGCCGGAGAGCCAGCGGAAGGTCATCGACGCCACCTTGAAGAGCCTGCGGGTGCTCAACGCAGCCGACGTCGTCGACGGGTGCGCAGCCACCACCCCGGACCCCTCGGCCACCGGCCCGGCGACCATCCCGTTCCTGATCCCTCAGCCGTCGCCCGCGGTGCGGATCTGCTCCTACAACGCCATCGGCGGGACCCGCTGGCTCAGCACAACGCGCCGTCTCTCCGGGCAAGCCGTGACCGGTCTCGCCCGACAGATCGCCACGGGCGCGGGTTCGTCCCTGCCCGCGGACGACTGCCCGCCCCAGGCCGAACCTCCTTACCTCGCTGACAGCTGGGTCCTGGTCTTCGACAGCTCCTCAGCAAAGTCCCTTCCAACTCGAGTGGACGTCGAACCCGCAACCTGTGGCGGGCCCCCGCCCGGAGCTGCCATCACCGGCCAGAAGGCCCGCGCAGCCAGCTCGCAGCTCCTCGAGACGCTCGCCCGCTACAGCGTGCCCCTCCCTTGACCGCCCGGTCCGCGGCATAGGAACGCATTGTGCGTGTCGGTGTCGGACGTGAGACGTCCTCCTGATGCGCTTGTTGGGCTTGGTGTCCCAGCGCAGGAGGAGGACGTCCGTGGTCAACGGTAGTGGTGTCTCGCGTGGTGACCGGAGCCGGAACGCGCGCCTGTCGCGGCTTCGTGAGCTGGTGTCGGCTGGTCGTGCGATCGTCGGGGTCGACTTGGCGGACAGCAAGCAGATGGTCGTGGTCACTGATCACGACTCAAGGGTGGTGGCGCGGCGCACGTTCCGCTGCCGGGCGTGGGATCTGGGGGCCGCGTTGGACTGGGCGGCGGCGCAGGCCGCGCGGCAGGGGTTCGTGGGGGTGACGGTGGCGTGCGAGCCGACCGGGCACCGGTGGCGGGTGCTGGGACAGCTCGCCGCCGAGCGGGGAATGCCGTTCGTCTGCGTCCAGCCGCTGGTGTCGTCATGGGCGCGGCGCGGCGAGGACCTGACCTTCGACAAGACCGACGACAAGGACGCGGTCATCATCGCCCGGCTGACCGCGCAGTTGCGCTGCTATGTCCCGGAGCCCGTGGAGGAGACCTGGGGCCGGCTGCGCCACCTCGGCGCCCGCCGCGAGCAGCTGGTCAGCGAGCTTGTCGGGCAGGTCCAGCAGATGCGTGACCTGCTCGAGTGCGTGTGGCCCGCGGTCCTGGCCAGCGCGGCGCAGCCGTTCAAGTCCCGCACGTGGGCGGCCGCTTTGACGGTGGTGCTGGACCGCGATGGCGGGGACTTCGCCCGCACCCGTCGGCTCGGGCGCGCCCGGTTCGAGGCGCAGGTGCGCAAGGAGGTGGTCCGTTGGGGAGCGCAGAAGCCGTGCCTGCGGATCGCGCGGAAGGTGTTCGACGCGCTGGCGGATCCGGCCGGGGTGCTCGCTCACCGGCGCGGCGCGCTGGAGCGGGTGGCTCTCGTGCTTGAGGACTGGCACTTGACAGCGGGGCGGTGCGCGCAGACCGAGACCCGGATGGTCGCGGTGCTCGACGAGCTCGAGTTGACCGAGCTGGTCACCTCCATCCCTGGGCTCTCGCCCGTTGGTGCGGCCGCGATCCTCGCCGAGACGGGGGACCTACATCGCTTCACCTCGGCGCGGGCGGTGGTCAAGCACGCGGGCCTGGCGCCGCGGGAGAAGGCCTCGGGTGGGTTCGTCGGGCGGACGAAGCTGACCGGGCAGGGCCGGCCCGGGCTGCGCCTCGCCGCATGGCGGGCGGCCTGGGGAGTGCTGCAGCACAGCCCTGTCCATGCGGCCCGCTACCAGCACCTCACCGGCAGGGCGGAGAACCGGCTGACCCCCACCCAAGCGCAGGCGGCGGTCGCGGCCGCGCTGCTCCGCCAACTCCACGCGGTCGTCACTACCGGCCGCCGGTGGGATCCCGACATCGCCGCCCACGGCGTCGCGCGGCCCGCTCTCGCGCCCGCCGCCTAACGGTCACCGTCAGCCGCCGGAGAGGGCCGCACAAGCAGGCGGTCGGGGCGAGCCCCACGCGGCATTGAGGCATCTGCTGACCTCGCCGCTAATCCTGGGCAGCCCCGCCCGTCGTCTGTCCAACCCGATTACGCGCTGTCGGGACCCATCCCGATTGCTCTATGCAGGGCCAGACGACGGACGAGGCACCGACCACCCACTTGACCCAGAACCTCTTACGCTGATTAGCGGACGTTGCGCAAGTTGATGAGGGAGTGCTGGTGCGCGGCTTCTGTCGGTGTGAGGGTTCGGCTCATAGGGCAAAGCGAGCCGTTGACTGCTCACATCCCGGTGGCAGCTGTCGAAGTGGCACGAGTGGGAGCCCTGGGCGAGCCTGTCGGTGGCGAGGCGCTGCGGCTGGCTGCGCTGCACGAGTACGCGCTGCTCGACACGCCTGCGGGTGACGAGCTCGAGGCGGTGGTGCGGCTGGCGGCGGCCGTGGCCGGGGTGCCGACTGCGACGCTGAACCTGGTGGACGAGGACCGGCAGTGCCAGCTGACGACGGTCGGGTTCGAGGGTCAGGACTCCGCGCGCTCGGACTCGATGTGCGCGGTGCGGTTCCTTGAGGGGCGCACCGTGTGGACACGAGATGCATGCCTGCACCCGGACTATGCGGGGAACCCGTGGGTGACGGGCGTGCTGGCGGCGGTGCGGTTCTACGCCTCGGTGCCGCTGGTCACTCCTGCCGGGCACGCGCTGGGGACCTTGTGCGTGTTCGACAGCGAGACCCGGGAGCTCACCGACAGTCAGCTCGCGCTGCTGGAGGACGCGGCGCGGGTCGTGCTGGCCCTGTTCGAGCGGCGCCGCCAGGCCCGGGAGAACGCCCGGCTCGCCGCGCAGGCGGACGAGCAGCGTGAGCTGCTCGAGCACGCGGTCCGCGAGCTCGCGGAGCGTCAGGAGTTCACCGACGCCGTCCTCGAGACCGTGGAGGTCGGCATCGTCGCCGCCGACGCCGAGGGCAGGCTCACGCTGTTCAACCAGGCCGCTCGCGACTGGCACGGCCTGGACGCCGACCACAGCCTGCAGCCCGCCGAGCACGCCGAGCGCTACCACCTGACCCATGCTGACGGTGTCACCCGGCTCGCGCCGCACGAGGTCCCGCTCGCCCGCGCGCTCCACGAGGGCAAGGTCAGCGCGGTGGAGATGGTCATCGCCCCGGACGGGCGACCGCCGACGCGGGTGCTGGCCTCCGGTAGGGCGTTGACGGCGGCGGACGGGACCCTGTTGGGCGCCGTCGTCGCGCAGAGCGACATCACCGACCAGCGTGTCCGCGAGGCGGGGCTGGCGGAAGCACACGCGGCCCTCGCAGCGTCCGAGGAGCGGCTGCGGCTGGCGTTCCACCACTCGCCGCTCGGGGTGTTCCTGACGAGCCTGCAGCCGGGTGAGGTGGGCCGATTCCTATTCGCGAACCCGGCGGTCTGCCGCATGACCGGCTACAGCGACGCTGAGCTCACCGGCGGCATGACGTTCCGGGACCTGCAGCACCCGGACGACCACGCCTCGACCGCCGAGCACCTGCAGCGACTGATCTCGGGCGAGACCGACGAGGGGACGCTGGAGCGCCGCTACCGGCACCGGGACGGCCATCTGCTGCACGTGACCCTGCACGCGGCGGTCGTCCGTGGCGAGGACGGTATTCCGAGCCATCTGGTCACCCAGGTGCAGGACGTGACCGAGGCGCGCCGCGCCCGCCGGGAGATCGCCCGGCAAGCCCGGCTCGTGGACGCGATCCCCAGCCCGGTCATCGTCCGCGACCTCGACGGCACGATCCTGTTCTGGAGCGCCGGCGCCCAAGCCGCCTACGGCCACCCCGCGACCGCCGCGGTCGGCCAGATCACCCACGACCTGCTGGCCACCCGGTTCCCGCTGCCGCTCGCAGACCTTGAGCAGGCCCTGGCGGTGGAGGGCTGCTGGTCGGGGGAGCTGCAGCACACCGCCGCTGACGGCCGTCAGCTGACGGTGCTCAGCTCGATGGTGCGCCACGAGCCGGACGACGGCACCGCGCCGGTCATCCTGGAAATCAACACCGACATCACCGCGCTGCGGCACGCCGAGCGCGCCCTCGCCGCCAGCGAGCGCCGATGGCGGGCGCAGTTCGCGCACTCCAGCGTCGGCCAGGCGGTCCGCGGGCTCGACGACCGCATCCTCGAGGTCAACCCCGCGTTCGCCGCCATGCTGGGGCGAGCGCCGGAGGAGTTGGTCGACGCCACCATGACCGAGCTCATCGCCCCCGAGGCGAGGCGTGCCCGGGCGAGCCATCTCACCGACCTTCACGCCGGGAACGCCGACAGCGCCGGACGGGAGACACTCCTGCTGGCGGCGGACGGACGCCGAGTGCCCGCCCACGTCTCCGTCTCGCTCGTGAAGGACGAGGACGGCGCTCCCGAGCGCGTCGTGGCGCTGTTCACCGACATCACCGCCCGCAGAGCCGCCGAAGCCGCGCGCGACGCTGCGGCTGCTGCCCTCGCCGACCGCAACGTCCAGCTCGAGCGGGCCAACCGGCTCAAGCTCGACCTCATCGGCATGGTCGGCCACGAGCTCGGCAACCCCCTCGCCTCGATCCTCGGCTACAGCGAGCTCGCGAACGAGAACTGGCACGCCCTCGACGACGACGACAAGCGCGGCAACCTCGCGGTGATCGAGCGGAACGCCCGCACCCTGGCCCGCACCCTCGCCGAGGTCCTCGCGCTGGTCTCCCTCGACGCCGGCCAACTCCGGGCCCACCCCGAGACCGTCCACCTCTCCGGCGTCCTCGACGCTGCCGCCGCCCACGCCCCCCGCACCGACCAGTGCGTCGTCAGCTGCCCGCAAGGCCTCGCGGTGCACGTCCAGCCCGGGCACCTCGACCAGATCCTCGCCAACCTGCTGTCCAACGCCGCCAAGTACGCCGGCGGCGCGACAGCCCTCACCGCCACCGCCCGCCCCGACGGCACCGTCGAGATCCACGTCACCGACAACGGACCCGGCATCCCCGCCGACCTTTATGATCGGCTCTTCACCCGCTTCGCCCGCGCCGACAGCACGTCCAGAACCGTCAAGGGCACCGGCCTCGGGCTCTACATCACCCGCGAGCTCGCCCGCGCCAACGCCGGCGACATCGCCCACCGCCCCTCCCCGAGCGGCACCGGATCGACGTTCGTCCTCACCCTGCCCGCAGCGTGACGGCGAGCGAAGCGGATTGCTTCCCAGAAGGGCGCGGCTCTCGCTAGCTGCGGGGTTCCTGGGCGAGCTCGGCGGGCGTTCCCCTGCCCGGCTCCGCGGCTTCCCGAGCCCCCCTGCGCTGTGCGCAACACCCTGTGAAGCGTTTGATCATGGCGGCAACGTGAGAGCGCGGACTCCTCAGGCAGGCACAGCACGCAACCGATGTTGCGGGCGAACAGGCCGGAGTCGTATGCCCGGCCGCCAGCTGCACACTCCGGGGGAGTTCCGCGTGGTCCTGAAGTCTCGTCGTGCCTCTCGTGCCGCGATCCGCCGCTCCCTGCGGCGCCCGCTCCCGCTGGTCGTGGCCTTCGCGTCAGCGGTCTCGGTCGTCGGAGGTCTCGCCTCACCGGCGTCGGCGTACATCAACTCGACCGTGCAGCGGGTCAACCTGGCGAACAACTCCTGGCCCGCTCAAGGAGTCTTCGACTCGGCGGGGAACTTCTACACCGTTAACGAGGACGGCACGATCTCCAGGATCAGCGCGGGTGGCATCCTCACTCAGGCCTGGGTCTCCCTGCCGAGCGGCTTCGACGGGCAGGGCATCACGATCGACGGTTCCGGGAACCTCTACGTCCCGGACTGGAACCACAACAAGCTCGTGAAGGTCTCGGCAGCCGGCGCCGTGAACCCGAACTGGGGGACCGTGAGCTCGAACTACGACGCGCAGAACGCGCTCGTCGACGCGGCTGGCAACGTGTACGTCACCAACCAGTTCGCGGGCACCATCTCCAAGATCACCGCGGCGGGCGTGAGCACCCCGGCCTGGGCAACACTCGCCTCAGGCGCCCGACCGTACGGCCTCGCGCAAGACTCCGCCGGCAACCTGTACACCGCCAACTTCGGCAACAGCACAATCAGCAAGATCACGCCAGCAGGTGTCATCACCCCGGTATGGGCCACCTTGGCAGCGAACTCCCAGCCCAAGGAGATGGCCTTCGACTCCCACGGCAACCTGTTCGTCGCCAACTTCGCCACCAACGCGGGTATCGCCAAGGTCACTCCTGCTGGTGCCGTCACGAACTCCTGGGCGCCCGGCGACGGAGGACTCTCGGTCGTCGTGGACGGGCAGGACAACGTCTACGAGACGGAATACACCCAGGACAACGTCACCAAGACCACGCCCGCGGGCGTGCAGTCCATCTTCGCGCAACTCCCGGCAGGAACCCGCCCTGCGGATGCGAAGTTCGACTCGAGCGGCCGGCTGTTCGTCGTCGGCGACGAGAGCTTCACCGTCTCGATCGTGGCCCCCGCGGCGGCTCCCTCGACTCCGGCGCTGAATTCGGCCACAGCGGGGGACCAGCAGGCGACCCTTGACATCACCCCCTCGACCGGTAACGGGACGCCCGTCACCGGGTACGAGTACTCGACCAACGGCGGCACCAGCTGGGCGACGCTGTCGACGAGCTCGGGCAGCAACGGCCACTTGACCGCGACCGTCACCGGGCTGACCAACGGCACGAGCTACAGCTTCACGGTGCGCGCACTGTCCGCTGCCGGGCCGAGCTCCGCGTCCGGGGCGCAGACCGCCACCCCGTACGGCGCCGCCGGGCAGGTGACCATCTCCACGGCCACGGGCGGCGACACGACCGCGACCCTGACCTTCGCGCCGGCCGCGCCGAACGGCACTCCCGTCACCGGCTACGAGTACTCCGTGGACTCGGGCACCACATGGGCGACTCTGCCCACAACGACCTCGAACGGCACGGTGACCGGCACGGTCACCGGTCTGACGAACGGGACCTCCTACAGCGTCCAGGTCCGGTCCCAGTCGGCGGGCGGCGCGGGCGCGGCGTCGTCGGCGGTGTCGGTGACCCCGCAGACCGTGCCGTCCGCCCCCTCCGGCATGGCGTGGACGCAGGCGGACGGCTC
This sequence comes from Motilibacter rhizosphaerae, assembly GCF_004216915.1. Classification (NCBI taxonomy): domain Bacteria; kingdom Bacillati; phylum Actinomycetota; class Actinomycetes; order Motilibacterales; family Motilibacteraceae; genus Motilibacter; species Motilibacter rhizosphaerae. Next base: position 10,381 of record NZ_SGXD01000008.1, read on the forward strand.
GGTGGGGGTGAGCTTCCCCGCACCGGGGGATAACGGCTCCGCGATCAGCGGCTACGAGGACTCGACCGACGGTGGCGGCTCCTGGCACTTGCTCACCACCACGACGAGTGGGTCGACGGTGTCGGGCACGATCGCGTCGCTGGCCAACGGCTCCGCTTACAGCCTGGAGGTCCGGGCGGTCAACGGTGTCGGTGCCGGCGGGGCGTCGAGCGCGCTGACGGTCCTGCCGCGCTCCGTCGCGTCGCACGCGATGGGCACGAACGCCGCGCCGTACTCGGGCGGCTTTGACGCGGCCGGCAACTTCTATGTCACCAACGAGGACAACGGCCACCGGTCGATCACGAAGATCGCCCTGGACGGCAGTGTCACCCCGGGCTGGGCCACCTTCAGCAACATGGGGGTGGAAAACCTCGCGGTGGCCCCCGATGGCACGATCTACGCGGCCAACAGCGGGGCGCGGGCGATCTCGAAGATCGACCCTGATGGCACGGTGCACGACCTGTGGGTGCCGGTGCCCTCGAACTCCAACCCGCAGGGCATCGTGATCGGCCCGGACGGCAACGTCTACGTGGCTCTCTACAGCCTCAACGAGGTCGCTCAGATCACTCCCGGCGGCACCCTGAACGCCTCCTGGGCCGTGCTCGGCTCCGGCAAGTACCCGCTCGGGCTGGCGTTCGACCAGTCCGGCAACCTCTACGTCGCCGACAACGGCGACGGCACCATCGCCAAGATCGCTCCCGGCGGCGCCGTCAACGCCTCATGGGGGCGGCTGAGCGGAAGCTCCGACCCGCAGTACCTCGCCATCGACTCGGCCGGCAACGTCTACGCCACCAACTGGTCGACCAACGACGTGTCAAAGGTGACCCCGGCCGGTGTGGTGACGCAGAGCTGGGGCCACCTCAGCCGCCCCGTCGGCATCGCCGTCGACTCGCAGGACAACGTCTACGCCACCAGCTACGGCGACGGCAGCGTCCTGCGGATCAACCCGGCCGGCGTCGAGACTGCGCAGTGGCTGCACCAGGCGGCCAACAGCGGAACGACCGGTGTCGCGGTCAGCCCGACCGACGACGTCTACGTCAGCAATGACGGCGCGGGCACCGTCGTCGTCGCCCCCGCGGATCCTTCCGCCCCCGGCGCGCCTGTCGTCACCACGACCCACGCCTACGACGGCCGCGCCACCGTGACGTTCCGCGCCCCTACCAGCTCCGGGCACGGCACCGTCACCGGCTACGAGTACTCCCTCGACGGCACCACCTGGCACACCGCGACCACCACCGGCGCCAGCCCCTACACCCTCGAGCTGACCGGCCTGACCAACGGCACGACCTACCAGGTCCAGATCCGCGCCACCAGCCGCCTCGGCACCGGTCGCGCCGCCACCGCGTCGGTCACCCCCTACCGGGCGGCGACCCCGAGCGCCGGCACCGCCGTCGCGGGGACCTCCTCGGTGACCGCGAGCTGGACCGCGCCGGCACCGTCGAGCAGCATCACCGGCTACACGGTCACGGCGCACCCGGGGTCCGCGACCTGCGAGACGCACGCCGCGTCCGACACGTCGTGCGTGTTCGGCGCTGAGTCTGGGGTGTCGACGACGTTCACGGTCGTCGCGCACGACTCCAACGGCTCGGACTCCGTCGCGTCCGGCCCGTCGAACGCGGTAACGCCGACCGCGCCGGTCGTCCCGGCGGCGGCGCCCGCGAACGTGCCCACGACGCTGACGACGGACCGGGGGCAGATCGCCCTCGCGGTCCCGTCGCAGCAGATCACCGTCATCGGCACCGGGTTCGCGCCGTACTCGACGGCGAAGGTGGTCGTCTACTCCACGCCGATCGACCTCGGCACCGTCACCACCGACGCCAACGGCAAGTTCTCCGTCCCGGTCACCGTCCCCGCCTCCCTGGAGGCCGGGCACCACACGTTCCTCGCCACCGGCGTCGACCCGCAGGGCGCCGCGCGGGCGATGGAGCTCCCCGTCACCGTCCCGCCGACCACCGCGGGGTCGACCGGCGCGAACACCGGCACCCAGCAGACCGTCCTCCCCGTCCCGGCCGGCGGGGCGATCACCCTGCTCGGCGCGGGCGGCTCCCCGGCCACCACGGTCACCGTCGCGGAGGGCACCTACGCGCTCGACGCCTCGACCGGCACGATCACCTTCGTCCCGGTTGCCGGGTTCGTCGGCACCGCACACCCGGTCACCTACCGGCTCACCGACGCCCTCGCCTCCGTCGTCACCGGCACCTACACCGCCGTCGTCACCGGCACCGCCAGCACCGGATCCGGTGCCGGCAGCGCGGGAAGCAGCGGCCCGACGGGCACCGGGCCCACAGGCACGGGCACTGGCACGGGCAGTGGCACTGGCTCGACCGGGACTGGCTCGACGGGCACCGGTGTGAAGCCCACGCCGGGCGGGGCGAAGGCCGCCGCCCACGTGTCGGTGGCGGCGCTCGCCGTCGCCACCGGCCCGACCGCGCACGCGACGGTTCCGGTGCACTGCACCCTCACCACCGCCACCGTCGGGACCTGCACCGTCACCCTCACCGCGACGGTGTCCGGGCGTCACGAGGTCATCGGCACCGGCACCGTGAAGGCCCGCGCCGGCAAGCATGTCGTAACCGTCCAGGTCCGGCTCAACGCCCTGGGCCGCGCGCTCGCCAACACGGCCGGCGGGATCACGGCCACCGCGACCGCGACGGTCACCCCCCGCGGCAGCCACACCACCGTCACCGGCGCCGGGACCACCAGGGTCGCGCTCCAGCATGTCACCGTCGCCTCGGTCTACTTCGCCACCGACTCCAGCACGCTCACCGGCCCGCAGCTCCGCGTCCTCGCGGGCCTGCGCCGCCACCTGGCGGGCGCGCGCAGTGTCACCGTGGTCGGGCACACCGACGACCGAGGCACCACCGCCTACGGACTCACCCTCGGCCGGGCACGCGCGGCCCACGTCGCCACCGCCCTCACCGCCGGGCTGCACCTCCACACCATCGTGATCACCAAGGGCGAAGCCGACCCCAAGGCCAGCAACGCCACCCCCGCCGGCAAGGCCCTCAACCGCCGCGCCGACATCACCATCACCTACTAGCACCAGCACCGCGAAGGGCCGCCCCCACCGGGGCGGCCCTTCCTTGTCGCCTAGCCCTACACCTGCCGACCGTTCCGTCTTCGGTACGAGCGGCAGTCCGAGGCGCACCGACTGCGTTGGCGGGTGGTGCGCAAGCGCCGGGTGACCGTGAGGTGATCAGCTGGGCTATGACCGTGAGGTCACGACGGGGCTTGGGCGACGGCGTCGTCGACGCTGGCGTAGAGGGGGAAGACTCGCTCCAGGGCGGTGAGCTTGAGCAGCCGCTTGGTCATCGTGGTGCCGGGAACGATGGCGAGGGTCCCGTGGAGGGCGGCGAGCCGCTTGTACGTGCCGACGAGCACGCCGAGCGCGGTGGAGTCGAGGAAGGTGACGCCGGTGAGGTCGAGCAGGACGTCGGTGTGGCCTTCGGCGGGGAGGTCGATCAGCCGCTGGCGCAGTGCCGGCGCGGTGGCGGCGTCGATCTCCCCAGCGACCGTGAGGACCAGCCACGCGCCGCGCGGGGTCGCCATCATCGACAGGGCGCCCTCACTGTCCGAGCGTCCGCTGGTCTCCACGCTGCGTCCTCGCCCTCGTCGCGGGGCGGGGGATGCTCCACTCGGCGCCGCGATCTTAGGGGTGGAGTTGTCGCCCGACAACCGCGCGGAGTGCGTCAACGACGGTCACGGGCAGGGTCGGTGACGGTGAGCCGGCTCCGCGGTGACCTTGACGAGGCGCGGGAGGTGCAGGGCGTGGCGGGGTGCGGAGGCGCGCACGGCGGCGACAGCTTCGTCCCGTGCCTTTTGCCGGGGACTCGGCATGGTCGACGTTCAGCGAGATGCAGACGACACGGTCAGGGTGGAGGTGGGCGGAGGGCCAGGCGGTGTCCAGGTCGTCAGCGAGCGCGTCGAGCGCTGCGACGGTCTCCTCGATGTCGCAGCTCTCGGGCAGCCGCCACTGGACTCGGGCCCGCCAGGTGAGCATGAGCGTCTCCTTCTCCGTCGTGGTCGCTGTCCGGTGGGACCGCAGAGGGGGTGCTCGACGGCGCCTGCGTTCGGCGGAGATGGGGAGGGCGAGGACGTTGAGGGCGCCGGCGCCCGTTCCCCTGGTTGTGCGCAGCACGCGCTGCTCCGGGCCCGGCGGGGAAGTCCTGCTGGGCCGGCGGCCCTAGAGCTCGCGGTCCTCGCGGTGCTCGCGGAGGCCGGTGCCGGGTCTGGTGGTGGGGAGGTGGTCGAGGATCCAGGGGTCGAGGACGGCGCCGAGCAGGTTGGCGAGCGCGACAGCGGTGCCGCGTCCGAGCCGCCCGAAGGCTTCGCTCATGAGGGGCCGGACGATCTCGACGGCGTGGGCGAGGACGGGCGAGGCGGCGGGGGTCAGGTCGAGCCACGTTCGCCTGCGGTCGTGCTCGTCGCGTTGCCGACGGAGGAGCCCGGCCTCCTCGAGGCGGTGGGCGAGCCCGGTGACGGCGGCGGGCTGCACTCCGAGCAGGGCGGCGAGCGTGCCGGACGGCAAGGTTCCGTGCACGGCGAGGACGTAGAGCGCGTGGACGTCGAGCGGGAGCAGCCCGAGCTCGTCCGCGGCCTGGTCGACGCCGGCCCGCACACTGTTCGCGGCCAACAGGGCGAGGTAGCCGAGCTCGAGGCCGTTGTCCGCGACGATGGGCTCGGCGGCCGGAGTGTCTCGGGGCAGGGCGGCCAGCATGCTAGTTCTCTCGTCAGCAACCATCAACGGGTGAAGCGTCGACTCGCCCGCAACAGGAGCATCGGCCTCGTGATGCTTCAGCGGTGAAGCTCTCCGGGGCACCCTGGCTCAGGTTGCCTCCTCGGGTGCCGACCTTGGGGTTACCCGCCCCAGGAGGATGCATGTTCGGCAGACGAGGCGCCCCGGCTACCGCGTCGACGGCGCAGCCGCGCGACGTGGAGGCGTTGGAGGCAGTGGTCGATGCGCTAGCCGGCGACATCAGCGACCTGCAGGAGGCGCGGGCGCGGATCATCACCGCGCTCGTCGATGCGCTGGGGCTGGCCTACGGGGCGCTGTGGACGAGGAACTCCGACGGGCATTTCAGCCTCGTGGCGGAGACCGGCGAGCTCGTCGCGCCGATGGGCGCCGCAGCGGACGGGGCACGGCTGATCCCGGCGGACGCGGGGATGCTCGGGGCCGCGGTGTCGTCCCGCCGTGCGGTGAGCGTGACAGCGGAGCCGGAGCCGGGCACGCACTGCGCCCGGTGGCGGCACGCGCGTGGCCTGGGCATGGTCGAAGCAGCCTGCGTACCGGTCATCTCTGACGGCGCTGTCATCGCGGTCATGGAGTTCTTCGGCGGGAGTGCCTTGCCGGAGTTCGCCAGCGAGAAGTGGGCGTCGATCGTCCGCATCGGGCTCATGGCCCGCGACCACGCGATCGACCGCATGGCCCTGCGCGACATGCTGCACGACCGCGCCGCGCTGACCGAGGTCGTGAGCAGCGTGGGCGACGCGGGCACCGAGCACGAGGCCATCCGCATGGCGCTCGACAGCGTGCGCAAGGCGTTCGGCTGGGCGTACGGCTCGTACTGGGCGCTCGACGACCGGGAGCAGGTGCTCCACTTCTCGCTGGAGTCCGGCTCGGCGGGGGAGGAGTTCCGGCGGGTTACGCTGTCGGCGTCGTTCGCTGAGGGTGTCGGACTGTCCGGGCGTGCCTGGCAGGCACGTGACCTGGTGTTCGTGCGTGACCTGGCCGAGATGACCGACTGCGTGCGCGCCCCAGCCGCGCAGCGCGCCGGGGTGAAGTCGGGGATCTGTTTCCCTATCCTCGACGGCCGAGACGTCATCGGCACGATGGACTTCTTCGTCACCGAGACCATCGAGTTGTCCGAGTCGCGGGCCGCAGCGCTGCGCAACGTGCAGCAGCTGCTCTCGCAGCGCCTCGCGGTCCTGCGCCGTACGGAGCGTGACGCCACCAAGGCCGTGCAGCTCCTCGACACCGTCACTCAGCTGCGTGAGGCCTCGATCGAGGCCGGGCATGTCGCGCAGCTTGCCGCGGACGGTTCGAGCACCATGACCACCCATGTCGCAGCGCTGGCCGAGGCCTCGAGCGCGATCGGCGAGATCATCAAGATCATCACGGGTATCGCGGAGCAGACCAATCTGCTCGCCCTCAACGCCACCATCGAGGCTGCCCGGGCCGGTGAGGTGGGCCGCGGGTTCGCCGTCGTGGCCAACGAGGTCAAGGACCTGGCCCGCGAGACCAGCGAAGCCACCTCACGCGTCGCGACCCAGATCGCCGCGATCCAGCAGACCAGCGAGACCGTCGCCCAAGGAATCCACGGCACCGGCCAGACCATCGGGCAGCTGGAAGGCGTCCAGCTCCGGATCAACGGGATCCTCGAGGAGCAGGCACGCATGGCCGCCGAATTCGAGCTCAGGAAGTAAGCCGCGTGGACGGTCCGCAGCCGGTCGACGCCCTTCACCTCGACGCCATCCGCACGGCCGTCGCGATGCTGGGGCGGGCCAACGAGAGTGACTGGCACGCCGTGCACGAGCTGTGGGCCGCTACCGGTGACGGCGAGCAGCTGGAGCTGGTGATGACCCTCGCGGCGGCGGCGGTCGCGCTGCTCGGGGCAGCGCACCCGGAAGGGCACACGCAGGAGCTCATCGGGCAAGTTGCGCTGCAACTAGCCTCGCGCTGGTGAGCGGCACGCGGGCGGGGGAGGGCGAAGGAGCAGTGACCTCGGAGGATGTGCATGCGCGCCCGGCACCACCATGACCTGACCGGGGGCTTCTGCCCGGAGGGTTGCGGGCCTTCCAGTTCGGCGCGTCGATGGTCGTCGTCTGCGCGGCGCTCGTCGCCCTCACCAGCGTCGTGCTGAATGAGGCGCTCGCGGACAGAACACTCGCATTGGCCACCGAGTGCATCGCGGTGCTCCTCGCGGCCGTGAGCCTGCTACTGCCGTGGGAGCGTCTGCCTCCGCCGGCGCTGCTGCTCTACCCGGTGCTGGTCGTCGGCCCGCTCGCGGTGGCCGAGCAGGGGTCCGCCGCGTACAACGGGCTGTTCACCATCGCCGCGACCTACACCGGCGTCACCCAGCGACGCTCCATCGCCCTGGCAGGTGTTCCCGCGCTCGTACCGTTCGCCGTGCTCGCCAACGACGGCGTGACCCGCGAGCTGCTCGCCCGGCTGCCGGTCTCGCTGGCCGTCTAGACGATGCTCGCCTTCCTCCTCGCCGACCTCGTCGACCGCCACCGCCGCCTCCGCCAGACCGAGCAGGACGCCGCGGAGACCGACCCGCTCACCGGCCTCGCCAACCGGCGACGACTCGACGGCTGCCTCGCGGTCCTCCAACCCGGCGATACGCTCGTCATGCTCGACCTCGACCACTTCAAGCAGCTCAACGACACCCACGGGCACGAGGTCGGGGACGCGGTGCTCGCCGACTTCGGGGCAGTACTGCAAGGGGCCCTGCGCAACGGCGACACCGCCGTCCGCTACGGCGGAGAGGAGTTCCTCCTCCTGCTTCCCGCAACCAGCCTCGACGGCGCCCGACTGGTCACCGACCGGCTCCGCTCCGCGTGGTCGGCGGCGCGCCCCGACTCCACGTTCCCCACCGGGATCGCCCTGCATCAGGGCTCAGACCGCCCACAGCACACCCTCCGCCGAGCCGACCAGGCGCTCTACGAGGCCAAGCGGCGCGGCCGCAACCAGACGGTGACAGCCTGACGGCTGACGTCTAGACGTCGCAGGCGCTGCCCGGCGTGCGGCGGGTGGCCGAATGAGGAGTCGCCGGCGCGTCGCTCGCACGCGACCCCTCCTCGCCAGGTGCACGCACTGGTAGCGAAGCCCGAAAGGCGCGTCGGCAGCAGCGGCGAGCGGTCCGCGGTCAGGCGGCAAGCCGATCGTCGTGCCGCAGGTGCTCCGCGAGCTCGGCGAGGCGTACCGCCCCGCCCGCGGCCACCAGGATGAGATCACGCTGCTGCTCGCTCAGCGGCCCGCCAACTCGTCGAGAAGCGCTTCGAGGTAGCCCTGCACGGCCGTCAGCGGCGTCCTCAGCTCGTGCGGCCCGGCTGCAGCCGGCAGCAGACGGCGTCGTCCACCTCGCCCACCACTACCCCCGGGTGCTCGTCGTTTCCTCGTCCTTCGGATGACAGCCATCACGGAGCGCAGCGCCGATCCGGCGAGGACGAAGTCCTGGTCAGCGGCGCGTGCCAGCAGCGTCCGCCCTGAGACGCCGCTGCTGGCAAGCGCGCGACCCGCCAAGAGGGCGACAGAGGATCGGTGGCCTCAGGGCAGGTCGGAGGCAACCGATGTTGCGGTGAGCCGGCCGGCGTGACCGGGCGCGGGGGACCGCTTCATCGGAAGGACACGGGACGTTGAAGGACGAGACGAGCAGGCGTGGGGCGCGGCGCTCGCCGCGGGCAGGGCGCAAGGTAGCCGGAGTGGTCAGCGCGGCGCTGCCGCTGGCCGGCCTCCTCGCGGTGCAGACTCCGGCCTGGGCCGCGACGACCACCCTCTACTCGACGGGGTCGGGGTCGTGCATCTACCAGGGGGCGTTCGACTCCCAAGGCAACTACTACGGCGCCGACGAGTGCAAGAACCGCATCGTCAAGCTCGACCCCTACGGCAACCTCGACGTCAACTGGGCTGTGCTGCCCGCAGGGTCTGTGACTGAGGGCATCACGGTGGCTCCCGACGGCACCGTGTACGCGCCCGACCAGGCGCACCAGTACGTCGTCAAGGTGAGCCCGCTCGGTGTCGTCAACGCCACCTGGGTCCAGCTGCCGGCGAATGCCTACGCGCAGGAGCTCGTCCTCGACCACGCCGGCAACCTCTACGTCGCCGCGATGAGCGCCAACGAGATCGACAAGATCGACACAGCGACCGGTCAGCTCACCACGTTTGCGACGCCGACCGGTCCGTACGGCCTGGCGTTCGACTCCCAGCAGCACCTGTGGAGCGCCAACAACGGCGGCGACTCGATCACCGAGTACGACCTTCAGGGCAACCTGCTCAACACCTACCCCGTGCCCCTCGGCTCGAGCCTCGAGGCCCTTGTCGTCGCCCCCAACGACGACGTCTACGCCGCGGCATGGCGTGGCGGGTTCATCTCCAAGATCGACGCGAACGGCACGTTCACGCAGGCGTGGGCGACCGTGAACCGTCCCGCCGACCTCGACATGGACTCGCAGGGCAACATCTACGCCAGCGAGTCCACCCGCGCTGGCGGCCTCACCAAGATCGACCCCAGCGGCGCCGTGACCGCGCAGTGGGCGACACCGTTCCCGGCCTCCTCGTGGCCGATCGGCGTCAACGGCTCGCCGACCGACGACGTCTACGTCGCCCTCGACGGCGGCGGCGTCATCATGGCGCCCGCGGACCCCACAGCGCCCGGCGCTCCCACCTCGCTCGTCGTCAGCCGCGCCGACCGCGGGGCGCACCTCTCCTTCCAGTCCCCGGTGCGTACCGGGCACTCGCCCATCACCGGGTACGAAGTCTCGACCGACGGCGGCACCACCTGGACCGCCCTGACCACGTCCGCCCTGACGGGCGCGCTCACCGCCGACCTGACCGGGCTGACGAACGGCACCACCTACACCGTCCGCGTCCGCGCGGTGAACGCGATCGGCACGGGCCCTGCCACCGCGTCCGCCTCCGTGGTCCCCGCTCTCGGCCGCGCAGCGACGCCGACCGCTCCGGTCGCGGTCGCTGGGACCTCCTCGGTGACGGCGTCCTGGGCCGCGGTGCCTGGCGTGACCGGCTACACCGTGACCGCGCACCCGGGTAACGGGACGTGCGCGACGCACTCCGCGTCGGACACCTCGTGCGTGTTCGGCGCCGAGGCCGGGGTGCCGACGACCTTCACCGTCGTCGCGCACGACCCGAGCAGCTCGGACTCGGCCCCGTCGGCCGCGTCGAACGCGGTCGTGCCCGCCGCTCCTGTGGCCCCGGCCACGGTTCCGGCCAACGTCCCGGTCACGCTGACCACGGACAAGGGGCAGATCGCGCTCGCGGTCCCCAGCCAGCAGATCACGGTCATCGGCACCGGGTTCGCGCCGTACTCCACGGCCAAGGTCATGGTCTACTCCAGCCCGATCGACCTCGGCACGGTCACCACCGACGCCAACGGCAACTTCTCCGTCCCGGTCACCGTTCCGGCGTCTCTGGAGGCGGGGCACCACACGTTCCTCGCGACCGGTGTCGACCCGCAGGGCGGGCCCCGGGCGATGGAGCTGCCGGTCACCGTCCCGCCGACCACCGCGGGGTCCACCGGGGCGAACACCGGCACGCAGCAGACCGTCCTCCCCGTCCCGACCGGCGGGGCGATCACCCTGCTCGACGGCAACGGCGCGCCCGTCACGACCATGACTGTGGCGGAGGGCACCTACGCCCTCGATGCTTCCACCGGAACCATCACCTTCGTCCCCGTCGCCGGGTTCGTCGGCACCGCCCACCCGGTGACCTACCGGTTCACCGACGCCCTGGGCTCGATCGTGACCGGCACCTACACCGCCGTCGTCACCGGCACCGCGAGCACCGGGTCCGGTGCCGCCAGCGCCGGAAGCAGTGGCACGACGGGCACCGGCACGACGGGTACGGGCAGCACCGGCTCGGGTGCGACGGCCAAGCCGGCGACCGGGGGGACGGCTGCCGTGCACGTGTCGGTGGCGGCGCTCGCGGTCGCGACCGGCGCGACCGCGCGTGCGACGGTTCCGGTGCGCTGTGCCCTGAACGCTTCGACGGTGGGGGCGTGCACGGTCACCCTGACCGCGACCGTGTCCGGCCGGCATGAGGTCATCGGCAGCGGCACCGTCAAGGCCCGGACCGGCGCCCGCACCGTCATCACGCACGTCCGGCTCAACGCCCTCGGCCGGGCACTCGCGAACACCGTCGGCGGCGTGACCGCGACCGCGACCGCGTCAATCACCCCCCGCGACTCCCGGGCAGCGGTGACCGGCAGCCGCGCCACCCGGGTAGTGCTGGAGCACGTGACGCTCGCCCCGGTGTACTTCTCGTCGGACTCGAGCAAGCTCACCCCTGTCCAGGCGCGGATGCTGGCCGGTCTGCGCCGACACCTCGTCGGCGTCACCGGCGTGACGGTGGTCGGGCACACCGACGACCGCGGCACCGCCGCCTACGGCATGTGGCTCGGGCAGCGCCGCGCCGCGCGCGTCGCCGCCGCCCTCACCGCCGGGCTGCACCTGCACACCGTCGTCGAGACCAAGGGCGAGGCCGATCCCAAGGCCAGCAACGCCACCCCCGCCGGCAAGGCCCTCAACCGCCGCGCCGACATCACCGTCACCTACTAGCACCACCAGCACCGCGAAGGGCCGCCCCCACCCCGGGGGCGGCCCTTCTCGCCGCCACCGTCCTCCGTCCTGAGGCCGTACGGAAGCACGTAGAGGGGGAGCCCGACGTGCGCGAACAGCCGCAAATCGGCATGAGAGTGCGTTGCCTGAGGGCGTGACATGGCCGTCGCGGTTGGGCCTGGTACGTGTTGGAGGGGGTGCGAGTCTGCTGGTCCGCGACCGTCCAAGCGTGGGGCCGGGTGCGCTAGCGGCCGGTCAGGTGGAAGGCGCGCGTCGAGGCTGCGCGCGACCCGTAGGCGGTCGGCGGCTGCCTTACGCGGTAGACGTTCGTGCCGGCGTGCGGGGTTGCGAGGACGCGGTACGTGCAGCCGGCCAGCCACTCCGGCCCGCGCTGGAGGTGCACCTGCGTCCTGCCGACCGCTCGCCAGGCGCGGCCGACCTTGCGCTGGAGTTGCGGCCGCGCGTCGCGGCACGCCCACCCGGCCCGTCCGGTGATGGCGACATCGGTGCCCGCGCGGACGCTCGTGCGTGCCGCCCGGGCGGTGACCGAGCCGGCGTACGGCGCGACGGGCGAGCACGTCTGCTCCCCGCGGCGCCCGGTGCCGACGACGGACTCGTCGCCGCCCAGCGGGCGGCGCAGGACGACGGAGGAGCCGGGTCGGCTCCGCGGGTAGGCCCACCGCACCGTCCCGTCGACGCCCGTGCGCACGAAGGTGCCCCAGGGGTGCGGGTCGCAGTACTCCCAGGCCAGCACGCCGATGCGCAGCCCCGGCACCGGCCGGTGCGTGTCCCGCGTACGGGCGACGACGCGGTAGACGACCGGGCTGCCGGCCTTGACGGGCAGGCGCGTCGCGGGGACCAGCGACAGCACCACCGGGTCGCTGCCGCGGACGACGACGGGCGGGACCGGCGGCGGGTCGAAGCGATTGTCGCCGCCGTCCCCCTCGGGCACGATCCCCACGGTCTCGACGTGCCAGGTGCCGGCCTGCGCCGCGGTCACCGGGACCTGAGCCGTCCACGTGCCGTCCACCGGCGTGCCTGCGCTCAGCTGGAGCGGCGCCTGCAGGTCGCTGCTGGCGATCTCGAGCGGCCCGGACCGGACCAGGCGCACGCAGGGGCAGGTCGAGGTCGGCTGCTCGTCCCCGGCCTCCAGCTGCTGCAGGGCCGTGCCGACGCGGACGCCGGCCGGGTTCGAGAGGTGCACGCTCACCGACAGGTGACCGACGTGCGCGCCGGTGAGCGGAGCGGTGGGGGCGCTGAGCGCGACCTCGTGCAGCCGCGTCCCCTCCGAGGTGTCCGCCTCGGCGTGCGGGGCGACGAGCGTCAGCGGGAGCAGCAGGGACGCCGCGAGCATCCGGGTCTTCTTCACGGACAGGGGAGACCCTGGTCGAGCGATCCGGTTCACCAACGCCCCGGGACGTGTGGCGGAGCAGATGAGTAGTCCCGCTCAGGCGCGGTCACCCTCGTCGCGGCAGCCTCAGGACATGACCTCCCAGCACGCACTGTCCCCGGAGATCCTCGCGGCTCTGCCCCCCGGGCCCCCTCTCCCGCTCCCGCCGTCGACGCACCGCCGACGACGCTGGTGGCAGGTCGTGCTGGTAGGCGCGGTCGGGGTGGCCGCCGTCCCGGCGGCGACGGTCGCGGGCTTCCTCGGATCCATCATGGTGAGCGGCTGCCTCATGGGTGCGTGCCACCCGCCCTCGGGCGAGCAGGTCCAGGGGTACTGCCTCCTCGCGGTGGCCGCTCTGCTCCTGCTCGCGCCGGGCCTGCTCGCGACCGCGCTGTGGCGCAGCGCTCGCTAGGTCGTGGTGCCTCTGCCGCTCATGCTGCTCGGCATCGTGGTGCTGCTCCGGAGCTCCTTCGACCCGCCTCGCCGCCTCCAGGACGACGATGGAGGCGATCCGGCCTGGGACGCTCCTCCGACGTCGTCCATCGCCCGCTCCTCGACGACCAGAGGCGGCTCCGGCCGGGGGAGGTGGCGGCCAGCGGGTCGGGTCACCCCATCGAGGAACTCGTTCCCTTCCACGCACTCGTAGGTGGAGGTGGAGGTCGAGAGGGAGGGCCCGCGGCACAGCGTCGCGCCCCGGCGTACGCTGCACCCAGGTCCCAGTGCGGGACTGAGCCCCTCCGCTCGCGGAGGGAGACAGGCGGACCGTCCGATGGACGACCAGCCAGACGGCTTCACCCAGGTCCGGGTGCTCGACGAGCCCGGGTGCCTCGTGCTCGAGATCAGCGGTGACGCGCCCGACCGCCGCATCGCGGAGTTCCGGGCCGATGTCGGAGGCGCTGTCACCGGACGACCCGACGGTCTCGTCATCGACCTCACGCGCCTGCGCAGCTGGGAGCACGAGGCGCAGGGCTTCCTGCTCAACCTCGTCCGCCGTGAGCGGCACCGCGGCAGGACGGTCGTGGTGCGCGGCCTAAAGGGCACCGCCGCCGCCCAGGCGCAGGCGAGCGGGATGCGGCTGCTGATCGTGCGGGGTTCCGGCGAGCCGGGCCTGCCACCCGCCCAGCTGGTGGCGGCGTCCGCGGCGACAGCCCCTGCCGACGTCGAGCGTGACCCGCGGACCCACCGGCCCAGCCGGCACACGACCTGCAGGTTCGGGCACCCCGGGGTGGCCGGCTCGCCGCGCTGCGACGAGGGTCACCTCGTCCTCCCGCTCTAGCCCCGGGTGGAGCTGGAGGACTGGTCCGCGCTCGCCGAGGGCCTGGGCGACAACCCCGGGGAGGGGGTCGTGCTGCTGCGGGCCGTACCCGACGGCAGCGGGGGTACTGACTTCCTGCACGAGTACGCGAACGGTGCGACGGAGCGGGTGATGCGGCAGGGCCCCCTCGCGGGGGTGCCGCTCTCCGCCGTCCTGCCCACCGGCAGTGGGCCGCTCCTCGCCGCGCTGCGCCAGCTGCAGCTGACGGGGGGCCGCTGGGAGGGTGAGCTGCCCTGGCCCAGCAGCGCCGATCCCTCGGGCTCCCCCGGGACGTGGGCGGTCGTGTGCGTGGCCGTGGGCAGGGAGCGCTACGCCTGCCAGTACCGCGACGTCTCCCCGCAGCGCGAGGCTCTGCGGGCGCTCGCCCACGACGCGCTGCACGACGCCCTCACCGGGCTCGCCAACCGCCGCCTGTTCGAGGAGCGGGTGGGTCGTGCTCGTGCGCGGCTCGCCAGGCACCGCGCGCCCCTCGCCCTCGTGCTCTGCGACCTCGACGGCTTCAAGGAGGTCAACGACCGCCTGGGGCACGCCGCCGGCGACGCTCTGCTCCAGGAGGTCTCCCGCCGCATGGAGGCGGCGCTGCGCCCCGAGGACACGGTCGCCCGCTTCGGCGGCGACGAGTTCGTCCTGCTGTTGGAGGACCTCCCCGACACGGTCGTCGCGCCTGTGCGGGCAGCGGAGCGGGTGCGAGCGGCCGTCGGCGGGGAGTACGTCCTGGAGGGGCGCGCCGTCCACCTGACGCTGTCCCTCGGCGTCGTCACGACGAGCTCCCCGCTGCCCGCCGAGGAGCTCCTCCGCATGGCCGACACCGCGCTGTACGAGGCGAAGCGGAGGGGCCGTGACAGGACGGAGGTCTTCAGCCCCCGTCTGCGCGAGCACGCCTCGCTGCGGGCAGACGTCGCCGACGAGCTGCGCCGCGCCCTGGCCCACGGCGAGCTGGTCGTGCACTACCAGCCGAAGACGGAGCTGGCGACAGGGCGCATCGCCGGTGTCGAGGCCCTCGTGCGCTGGGAGCACCCGCAGCGCGGCCTGCTCCTGCCTGAGGACTTCCTGGAGGCCGCGCTCGACAGTGGCCTGATCCTCCCGCTGGGCGCGTTCGTGCTCGACCGGGCGTGCCGGGACGTGCAGGGCTGGCGCGGGGGCGAGGGTGTCCGGCTCCAGGTCAACACCTCGGCCGAGGAGGTGCTCCACCCGGGCCTCGTCGGCGCCGTCAGCAGTGCCCTGTCCGGAAGCGGGCTCGACCCCGGCCGGCTCGAGCTGGAGGTGACCGAGACCAGAGCCTTCGCCGACGTCGACGCCGCAGCCCACCAGCTGGACCAGGTAGCCGCCCTCGGCGTCACCTTCGCGCTCGACGACTTCGGGACGGGGGCGTCCTCGCTCGCGTGGCTGCAGCGCTTCCCGGTGAGCTGCGTCAAGATCGACCAGTCCTTCGTGCGCCACCTCGCCACGAGCAGCACGGACGCCGCGATCGCGGCGGCCGTGGTCACCCTCGGCCACGCGCTCGGGCTGCAGGTCGTGGCCGAGGGCATCGAGGACGCCCGGCAGCTCGAGCTGGTCACCGCGCTGGACGTGGACCTCGGTCAGGGGTTCTACCTGGGACGACCGGCCAGCAGCGCCGAAACCGAGGCGTTGCTGCTCGCGCGCTGACGTGCGCGCTGCTGCAGGCACGGTACGGCCCCGACATCGTCCCCCGACTGTCGCTCATCAGGAGCGGACTTGCCCGCGCGACGTCCGCTCACCGGCACCACGGGACGTCCGGGCGCGTGCTCGACTCGTTCCCTCGCTTCCCGGCCCGAGGCGGACGGAGGTCGCCCGTTGCTCCGCCACGTCGGAACGCCCGGCTGCTCAGGACGAGCCACCTCCGCGGGTGCCCGTGGTCCCCGCCCGGCTCGCGTCGTCGCGGGCGGAGGTCGGCGCGAGTGCCCGCCGCGTACGGGGAGGCGCACAGGTCCATCGCGTTGCCGCAGGTGCGCATGTCGCGCCACACGCGGCTGCCGCGCGACTGGTCGTAGGACGCCGCGCCGCACGGCCCCTTCGGGCATGCCCAGGCCGAGGAGCTCGCCGTCAGCGCTGACCCCCGCTGACGAACAGCACCTCCCCGGTGATCCACCGGGCGGCATCGGAGGCCAGGAAGGCCACCACCTGGCCGTAGTCCTCGGGTACGCCCAGCCGGCCCAGGGGGATCTCCGCGACCGCGGCCTCGGCTGCCGGCGATCCGGGGAAGCCCATCGCGCGGGTGCCGTCGGTGTCGGACGCGCTCGGCGCGACGGCATTGACCCGTACGCCGCGCGGGGCCAGTTCCCTGGCCGCCACGCGGGTCGCGGAGTTCAGGGCGCTCTTGGTCGCGACGTACACGGAGCTGAACGGTGGGTGGGTGGAGGTGCCGGCGGTGGAGATGTTGACGATCGAGGCGGACCGGCCGAGGTCGTCCTGAGCCGCGAAGGCCTGCATGGTCAGCAGCGGGCCGAGCACGTTCGTGTCCACCTGGCGGTGGAAGTCCTCCTCGGTCAGGGCGGAGAGCGGCGCGAACGCGACGACCGCGGCGTTGTTGACGAGGATGTCGACGGGGCCGAAGGCGTTGCGGGCAGCGGTGAACATCGCCTCGACGTCGGCGCGCTGGCCGACGTCACCCTGCACCGCGAGCGCCTGTCCTCCCGCGGCGACGATGTCGTCCACGACCCTCTGAGCGCCGGCGGCGTCAGTCCGGTAGTTCACCACCACTGCGGCCCCTGCGGCGGCGAGAGCGGAGGCGAGATGGGCGCCGATCCCCTTGGAGGCGCCGGTGACGAGTGCTGTGCGGTTCTTCAGATCGCTCATGGCACTGACGCTAGGGAACGTGCTCACTTCTCGGAAGTAGGCACCTTTTGGTAAGGTGCTGCCATGCCGGTGAGTCCGCAGCTGCAGTCCGCGTTCCGGCTCCTCGCCGGCGACACCTTCGACCGCCGCTGTCCCTCCCGCGCCATCTCCGACCAGGTGACCACCCGCTGGGGCACCCTGATCATCGCGGCACTCATCACTGGCCCGCACCGCTTCTCCGAGCTGCACCAGCGGATCGGCGGCATCAGCCAGAAGATGCTGTCGCAGAACCTGAAGTCGCTGGCCCGGGCAGGGCTGGTCGACCGGCACGTGGAGGCGACGACCCCGCCCCAGGTGACCTACTCGCTCACCGCGCTCGGTGAGAGCCTCGCCGAGCCCCTCTGCGGACTGCTGACCTGGTTCGGTGCCCACACCGACGACCTCCTCGCTGCTCAGGAGCGCTACGACAGCGGGTCGACGGTGGCGGCGCAGGCCTGAGCGCACGCCGGCAGCCGAGCGGGGGCCTGGACGGAGGACTCCGGGCAGGAGGCGGGCGAGCCCTTGACACCCCTGTGAAGCGGGGGAATAGTCGCTTTCGCCTGCGTAGGTCCTAGGCAGAACCTCGGTGAGGGGCAGGCAGACGTGGCCGCCCTCCCGCCGCCCGCGCGCGCTCGTGCGGACATCCAGTACCCCGACGAAGGGACGACTGTGACCACTGCCCTGACCCTCCTCCCCGCTGCCCGACGGCGCAGGAGGACCCGCGCGCGCAGGCTCTCCGCCCTCGCGACCGCGACGGCCGCGCTGGTGGTCGGCGCCGGCGCTCTCACGCCCACCACCGCGTCGGCAGCGCCGGGCCCCGTCGTGACGACGGCGTCCGGTGCCGTCCGTGGCAGCAGCAGCGGCGGTGTGGACGCGTTCCTCGGCATCCCGTACGCCGCGGCGCCCACCGGCGCCCTGCGCTGGAAGCCGCCGCAGCCCGCAACGCCGTGGCCGGGCACGCGCGACGCCACGGCCTTCGGCAACCCCTGTCCGGTGCTGCCCAGCACCAACGGCCCGCGGTCCGAGACCGAGGACTGCCTCGTCATCAACGTGTGGCGTCCCGCCGGTGTGCAAGCGGGAGCCCGCCTGCCCGTGCACGTGTTCATCCACGGCGGCGGCCTGGTCAACGGCAGCGGCGCCCAGAACGACGAGACCAAGCTCGTCCACGACACCGGCGTGATCGGCGTCTCCTTCAACTACCGGCTCGGGGTCTTCGGTTTCCTCGGCCTGCCCGCCCTCACCTCCGAGGGCGGCGAGTCGGGCAACTACGGGTTCCTCGACCAGCAGGCGGCGCTGCGCTGGGTGCAGGCGAACATCGCCCGCTTCGGCGGCAAGCCCGGAGCCGTCACCATCGACGGTGAGTCCGCCGGCGGCTTCTCCGTCTGCGGGCACCTCGTCGCGCCGGGCTCGCGCGGACTCTTCAAGCGGGCGATGATCCAGAGCGGCTCGTGCCCGAGCATCACCCAAGCTAGGGCGGAGGCGAACGGCGCAGCCTTCGCCGCCAAGACCGGTTGCGCGGCAGGGGATCTGTCGTGCCTGCGGGGTCTCCCGGTGGCGACGCTGCTCGACGCGAGCTCGTCGTTCGGACCGTCCTTCGTCAGCGGCACGTCGACGTTCCCGGTCGCGCCGAAGGATGCCGTGGCAGCAGGGCAGTTCGCCCGCGTACCGATCCTCGTCGGCGCCAACCGCGACGAAGGCCGTACTTTCGCCCAGGGCTTCATCGGGCAGGGCCAGTCGGCGTACCTCGCCTGGGTCAACGGCACGTTCGGCTCCAACGCGCCAGCAGTCCTCGCGCACTACCCGTGGCCCGCGACGTCGGACCAGTTCACCGCGGCGTACCTCGTGGCAGCGGTCGAGACCGACTCCGGCATCCTCGCCCAGATCGGCGGCTGCGGACTGCGTGACGTCGTCCGGACCTTCGCGCAGTGGACTCGGACCTACGCCTACGAGTTCGACAACCGCACCGGCCCCGGGCTCGTCCAGATCCCGGGCTACGTCTGGGGTGCCGGCCATGCCGCCGAGCTCGCCTACATCTGGCCGTCCTTCAACAACGGCACGCCCATCGCACCGCTGTTCAACGCGGGTGAGCAGCAGCTCGCCAACGAGATGACGCAGTACTGGGGCGCCTTCACGAAGAACGGTCGCCCGCGCGTCGCCGGCCTGCCGTCCTGGCCGCGCTACGACCACCGCGGGTCGATGATCTCGCTGCGCCCGGCGGGCGCCAGCACCACCATCAACGACAGCACCTTCTCCGCCGAGCACCAGTGCTCGTTCTGGAACAGCCTGCCCGCGCAGAGCTGATCCGGCCCAGCAGTGCCGCGCCGCAGTCCCGACGGGGACTGCGGCGCGGTCTGCGTCAGACGTGGAAGGAACGGCGCGGGCGTACGGGTTCGGGGAGCTGCTCGAGCGCCGCGCGGATGGCCCCCCGGATGTCGGAGTCCGGCCCCACCAGGGCGAATTCCGGCTCGGCGTGCCCCGTCGAGATCGCCTCGGCGCGGACGGTCTCGCGGAAGAGCTCGAAGTACGCCGTGGCCCCCTGCGCGTACGCCGTGCCGCCGAGCAGGACGATGCTCGGGTTCAGCATGTTCACCATCCACGCAGTGGCGCGGCCCACCTCGACGGCCGCCTCGTGGAGCAGGCCGTCCACGCGAGCGTTGCCGACCGCGGCCAGCCCGGCCAGCGTGTGCGGGATCTCCTTGCGCCGCAGGACCTGTCGCACCTTGCGGTCGATCGCCCAGCCCGCGGCGACCGTCTCGAGGCAGCCGGCCCTGCCGCAGATGCACGGGTCCGTCGAGCTGGTCGTGCGGCAGTGGCCCAGCTCTCCGACGGCGCCGGCGGCCCCGTGGACGACGCGTCCACGGGTCACCGCACCGGCGGCCAGGCCGATGTGCAGGAACACCATGAGCACCTCGTCGTGCCCGACGGCGGCGCCGTCCGCGAGCTCGCCGAGCACGGCGGCCGAGGGCGGGCTCAGCACGGTGACGGGCACGTCGAGCCGTCGTGCCAGCGGTTCCTTGAGCGGCACGTCGGTCCACCCGTACGGCGGGAACGACAGGCAGACCCCGGTGCGCCGGTCGATGAGGCCCGGTGACAGGACGGTGACCGCCCCCAGCGGCGGCGTCCCGGGGACCCCGGCCAGTCGCTCGACCTCGTCGGCCACCTCCTCGAGGCACCGCTCGGACGAGAGGTCCACGTGGATGAGCGACCGCTCGCGGACCGCGCCCGAGGCGTCGCAGAGGGTGACCGCCACTTCGCCCTGGTAGAGCGCGCACACGGCGACGGAGGCGACCTCCGGGCGGAAGCGCAGGAGCGAGCCGGGGCGCCCGCCCTGGGGACGCGCTGCGGCATCGACGGCGCCGTCCTCGACGAGCACGCCGGCGCGGAGCAGCGAGGCCACGATCGCGGCGATGGTCGAGCGCGACAGGCCCGTGGCGCGACCCAGGTCGGCGCGGCTCGCCGGCCCGTCCTCGCGCAGGATCCCGGCCACCAGGACCTCGTTGGCGTCGCGCAGCAGCGAGGTGCTCCCGTGCGCGCCCGGGGCCGGGGACATGCGGCCGAGTCTAGGAGACGGAGCGCGGGCAGCAGCCCCGGGAGAGGAGGAGGATGGCGTCGTGGACGACCGACGACAGCGCACGAGCGCGCCGCACCCTCCCGCGCAGGTGGCCCTCGGCCTGGCGGCGCTCTTCACGGTCGCCTGGGTGGTCAAGGACCTGCTGGCCGGTACGGGCCTGCTGCACGCGCTCGTCGCCGGGCTGCTGACCGGGGCGTGCGCCGGCGCGATCTACTGGGTCGTCCTCCGGGTCATCCGCACGGTGGGCGACGCGGAGGACGACTAGCGCTCAGCGCGGGCTGCGCCAGGTCCGCTCGAACGGCAGGCGCCAGGCGTGCGGCGCGACGAGCTGGTGGATGGCGTTCGGCCCCCAGGACCCCGGCGCGTACGGCTTCACCGGCGGCGGGTCCTGCAGCAGCGGCATCGAGCGCTCCCACAGGCTCTCGATGCCCTCGGCGGTGGTGAACAGCGTGTGGTCGTCGCGCATGGCGTCGAGGATGAGCCGCTCGTACGCCTCGAGCACGTCACCGGCGTGCGAGGTGTCGTGCGCCGAGAACTGCATGGACAGCTTGTCCATCCGCATGCCCGGCCCCGGCCGCTTGCCGTAGAACGACAGCGACACCTTGGTCTCGTCCGCGAGGTCGAAGGTGAGGTGGTCCGGGCCCTGGCGCCCGACGCCGGAGCCTGTGGGGAACATCGACTTCGGCGCCTCGCGGAAGGCGATGGAGATGATGCGCTGGCCCTCGGCCATGCGCTTGCCGGTGCGCAGGTAGAACGGCACTCCCGCCCAGCGCCAGTTGTCGATGCCTGCGCGCAGGGCGATGAAGGTCTCGGTCTCAGAGTCCGGGTGGACGCCCTCCTCGTTGCGGTAGCCGATGTACTGGCCGCGGACGACGTCCTCGGGGTTGATCGGGAGCAGGGAGCGGAAGACCTTGTTCTTCTCCTCGCTGATCGCCCGCGGCTCCAGAGCGGTGGGCGGCTCGATGGCGACGAAGGCCATGACCTGGAACAGGTGCGTGACGACCATGTCCTTGTACGCGCCGGTGACGTCGTAGAAGCCGGCGCGACGGTCGAGCCCCAGGGTCTCCGGGATGTCGATCTGGATGTGGTCGATGAAGTTGCGGTTCCAGATGGGCTCGAACAGGCCGTTGGCGAAGCGGAAGGCCAGGATGTTCTGCGCCGCCTCCTTGCCGAGGAAGTGGTCGATGCGGAAGATCTGGCTCTCGTCGAAGACGGCGTGGACCTGCTCGTTGAGCCGGATCGCGCTCTCCAGGTCGGTGCCGAACGGCTTCTCCATGATGACCCGGGAGCGCTCCACGAGGCCCGCGTCCCTCAGCATGGTGACGACCGCGAGCGCGGCCCGCGGCGGGACCGAGAGGTAGTGCAGGCGGCGCACGCCCGGGCCCAGCTCGCCCTCGGCCTCCGCGACCGCCTTGGCGAGCGCCTCGGGCCCTGCGCTCTGCGGGACGTAGCGCAGCTTGCCGGCGAACTCCGCCCACTGCTCGGTGTTCAGCGGGTGCGAGCTGAACTCCTCCACCGCCTCGAAGGCGAACTCGCGGAACTGGTCCGTGCTGAGGTCCTCGAGGGAGGTCGCGACCACCTGCACGTCCGGGGTGAGCGCGGACAGCGCGAGGTACGCCAGGCCCGGCAGGAGCTTGCGCCGCGAGAGGTCGCCGGTCGCGCCGAACAGCACGATGACGTGGGGGTCGAGGTGGTCGGGCTCGCGGCTGTAGGACCGCGCGCTGGGGTCCGGGTATGCCACGGTCTGGGCGCGTCCGTCTGCCATGCGCTCATGCTGCCACGGACGCGCCGGCGCGACGCGGCGGGCGGGGACCCGGCTGTGGCAGGTTGTCGTATCCGGGCCGACCCGTTCGTGGTGGAGGTACGACGCGGTCACCGAGGCCGTACGGAACGAGGAGGACTCCCATGGCGCACTACCTGCTCAGCGTGCACGGCCCGGCCGAGCGCGGCGAGTTCGGCGACTACGGCTCCCGCGAGGCGATGGAGGAGGCGTTCGCCGCGACCGGTGCCTTCAACGAGGAGCTGAAGACCTCCGGCTACTGGGTCTTCGCCGGCGGGCTCGAGCCGGCCGCGACCGCCACGGTCGTCGACGGCCGGGGGGAGGCTCCCGTGCTGAGCGACGGGCCGTACCTCGAGACCAAGGAGCTCATCGGGGGGTTCTGGGTCGTCGACGTCCCCGACCTCGACGTGGCGCTCTCCCTCGCCGCCGCCGGGTCGAAGGCGTGCCGGGGCGTGGTCGAGGTCCGCCCCTTCGAGGGCGTGGCCTGATCGGCGTCGACGACGCGGGGGGCGCGCCGGCTCCGCACGACCGGCCCGGCGTGCGTGCCGTCGAGCGCGTCTTCCGCGAGGAGTACGGCCGCGTGGTCGCCTCGCTCGTCCGCCGCTTCGGCGACATCGACGTCGCCGAGGAGGCGGCGGGCGAGGCGCTCGTGGCGGCGCTGGAGAAGTGGCCGGACACGGGCGTCCCTCCCAACCCCGGCGGCTGGCTCACGACGACCGCGGGGAACCGCGCGATCGACCGGCTGCGCCGCGAGGGACAGCGCGACGCCAAGCACCAGGCGGCCGTCATGGTCTACGACGACACCCCCCACGAACCCACGGGTCCGGTCGAGGACGACCGGCTGCGCCTGCTGTTCACCTGCTGCCACCCCGCGCTCGCTCCGGAGGCACGGGTCGCGCTCACGCTCCGCCTGCTGGGCGGGCTGTCCGTGGCCGAGATCGCGCAGGCGTTCCTCGTGCCCGAGACGACGATGGGGCAGCGGATCACCAGGGCGAAGAAGAAGATCGCCGCGGCCCACGTGCCCTACCGGGTCCCGGCCGCTGCCGACCTCCCGGAGCGGCTCGGCGGCGTGCTGACGGTGCTGTTCCTCATCGGCAACGAGGGCTACCTCGCCAGCGGGGAGGGGGCTCCGCTGCGTACCGACCTCATGGACGAGGCGGTCCGGCTGGCCCGGCAGC
This sequence comes from Motilibacter rhizosphaerae, assembly GCF_004216915.1. Lineage (NCBI taxonomy): Bacteria > Bacillati > Actinomycetota > Actinomycetes > Motilibacterales > Motilibacteraceae > Motilibacter > Motilibacter rhizosphaerae. The sequence continues at coordinate 33,781 of NZ_SGXD01000008.1, forward strand.
TGCGCCGCCTGCTGCCCGACGAGCCGGAGGTCGCCGGCCTGCTCGCCCTCCTCCTGCTCCTCGAGGCACGGCGGGACGCCCGCGTACGCGACGGGCAGCTGGTGACGCTGGCGGACCAGGACCGGGCCGGCTGGGACCGGGCCCTCATCGCCGAGGGACACGGCCTCGTGCGCGAGTGCCTCGCCACGGGCCGCCCCGGACGCTTCCAGGTCCTCGCCGCGATCAACGCCGTCCACACCGACGCCCCGAGCGCGCAGGACACCGACTGGTCGCAGGTCGTCGCGCTCTACGACCAGCTGCTGCGCTTCGACCCCTCACCGGTCGTCGCGCTGAACCGCGCAGTCGCGGTGGCCGAGCTCGACGGTCCCGAGGTGGCCCTCGCCCTGGTCGACCGGCTGCCGCTGGAGGGCTACCACGCCTGGTACGCGGCCCGCGCCGACCTGCTGCGCCGGCTGGGCCGCAGCGGTGAGGCGAGGGACGCGTACGACGCGGCGCTGGCCGCGACCCGCAACTCCGCCGAGCGGGCGTACCTGCAGCGGCGGAGGGGCGAGCTGGTCTGAGGGGCGGCGCCGATGGAAGCAGGCCCGCTCGAGCGCGTGACGCCCGGAGTGAGGACGAGGCGTCTGGGCAGGAGACGATCATGCGCGTAGTGCGGTGGTTGGCCGCCGAGGTGCTCCTCGCGGTCGTCAGCTTCGGGGTCGGGATCCCCTTGGCCCGCCTGTTCCTTGCCAGCACCTGGAGAGGCGCCGTCGACGTGGCGCTGTGGTTCGCCCTCCTCGGAGTGGTCGCGTCCCTCGTCACCGCGTGGATGAAGCCGCTCATCGACGGAGTCAAGCGCTGACCGTGCTGCGGCGGACCTTTCGGACCGCGCTCACCTCTGCTTCGTGGGAGGTCACCGCATCTCGAGCGGCACCTTGCGGGTCGGCGGCGGGAACGACCGGTCGAGCTCGTCCAGCTCCTCGGGGCTGAGGACGAGGTCCAGCGCCGCGCGGTTCTCCGCGACCCGCTCGGGAGTCGAGGCCTTGACGACCGCGAAGACGTCGGGAAGGCGCAGCACCCAGGCGAGGGCGAGCTGGGCTGGCGTGACGCCCTTCGCGGCGGCCAGCTGGCGGACGGCGGGCTGCCGGAGCAGCTCGCCGTGGTCGACGGGGGAGTAGGCCATCAGCGGCACGCCGGCGGCGCGGCACCTCGGCAGGAGGTCGTGCTCCAGCCCGCGACGCGCGAGGTTGTAGAGCACCTGGTCGGTCTGCACCTGCGACCCGCCGGCGACCGAGGCCAGCTCGTCGAGGTCCGGCGCGTCGAGGTTGCTCACGCCCCAGCCGCGGATCTCCCCTGCCTGCAGCAGGTCCTCGAACCCGGCGACCGTCTCGGCGAGAGGTACGCGCCCGCGCCAGTGCAACAGGTAGAGATCGAGGTGTCCGGTGCCCAAGCGCCGCAGGCTGGCACGGCACGCGTCCACCGTCCCCCGCCGCGTGGCGTTGCTGGGGAGCACCTTGCTCACCAGGTAGACGCTGTCCCGCCGCCCGGCTACGGCTTCGCCGACGAGCTCCTCGGCGGCGCCGTCGCCGTACATCTCCGCCGTGTCGATGAGCGTGAGGCCGCTTTCGATCCCCGACCGCAGCGCGGCCAGCTCCGTGGCCCGACGGGCAGGGTCCTCGCCGAGGTACCAGGTGCCCAGACCCAGCGCAGGAACGGCGTCCCCGCCGGGCAGGGACACGGTCCGGGTGGTGGGTGCGGTCATCGGTGGTCTCCTCGGCAGCACGCGAGCTCGCCCGGTGTCGGGGCCTCCGGCGACCGTACAGAGCGCGACGGCGCCCTGGCATCGGCAGGTCTGCCGATCGTCAGCCGCAGGCGATGTTCGAGACGCCCTCGTGCGCACCGGTGTCGTCGCACGCGACGCGGTTGCCGCTGGCGGCCTTCGGCGGGTAGACGCCCACGGTCCAGCCGGGAACCCCGCCCGCGACGCGGTTCCCGCGGAACACGTTGTCCTGCCCCCACCCGGCGAGGACCTGGTGGACCTGGAAGGCGTCGAGCAGCGTGGTGCTGCCGGAGTTGCCGGTGACGGTCCAGTCGTTGCCCTTGATGTCGACCCAGGAGTCGGCGCTGTTCTGCCCGCTGGTGCCGTCCTTGCTGAAGTGCACGCCGCGGATGACGCCGCCGGTGGTGCCCTCCTTGACGTCGATGCCCTCGGCCGCCGTGTTCGAGACGGTGTCGTCGGCGATGAGGACGTGGTCCGTACGGTCCGGCTTGCCGCCGGTGACCTTGCCCCAGTTGGACTGCGCCGAGCCGACGTAGACGCCCTCACCGAAGCGCGCCTGGAACAGCCCGGTGTCGTGGACGGTCGAGTCGATGATCGAGCTGGAGCTGGAGCCGTCCCGGAAGTGCACGCCCTCCTCGCCGATCGACCCGACGTCGAGCCCCTGCAGGACGCTGCCGATGGAGCCGTCGAGGACGATGCCCTTCTTGGCCGTACGGACCGTGAAGCCGACGAGGTGCCAGTAGCTTCCGGTCACGTGCAGCGCGTAGCCGCCCTTGGTCGTCTCGCCCGTCGTCAGCACCGCGCGCGGCGAGCCCACGAGCACGACGGGAGCCGTCCGAGTCCCCGACCCGGAGGCCTCGAACTGCGTGGAGGTGTACGTGCCGTCCGCCAGCTGGATGCGGTCACCGGGCTTCGCGCGGGCCAGCGCGGTCGTCAGCTCGTCCGCGCCGGACACGTGCACCGTGTGCTTGGCCGGAGGCAGCGAGCTCAGCGGGACGGAGGCGCGCACCACGGTGGCGACGGGTGCCGCCGTGCCGCTCACGGTGAAGCGGGCGCGGTAGCGGTGCGGCGAGCCGCCCACAGTGGCGCGTGCTTCGAGGTGGTGCTCGCCCTTCGCCAGCTTCAGCGTCACCGCGAACGGAGCCGCCGTCTGCTTCGCCAGCACCTGGTGGTCCACGAGCCAGACGACCGTCGTCGTGCCCCCGGGGGCGGCGACCGTGAGCGGCGACTGGACGACTTCGCCGCCCAGGGACTCCAGCGGGACGGCGCCCTTCGGCGCTGCGGCCGCGGTGGCGCCCGGCACCGTCAGGTCCGGTTGGGCCTGGGCCGTGTAGGGCGGAAGCGACGGGCTGGCCGCGACGCGCACGGCGTCGGCGGAGCCCGGGGTGGGCGCTCCCGGGACAGCGGAGCCGAAGGGGGAGGGCACCGCCTGCCGGCCGGACGACCCGAAGTCCACCAGCCCGCTGAAGCCCACGATGGCTGCGACGAAGACGACGGCGAGGATCGCACCGGCGATGCGGGAAGCAGTCCTGTCCACGCCCGCTGACGACGCGCAGGCTCGTCGCGGCGTTCCCGTCCCCGGCATGCTGCGCCCGATCGTGCACCCCGGCACCGGGACGGGATCGGCACATCTGCCGATACCGGACACCACGCGGCAGCGGGTCTGCTGGGGGCGAGGGCTCACGGCGTCGAGCGCAGGAAGCCGCTCCTGCGACGCCGGCCGTGCCCGCGACCGGAGAGAGACGGCATGTCCGTGCGACGCAGGCTCAGGGGGACGAAGGTGGCCGTCCTCGCGGCCGACGGCTTCGAGAAGGTCGAGCTGGTGGTCCCGCTCCGCGCCCTGGAGGCGGCCGGGGCGAGCGTCGACGTGGTGTCCCTGCGGCGAGGGCGCATCCGTGGGGTCAACCTGCACATGCCCGCCAGCCGCGTACGCGTCGACGTGACGGTCGACGAGGCCGACCCCAGCGGCTACGACGCGCTGCTCCTCCCCGGCGGGTTCATCAACCCTGACCTCCTCCGGCAGTCCGCTGCGGCGCGGGAGTTCGTCCGCGGCTTCGTCCTGCGGGACAAGCCCATCGCCACGCTCTGCCACGGCCCGTGGGTGCTCGCGTCCGCCGGTCTGCTCGAGGGCCGGACCCTCACCTCCTGGCCAGGGATCCGCGACGACCTGGTCAACGCCGGGGCCGTCTGGCTCGACCAGGAGCTCGTGCAGGACGGGAACCTCACCACGAGCAGAGGGCCGCAGGACATGACGGCGTTCGTGCACGGGATGATCGAGGCCTTCTCGTCGGCGCCGGCGCAGCGGGCCGCACCGGCGCGTACGTCCGACCGGCAGCGCGACACGCCCGTCGACTGGGCGGTCGGCGCACTCCACTGGTCACCGAAGCCGTCGACCGCGGCCGTCGCGAGCATCGGCCTGGCGGCCGCGGCCCGGCGCGCTCTGCGTGGCCGGGCGGCGGCGTGAGCGCTACCCGCGCAGGACGGCCGCTGCACCCGGCGGTCCTGCGCTAGCGCCCACCCGGCGACGTGCGCGGACGAGGCTCTCGCCAGGATATGAGGCCTGAGGACCGAGGAGGGCGCGTGAGCGGGACAGCGACCGGCGGGGGCTGGCTGCACGACGCCCGGCACGGTCCTCTGCCTGCGCTGCTGCTCGCGCTGACGGTCGCGACGGGTGTGGTCGACGCCGTCAGCATCCTGGCGCTGGGCCGGGTCTTCATCGCCAACATGACCGGTAACGTCGTCTTCATCGGCTTCGCGCTGGCCGGTGCGCCGGGCTTCTCGCTCGTCGCCTCGGTGCTCGCGCTGGTCGGCTTCCTGCTGGGCGCGGCGGCGAGCGGCGTGCTGGTCGCGCGGTGGCGCACGGCCCGGGGGACCCTGCTCGCCGTCGGCACCACCGTCGAGGTCGTGCTCCTCGCCGTCGCGCTGGTCATCGCGACGGTCTGCTCGGAGCCGTACGGCGCCGCGCCGCGCGATGCCGTCGCCCTGGTGGCGGCTGGGGCCCTCGGCATGCAGAACGCCGTCGCCCGCGAGCTCGCCCTCCCCGATGCGACGACCACCGTGCTGACCATGACGCTGACGGGTCTCGCCGCCGAGCTGCGTCGGCGCGACGTACGGGTGCTCCTGCGCCGGCTGGTCGCGGTCGCCGCCATGCTCATGGGGGCGTCGGCGGGAGCTGTCCTGGTCCTGCATGCGGGCGCCGCCTGGGCCATGGCGCTCGCGCTGGTGCTCGTCGGCGGGGTGAGCGCGGGAGCGTGGACCCTCGGACGGCGACCGGGCGCGTGGCAGTCGCCGCGCTGACTGGCCCAGATGACCAGGGAGACGTCAAGGGACGGCGCTGGGCGATCGCCAACGGCCCCGGGTGGATGGTCGCGGGTCCGCGCGCTACAGCGCGTGCAGGGCTTCCGCGGTCCACCGGCCCGGCTCGAGCACGGGGATCGTCGGCGCCGGCTCCCCGAACAGGAACCCCTGGACCAGGACGACGCCGAGACCGGCGAGGGCGCGGAGCTCGTCCCCCGTCTCGACGCCCTCCGCGATCGTCGTCGCTCCACTGCTGACGGCGAAGTCGTGCAGGGCACCGACCAGCGCGCGGCGGACCGGGTCATCGTCGATGCCGCGTACGAGCGACATGTCGATCTTGATGAGGTCCGGTCGCAGGCGCAGGACGTGGCGCATGCTCGCGTACCCCGCGCCCGCGTCGTCCACCGCGATCCGCATGCCCCGAGCGCGGAAGGGCGCGAGGACCTCGTGCAGGTCCTCGTAGGACGTCACCGGCGCGTGCTCGGTGATCTCCAGGACCACGCGCGCGGGGTCGCACCCGTCCAGCAGGACGTCCAGACCGCCGTCCGTCACGACGGAGGGCGACATGTTGACGGTGACGACGGGTGCCGAGATCGGCGGGTCGAGGAAGAGCAGCGCGGCTCGCCCGGTCGCGACCTCGAGCCGGCCGGTCATCCCCACGCTGGCCGCGGCGGCGAACCACTGCGCGGGTCCACGCTCGCTGCCCCGGAAGCGGGTGAGTCCCTCTGCGGCGACGATCTCGCCGGTGCGCAGGTCGACGATGGGCTGGAGCACCGCCGTGCGTCCTTCGCCGTCGCACAGCGCCGCGACCTGGTCGCGCAGGTCCTCGTGGAGGCGCATCTCCTCCGCCTCGTGCAGGGCCCGGTAGTGCATGTCCTCGAGGACCTCCGCGATGAGCCTTGCGGAGTTGAGGTCGTCGGAGCCCAGGTCCGGCGCCGGTGCCGCTCCGATGGCGCAGAGCATCCCGCGGGTGCTGCCGTCGGGGTCCTGCAGGGGCACCCCGAGGTAGGAGCCGATGCGCAGCTCGAAGGTCACGGGGAGCAGCGCGCCCTGCGGGTCCGCCCGGGCGTCGGGGATCAGTGCGGGCATGGTCCCGTTGAGCACGCTCGTGCAGTAGGCCCCTGCCAGCGGCAGACCCGTTCCGGGGGTCGGAGCCAGCGCCCCGCGGGCCGCGTCGACGAAGCGGAAGACCTGCTCGGAGCCGACGAACTCGCTCGTCCACGCGACGTCCATCCCCACCTGGAGCCGCAGCAGGCGGAGCAGGCGGAGGACCGACCCGGCGTACCCCTCGTCGCCCTCCTCGGCCGGGTAGCCCGCCCCGAGCACCACCTCGACGGGCTCGCCGCCGGCACCGGCCGGGAGGGCCCCGCGGCCCGAGCGCGCGGTCCTGCCGCCGCCGGCGGCCTTGGCCCGGGCCATCGCGTCGTAGGCCGCCGCGACCAGCTCCTCCGGCTCCTCGTCCCAGCTCGTCGCGGTGTGGATGCCGATGCTCACCGCGACGCGGATGCGACGCCCGCCGGCACGGAAGGGGTCCTCCATCGCCCTCGTGACGCGGGTCGCGATCTCCTCGGCCGCGAGGCCGGCGGGGTACCCGGCGACGGCGATGACGAATTGGTCGGCGACGAGCCGGCCGACCGTGTCGGAGGGGCGTACGCAGCGCTGCAGCCGACGGGCCACGCCGATGAGCACCTCGTCCGCGACGTCGTGGCCGTGCGTGGTGTCGATGGCCGTGAAGTCGTCGAGGTCGATGACGAGCACCGCCACGGCACCGCGGGTGCGCCGGGCCGCCACGCTCGCCTGGGTCAGCCGCTCCTCGACGAGGAAGCGGCCGGGCAGGCCCGTGAGGGCGTCGTGGGTCGAGCGGCGCAGCGCGGCTGCGTGCGCGACGCGGGCCTCGGGCAACCGGCTCAGGCGGACGACCGCGCTGCCGGCGTCCAGCGGCCAGCTGGTGACCTCCACCCGCGCGGGGCTGTCCGGGCCGCGGCCGGGGAGCTCGATCCGGACCTCGCGGCGCTCCCGGAGCGTCGCCGCCACGCCGTCGACGAGCGCCGTCGCAGCGGTGGTGCCGAGCTCGCGGGACCACCGGTCGGCGTCCAGGAGGAGCTCCCCCTGCGCCGGTCGGGCGGGGGTCGCGGCGAGCCAGGCCGCGCTGGCGAGCACGACCCGCCCGTCCGGCCCGGCTACGGCCTGCTGGTCCGGAGCCCCCTCGAACAGCTCGCGCCACAGATCGGCCGACTGCTCGTCCACCTGCACGGTCCACGCCCCTTCGCGCCCCGTTCCCCCTGACCACCGCCAGTCTGCACCGTTGCCCCATCGCCGTGCTGGTCTTCGGCTCCCGGGTCAGCCCTCAGGTCGCCGAGAGGGTGGAGCAGCGCCGGCGGGAGGTGCCCAGCGCGAACGCTCGGGCGAGGACCAGATCCACGTCCTGATCCGCCCTGGCAGGGCCCGACTGCAGCAGCATCGCCGCACGGAGCACGGATCATGCTGGGAGGCGGGTGGCGCCGGGTGCGGTCCGTTCGTTCATCGCGCGCCAGCGGTGACCGAGGGGCAGGACGCCGGTGAGCAGGTACGCGGCCCCCGCCGCCGCCATCGCTCCGTGGACACCCAGCGTGGAGGCGAGCAGGGCCCCGACGAGTCCCCCGAGCGGCATGCCGGCGAACGCCACCGCGACGCTCACGGCCAGCACCCGAGCGCGGAGTGCCTCGGGGATGCGCTCGAACTGCACCGTCGCCAGGATCGGGTTGAGCAGTCCGGCGGCCAGCCCGCCGCTCAGCACGACCGCGACGAGCAGCGGGACCGGGGCATCGAGCGCGGTCGCGACGAAGCGGGGGAACCCGGCCAGCAGCAGGCCGACCGCGAACGTCGCACGCCTCGGCAGCCGCGTACTGAGGCGCACCATCGCGAGCGAGCTGACCGTGGCGCCGAGCGCTGCCGCGCCGAACACCACACCGATGGTGCCGGCACCGCGCCCCTCGCTCCGCACCCACAGCGGAAGCAGCGGGGTGGCGAAAGCGGTGTCCAGCAGGTTGGTCACGAGGAGCATCTGCGCGATGGCGAGCAGCAGACCATCGCGGCGCAGGAAGCGAAGGCCGTCGGTGAACCGGTTCAGGTACGCCCCCTCCGTTGGTGTGGGGGTCCGTCGCGGCACGAGCAGCGTGCAGCCCAGGGCCGCCACGAAGCTCGCCGCGTCGAGGGCGACGACGGGTGCTGCGCCGAACTCCGCAACGAGGACGCCCCCCAGCGGTGCCCCGACGAGCGCCGCTCCGCGGTCGACACCCTCGTAGAACGCTGTCGCGGTCGCGGTGGTCGTGCCCGAGCCCGCGGCGACGTCGGGCAGCAGCACGAACTTGGCGTTGTCACCCGGTCCGCGCGCCGCCCCCAGGAGCGCGACCAGGACGAGCAGCATCGACAGGTGCAGCATGCCCGCTGCGTGGAGCACGGGGACGGCCGCCGCCGCCACTCCGCTGAGTCCGTCGCACACCAGGCTGGCGCGCCGGGGGCCTACCCGGTCGACCACCGGTGAGCCCGCCACCGAGCTGACGACGTACGCCGCCAGCTCGGCGAAGGCGACCAGGCCCGTACGGGCCGCACTTCCCGTCGTGACCAGCACGAACCACGGCACCGCGATGACCGACATGCGGGTGCCCACCGTGGAGACACCCTGAGCCACGAGCAGCGCCGGGAGTGCCCGGCGCGGGGTCCGTGCGGCGACGCCGAGGGTCACCGGTGGCCCCTCGGGGCGGCCGCCGGCTCGGGCAGCAGCTGCCACTGGAAGCTCACCCGCTCCTCGTCCGGCGCGAGGGTCCGGTCGGGTTCGTGGCGCTGGAAGTCGGCGAGCAGGACCTCGATGCGATCGAGCAGCTCCTGCGCGCGGGCCGGAGTGAGGTCGAGGGTCGTGTCCGAGAGCGACCCGACCTGCAGCCACTCCGCGGGCGCTGTGTCCATGGCCGCGACCCAGCTCTGCATGCGCTGCGCGTGCGCCGCCGCGACGACGCCCACGAACTCGATGGCGGCAGCCCGCGCAGCGGGATCGGACGGGATGTCCTCGAGCCGCGTGCCACGGTGCGCTGCCCGCCACCAGCGCTCGCGACCGTGCCGGTCAGCCGGGCCCTCGTCTTCCACGATGAAGCCGTACGTCGCCAACGTCCGCAGGTGGAAGCTCGCGGACGCGCTGGACACGCCCACCCGCTCGGCGAGCTTCGTCGCCGTCGAAGGACCGTCGCGACGCAGCAGCGCCAGCAGGCGCATGCGCAGCGGGTGGGCGATGCCGCGCAGGGTGCGTGCGTCGAGGACGAGCTCGTCGGCAGGCGGGTGGTCGGGGACGTTCGTCACCGGGGCAACGTAGTCTTTGCAAAGAACCGTTGGCAAGAGACGGGCTCGGAACGCCGTTCACCGGCTACCGGCTAGCGGTCTGCTCGTCGGTGACTGCCGCTGCGCCCGCTTGGAGTCGTCGCCCGAGCTCGGACACCACGTCGCGCAGGGCCTCGGGGTGGTCGATGACGAAGGGTCGGTCGAGCGCGGCCAGTGCCGCTGCGACCCATGGCAGGCGTTCGGCGCGCATGAACACCTGCAGCCATCCGGCGGTGCTGGTGGTGGTGCCCTCGATCGGCGTGGCGGACGCGAGCGTCTCGGGGATCTGCGACCTCAGGTGCGTCAGGTCGGTGCGGATGCGGAACGACACGTCGTGCAGATCTGGGGTTGGTGCGAGGGGCCCGAGGACCTGCTGCACGGGGTCGCTGCCGGCGGGCGTGCTGAAGGTGCCCTCGAGCACGGCGACCGCCTGGATGCGGTCGAGGCGGAAGGTACGCCCGGCCTGGCGCTGCACGTCGAACCCGGTCAGGTAGAGCCGGCCGCGGTGCGCGACGACGCCGTACGGGTGCACGACACGCTCAGCCGGTACGCCCTGGCGCGTGGTGTAGCCGAACCTGACGGGGTGCCGGTCCCGGGCCGCCTCGGAGAGCTCCAGCAGTGCTCGCGCCTCGGTGCCGGCCGCCCCGTGCTCCCCGTGCCGGCCGGGCGGGCTCTGCCCGCCGCTGCCGTCTGGTCCGTCGTGGTCAGGGTGGGCGGTGAAGTTCACCACCTGCAGCACGGCGGCCACGCGCTTCGCGAGCGCCTCGGGCAGGACCCGGCGGATCTTGGCCGTGGCACTCTGCACGGCCAGCGCGGATGCCGGTCCGGAGCGCGACTGCTCGCTGAGCAGCAGCGCCCACACCACCGCGAGCGCCTCCTCGTCGCTCAGCATCAGCGGAGGCAGCCGGTAGTGGCGCGCCAGCCGGTAGCCGCCGTAGCGCCCGCGGACCCCGTCCACCGGGACGTCGAGATCGCGCAGGTGCTCCACGTAGCGGCGGACCGTGCGCTCGTCGACCGCGAGCCGTTCCGCCAGCTCCGACACCGTGCGCGTGCCCCCGGTCTGCAACAGCTCGAGCAGGGCCAGCACTCGAGCGGTGGGACGAGCCATGTCCACATCCTGCACGAATACCGGGCGGGATGTGTCCGGCAATGGTCCTAGCGTGCCACTCATGACGCATACCAACACCGTCCAGCTGGCTTCTGTCCGCGTGCTCACCGAGGACGTGGAGGGCCTCGTCCGCTTCTACGGGCTGCTCACCGGGGCGACCCCGCAGTGGCTCACCGAGGACTTCGTCGAGCTGGTGACCCCGTCCGCGACGTTCGCGCTCAGCCACCCGCGGCGCGTCGCCTTCATCACCGACCGGACCCCGCGGGCTGCTGCCAACAGCAGCGCCATCGTCGAGTTCCTCGTGCAGGACGTCGACGAGCTGTTCACTCGCCTGCAGGCCGAGTTCGGCGACGCGCTCGATGTGGTCCAGCCGCCGACGATGATGCCCTGGGGCAACGTCTCGGCCCTGGTGCGGGACCCCGACGGGACACTGGTCAACCTGTACGCGCCGGTCACCGCGCAGGGAGTCCAGCTGCAGCAGCAGCGCACGCCCAAGATGCTGCCCTGAGGGGCCGCGGCGTTCCACCTCGCCGACCTGGGCAGGAGCGGGACTCCCGCCGCCGGCGACCGCGTACGGCCAGCGGGCAGGGCCCGGGCACGACTCGCGGGCGACTCGTGTCGTGGACGGGTGGGGCCTCGCCTCCGCTCTACGTCAGACGCCGTGTGACCGCCAGTCGTAGGTGGAGGGGACAGTAGCGGGACGCCCTGTTCCGTAGACGAGAGCGATCTCCTGGTGGTCGGCGAGCTGGATGTCGGCCGGGTCCCCGTTGACGAGCGCGCCGTTGACGTAGGCGTGCAGCGTCGTGCCGTTGGCGGTGGTGAGGCCGCCGAGGTGCGTGGCGTCGAGCCGGACGTTCCACTCGACGAAGGCTTGTCCGAGGGTGAAGCGCGCCCTGTCGCTGCTCGACTCGACGTGCAGGATGCCGCTCTCGTCGTGGGTGTGGAGCTCGGCGAAGAGCTGGCGGGCGGGATCGACCCCGAGGCCTGCGGGGACGGTCTGGGCCCGGCCGTCGACGATGACGTCGCCGTCAGGCGCGGTAGCGCTCCACCAGAGGGCAGGTGAACGGGTCGCGTGCGGCGAGGCCGACGCGGTTGAGGTAGCGCACGACGATCGCGTACGAGCCCAGCAGGCTGGTCTGCGTGTAGGGCACGCCGCGCTCCTCGCAGAACGCCCGGACGAGCGGCTGCGCCCGGCGCAGGTTGGGCCGCGGCATGCTCGGGAACAGGTGGTGCTCGACCTGGTAGTTGAGCCCTCCCATCGCGAAGTCCGTCAGACGTCCGCCGTCGATGTTCCGCGAGACCAGCACCTGACGGCGGAGGAAGTCGAGCTTCGCCTCGCGCGGTACGACGGGCATGCCCTTGTGGTTGGGCGCGAACGAGCCGCCGAGGAAGACGCCGAGCAGCCCGACCTGCAGGGCGAGGAAGGCCGCGGCCTTGCCGACGGGGAGCACGAGCAGGACGACCGCGAGGTTGGCCCCGAGCCGAGCGGTGATCAGCCCGAGCTCGAGGCGGCGGTAGGGCGCGTCGCGCCGGGAGAGCAGCACGCGGAAGCTCGCGACGTGGAGGTGCAGGCCCTCGAACGCGAGCAGCGGGAAGAACAGCCAGCCCTGCCGGTCGGTGAACCAGCGCGCGACACCGGACCGGCGGTGGGCCGCCTGCGCGGTGAAGGCAATCACGCCCGCCCCGATGTCCGGGTCCTTGCCCTCCTGGTTGGGCGCCGCGTGGTGGCGGCTGTGCTTGCTCGCCCACCACGTGTGGCTCAGGCCGCCCAGACCCCCAGCGATCAGCCGGGCGGCCCAGGTGTTGCACGCGGCGGAGGCGAAGATCTGCCGGTGCGCTGCGTCGTGGCCGAGGAAGCCGAACTGCGCCGCGACGAGGGCGAGGCCGGCAGCGACCGCGAGCTGGAACCACGAGTCCTGCAGGACCACGAAGACGGCCCAGCCGGCGAGGAAGGCCGCGGTCGACCCGAGGATCCGCGCCCAGTACCAGGGCAGGCGGCGCTCCAGGAGGCGGGCGTCACGGACGGTGCGGGACAGCTCGGCGTACTCGCTCGCGCAGCGGCTCGTCCGCGGCCGCGCCGGGGCGGTTATCGCTGCACCGGGGCGGCGACGATGTCGCGGGTGGTCTGCATGGTCGGACTCCAGCCTGCCGGTGGTCCCGCCGCTCCCCGCTGAGCACCGCACCGGGCCTCACGGTAGACGACGTTGCCCATCTCCGCCCGCGGGCGTCCGCCGCCTCGTCTGGCCGGCGGGCTTCACGGCCCGCCGGAACGACCAGGGGCTCGTCCAGGTGCTTGACCCGGAGGGACGGGTCGCCCTCACCGAGGGCGACACCTTCACCTACGGAGGGCCCGGCGTACCCGTCCGCTCTGTCAAGGACGTCTGCGGCGGTCTCGGACGAGGCTCCATGTTCGCGATGGAGAGCTGGCCGACGAAGACGACCTCCCTCGTGCCCGTCACCGGCGCGCTGCAACTTGTCGGCGGGCCACCGACCCAACCACGCGACCGGCGGCAGGGACTGCCCAGGGTTCGGTTGACACGGGTGGGTGGGGGCGGTCACGCCGCTGGCGCGACTTGAAGCAGTGTCTCGTATTCGATGGGGGTGAGTCTGCCGAGCCGGTCCTGACGTCGTCGGCGGTGGTAGGTGGTCTCGATCCAGGTGACGATGGCGAGGCGGAGCTGCTCGCGGGTCTGCCAGCGGCGCCGGTTGAGGACGTTCTTCTGAAGCAGCGCGAAGAACGACTCCATGGCGGCGTTGTCCGCGCAGGTGCCGACCCGACCCATCGAGCCGCGAAGCCCGCCGGCGGTGAGGGCGCGGACGAAGGCGTGGGAGCGGAACTGACCAGGCTCAACCGGTCGTTGCAACACCTGCCTGTTGCAGCGACTGTAGGCGCTCGTCGAGGACCTCGGCGGGTGTCTTCCAGCCGAGGACCTGTCGGGGCCTGCTGTTGATCGCTGTCTGGACGGCGAGGAGGTCGTCCCGGTTCCAGCGGGACAGGTCGGTGCCCTTGGGGAAGTACTGCCGGAGCAGGCCGTTGGTGTTCTCGTTCGTGCCACGCTGCCAGGGCGAGTGGGGGTCCGCGAAGTAGACCGCCATGCCGGTGGCGATGGTGAACTGCGCGTGCGCAGCGAGCTCTTTGCCCCGGTCCCAGGTCAGCGACCGCAGCAGATCCGAGGGCATGCTGGCGACCGCGGCCTGCAGGGCGGTGTTCATCGCGACGGCGCCGTAGCCGGCGAGAGCGGGCCCGTTCTTCACCGGCGCGACGAGCCCGTAGCCCTCGAGGCGCGGCAGGTGCACGAGCAGCAGGTAGCGGCTGGTGCGTTCGACGACCGTTCCGATGGCCGAGCGGTTCAGCCCGATGATGAGGTCGCCTTCCCAATGGCCCGGGACCGCCCGGTCCTCGGCCTCCGCCGGCCGCTCGCTGATCACGACCTCTGCGGTGACGTGGCCCTGGGGCTTGTTGCGCGAGCGTTCCCGAGGCTTGCGCAACGCCCGCCCGGTGCGCAGGCAGGCCACCAGCTCCCGCTTCAGCGCGCCGCGTCCCTCGATGAAGAGTGCCTGGTAGATCGCCTCATGACTGATGCGCATGCCCTCATCGTCAGGGAAGTCCACGACGAGGCGTGCGGAGATCTGCTGCGGGCTCCACGCGCTCGCCCAGCGACGGTCCGCGCGGCGCGGCTTGTTCAGCCCCGTCCAGGTGGTCAGCGGGCCGGCGGCGACGGTCCCGTCCGGGCGTTGCAGCTGCCCGGAGAGCCGCTCCTGCACGTACTCCTTCAACCGCGGGTTGCTCACCAGCTTGGCTGGCTTTGGGCGCCGCGCCGCAGCTTCGGCCTTCCACTGCGCGACCGATGCCCGGTACTCGGGCGTGTGCCCGCGGGTGGCGGCGTTGCGCCGCAACTCCCGCGAGACCGTTCCCGGGTCCCGCTGGAGACAGCGAGCGATCGCGCGGACCCCAAGCCCCTGCGCCTTGAGGACCGCGAGCTCCTCACGCTCGGCGAGGCACAGGTAGCGGCCGGACGGCTCGGCCAGGCTCAGCGGCGGCATCCCGCCAGCCTCGCGAAACCAGCGCGCACCGACCGGCGTGGACACGCCGACACCGCGCGACGCGTCCTCGCTGCTCTTGCCCTGTCCGATCAGTCGCCAGAACGCCCGCTCCACCTCCCGCGCGGGAGACGGCCGGCCCGGTGACCTCATCACCGGCCGCACCGCCCGGTCCGCTGCCTGTTGACGACGCACCACCACACACCTCCACGATCACGAGATGTTGCGACGACCGGTTGAGTCCGCCCTGGCTGCCTCTGTCCGAGTGCACAACGGTCCCGGGCGCGGGGCGGCGCAGGGCGATCGCATTGCGCAGGGCGTTGACAGCGAGCTCGGCGGTCATGCGGATGTCGATCGAGTAGCCCACGATGCGGGTGGAGCAGGCGTCCTTGATCGCGCAGAGGTACAGCTTGCCCTCGGCGGTGGGGTGCTCGGTGATGTCGGTGAGCCACAGCTCGTCGACTCGGCTGGCGGTGAACTCGCGGGTCACGAGGTCGTCGCGGACCGGTGGCCCGGGCCGTCGGCCGGTCCCGCGCTTGCGGGAGTGCGCGGAGAAGAAGCCCTGCTGGGTGCAGAGCCGGTTGACCCGGTTGCGGGAGGCGATGTGGCCGCGGGCGGCGAGAGCTGGTCGGTGATGAACCGGTAGCCGAACTCGGGGTCGTCGTGGTGGACCTCGAGGGCGGCGTTGATGAGGTGGGCGTCGTCCCAGTCCCGCTGGCTCACCGGCTCGGCGCACCACGCGTAGTACGCCTGGGGAGAGAACCCGAGGACCCGGCACGAGCGGGTCACCGGGATGGCGTCGGCGGCGAGCTCGCGAACCAGCGGGTACATCATTTTGGAGGACGTCGCGGGCGAAGTAGGCCGTCGCCCGGCGCAGGATCTCGTTCTCCTGCTCGAGCTGCTTGGTCCGGCGGCGCAGCTCGCGGAGTTCCGCAGACTCATCACCGCCGCCCGACGACGGCGCACCTGGGGCGCCGCCGGCGGCGCGGGCGTCGTCGCGGTCGGCGATCCGCAGCCAGCGCGACAGGCAGGACTCCGAGACCCCGGAGCTGCGGGCGACCTTCGCGATGGACTGGTCACCCTGCCGGGCGACCTTGATGACGTCCTCGCGGAACTCCTTGGGATAGGGCGTGGGCACGATGCTGATCCTTCCAGCGAGGACAAGATCCTCACAGCGGAAGTGTCAACCGAACCCTGGGCAGTCCCTCCGGTGTCTATGGCGTGCTCTCGCTGGTGATGGCCGGGTCGGTGTTGTACAACGCGAGGCGGGTTGGTCGACCGGCGCTGAAGCGGACCCTCCTGGTCGTCGCAGGGGTCATGGCCGGGGTGGGCCTGGTCGAGTTGCTCGTTGCCTTCTTGAGGTAGTCCGCTGGCGCGCATAGGGCGGCAGCGGATGTCGCGCAGCGAGGGGACGCCGTCTCGGCGTCACGACGCCCGGGCCGGGTCTAGCGGCCGTGCGCTCTGGTGCTGCGCATCCTCTCCTGCGCCTCGGGGTTGCGGGAGGATCGAGCAGCAGCTCGCTGCCTCGGCTTCGCTGGGCATGGGAAGCGACGCTGTCCGACTCGTGCAGCCGGGCGAGTGCCAGTGCCGCTGAGCGCCAGCGGCGGCACGTGCGGATGTTCGCCAGGGGGCTCGTAAGCCCCTACGGTCTCTGCATGGGCGAGCAGCGATCACGGCTCTGGCAGATGGCCGAGTCCCTCGGGGTCGTGGAGGACTCAAGCAAGCGCCCGACCCGGGGCAGTTCGGCCTGGTGGCGACGGCTGGCCGGTTTGGTGTTGGCGATCGTTGTTGCGCCGGTGGTTGTCGCCCTGCTGCAGCGGTAGGCGGGGAGCGCGCCCACGGGGGCATGAGCGGACCAGTCTCAGCGAGGGCGCCGACTCCAGAGGTCCACCACAACCGCGGCCACGAGTAGAGCCGGCAGCAGGAAGGCCCAGCGCCATCCGCCGGAGGACCAAACGGAGAGCGTCAGCGCAGCGGCCTCAACGACGCCTAGGAAGAGCAGAACGAGGGGCAGTGCAGCTCGTCGCCCGGCGGGCTTAGATGTCATGGCAGATGCATACCCCGACCGCTGTTGGCCAACGAAGCGCTAGTCGTGGGTGGCAAGTGGTGAGCGAGGATGACGTCATGCCCGACGTCAACATCATGATCAGCGTCGACCTGACGTACTCGCAGGAGGAGCAGGACGCTCTACTCGAGCGCCCCGACAGTTGGTCCCGTGGGTACTTTGCCCAACATCGGGTGCTCCCGAGCGACCTGACCGACGAGGAGATGGACGCCGCGCTGGCGCACGCGTTGCGACCGCTGCTCTTCACCCTGGGTCTGCTGTCGGAGCCAAAGGCCCCGAGTTAGTCCCAGGCCGCTCTCCAGTACGTGGTCCCGGGATCAGCCGAGCGCGGGCCCATGGGCAACGCAACGTCCTTTAATCGGCATTATGCGGGTGATCCGTGTCAAGTGATCATGATGCTGGTGCGGAGTCGAGGCGGTGGAGGAGGTCGGCGTAGAGCTGCTGGCGGCCCG
>NZ_SGXD01000009.1 GCF_004216915.1 Motilibacter rhizosphaerae
GAACGCCCCTCGAGGACCACCTCGCGCATGAGCATGAGCAGTCCCGCCCGCCTCCTCCCCCAAGCTCGATTCACGCTGCCGGGAACAACCCGATTTCACTAGGCAGAGCACGAGGAGACGGACGGACACCCGCCCAGGGCTTGACGCGAACCGCGTTACGTTGCTCATGCCGCCCTTCGCGCGCCCGCAACGTCCGCAACTGCCGAAGAGCGGACGTCGGCGGAGGCAGTCTCGAGGACTTGCCCGTTCCGATCCTCGAGAGCGGCCTGCCGGCTCACGTGATCAGCTGGACCTTGCGCGCGCACGGACCGTAGACGCGCGCACGCACGGCCGCTAGCGTGCGAGACATCCGGTGGACGGACGCGACCGTTCCTGTGCCCGGGTGCGGACGAACCACCAGAGGCAGCGCCGCCTGCGAATCCCCGCCCATGACCAGAGGGACCGTCCATGGCATCTGCCCTGACCTCTTCGCCCACGCCACGCCGACCGCGCCGAGCTGCCCGACTGCGCGCCGGGGCGGTCACCCTGCTCACCGTGCTCGGCCTCACCGTGAGCGGCACGACGACCGCTGCGTCGGCCGCACCCGCTCCCGCGAGCGGGCCGGTCACCACGTCACACGTCGCCGCCTGGGGCCTCGACGACTACGGTCAAGGGGATGTGCCGCCCGGGCTCACCGATGTGACTGCGCTCGCCGCCGGAGTCCGCCACAGCCTGGCGCTCAAGGACGACGGCACCGTCGTCGCGTGGGGCGCCGACTTCTCCGGGCAGACGGACGTGCCTGCCGGGCTCAGCGGCGTGGCCGCGATCGCCGCGGGCGAAGCCCACAGCCTGGCACTCAAGTTCGACGGCACCGTCGCCGCCTGGGGCTACGACCAGTACGGCCAGACCGACGTGCCGGCCGGGCTGGGCAACGTCACCGCCATCTCCGCGGGCGATGACTTCAGCATGGCGCTCAAGTCCGACGGCACGGTCGCGGCCTGGGGCAACGACATCGACGGCGCGACGGACGTGCCGGCCGGGCTGCGCGGCGTGACGGCGATCACCGCTGGCGGCGACGACGCCCTGGCGTTGAAGTCCGACGGCACCGTCGTCGCCTGGGGCTCCGACTTCGCCGGTGAGAGGGACGTGCCGGCCGGGCTGAGCGACGTCACCGCGATCGCCGCCGGGAGCGACCACGACCTGGCGCTCAAGTCCGACGGCACCGTCGTGGCCTGGGGCGACGACTTCGCCGGCGAGTCGGACGTGCCGGCCGGGCTGAGCGACGTCACCGCGATCGCCGCCGGCGGCGGCTACAGCCTGGCGCTCAGGTCCGACGGCACCGTGGTCGCGTGGGGCGTCGACTCTTATGGGGAGACGGACGTGCCGCCCGGGCTGAGCGGCGTCACCGCGATCGCCGCGCGCGGGGACCACAGCCTCGCGCTCGTCGGACCTGCAGGCGCGGTCCGCGCCGACGCGACCGCCACCCTGCTCGGGCGCAACCTCCGAGTCACGCTTCCTGCCACCTTCGCGCACACGACCGCCACCGTCAGCGCCTACATCGCCGGCGCGTGGACCGTCCTCGGCAGCGACGACGTCACCGGCCTCGGCCAGGTCTCGCTCCGTCTCACGCGCACCCAAGCCGCCACCTTCTTCAGCGGGGAACGGATCCGCGTCACGGACGGCACGGAGACGTGGCAGATCCCCCTCACCACCGCGCCCCCTCCCCCCAGCGGGCCGCTCACCAGCTCCCACGTCGTCGCCTGGGGCGACCACGAAGCCGGGCAGACGAACGTCCCGAAGGAACTCACCGACGTGACCGCGGTCTCCGCCGGGTTCAGTCACGGCCTCGCCCTCAAGACCAATGGATCTGTCGTCGCTTGGGGACGCTCAGAAGGGGCGGCCGTGCCAGCCGGGCTGACCGGGGTCACCGCCATCTTCGCCGGCCTGGACTACAGCTACGCGGTCAAGTCCGACGGCACCGTCGTCAAGTGGGGCAACACATACGCCGGCGGAGGGGCGGTGCCGGCCGGGCTGACCGGCGTCTCCGCGGTCTCTGGCGGCGACTCCTGCTCCCTGGCCCTCAAGTCCGACGGCACCGTCGTCGCTTGGGGCGACAAGGACGATGTGTTCGGCTGTGCGGTCGTCCCGGCCGGGCTGACGGGCGTGACGGCGATCGCCGCCGGCGGGGAACACAGCCTGGCGCTGAAGTCCGACGGCACCGTCGTCGCCTGGGGCTACGACCGCTGGGGGCAGTCGGACGTGCCCGCCGGGCTGACCGGCGTCATCGCTATCGCCGCCGGCGGCGACCACAGCCTGGCCCTCAAGTCCGACGGCACCGTCGTCGGCTGGGGCTGGGACTTCGCCGGTCAGACCGATCCGCCGGCGGGGCTGACCGGCGTCACCGCCATCGCCGCCGGCGACGGCCACAGCTTGGCGCTCAAGTCCGACGGCACCGTCGTCGCCTGGGGCTACGACGGGTACGGCGAGACGAACGTGCCGGCCGGGCTCACCGGGGTCACCGCCATCTCCGCGGGAAACTCCGGCTACTTCAGCCTCGCGCTCGTCGGGTCCCCGTACCGGACCGACGCCACTGCCGCTCTGGACGGGCGGGACCTCCGCATCACGCTCCCCCCCTACATCGGGAACACGACCGCCGCCCTCGGCGCCAACATCAGCGGCGCATGGATCCAACTGCCCACCAGCCGCGTCGCCAAGAGCGGACGCATCCACCTCCACATCACCCGCACGCAGGCCGCCGATCTGCACACCGGCGATCTGATCCACATCACTGTCGGCACCGACGCCTGGCAGATCCCACTCAGCTGACTACTTCCCGCGCCTCTCGGCGCCACAAGCACGGCACCCGCGCCACGAGCACTCCCGGGTCGCCGCGGAACGCCCACCAGGGCGAGCCGCGGCGGCCCTTGGGCATCCCAACCCCGACGTCCCCTCATGCCGCCGAGCGCGTGGCGCGCGACCATGCCGCGCCGAGTGGGCGGCGCGTCAGGGACGGTCGCCGCCGACCACCCGCCCGGGGCCCTTGTGGTCGCCGCCACGCGGGTCTCCTACCACCGGATGCCCAGGCCCCTGGTGTCGCTGCCTCGTTGCAGACCAGGCGCACCACAGACGCCCGAGGACTTCACTGCTGGAACGCCCACGCCACCATGAGAGGCAACTCTTCTCGCCAGAACCGGCCGCCATGCGAGCCCGACCGCTCCGTCAAGGCGACCTGCGCTCCGGCGTCGCGCAGCGCATGCGCCCATCGCCTCGCGTTCTCGAGGAAGAACGGCTCCTGCCGGCCCGCGACCAGGTACGTCCGCGGAACGACGCCTCGTATCTCGGCAGGCGGTCGGAAGCCTCCACCGGGCGACGCGCACAAGACCGCTCCGTAGATCTCCGGGTGCCGTAACCCGAGGGCGAGCGCCATTTCTCCACTCGCCGAGACACCGAACACGCCTGTGCGGGCGGCGGGCAACGCGACGCCGAACTGAGCGTGCACCCACCTACGCACGTCCCCAACGAAGAACCTCTCGTGCGCGGCGAACCGCTCCGGGTCAAAACCCGGAGAGTACTCGTGAAGCCTCACCGTCTCGTCCGGCACACGGTGTGCGGCGACGAGCATGGTGGGCGGTCCGCCTGCCGCCTCGAGGGCGCGGCCCCAAGGCGCGGTCACCTGCCCATCGCCGGCAAACACGACCGCCTCCGGCGGCCGAGCCGGGAGATACACCGTCACCTTCCGGCCGCCGTCATACCCCAGCGTCTCGGTCAGGCACTCTCCCAGCGCAGGCTCCATGTCGACAGGGTCGCGCAGCCAGGGGCGTGCTGGCGACTCATCCGCCGACCTGCCGAGCCAGTTGAGCCTGCAACACAGACCACCTACCGACGGCCGCGCGCTGAACCGGCGAATGCACTCTGCCGCCGGGCGCGCGCCGCGCGACCTCCGCTCAAGCGGCTCTGCGCGCGCTAGGCGACGGCAGAGCTACCCCTGATGGGCTGCCAGGCCGTCGAGGATGAGCCCGAGCATGGGGTCGGTCCGCTCTTCCGCGGCCCGCCAGAGCGCCCCAGTCAGCTGGAGGTAGTCGCGGGGGTCGGCGTCCGAGCGGATCGTCCCGTCCTGCTGCCCGGCCTCGAGCAGGTGCGTGATGGCGGCGACGACGGGCCCGTACGTCTGATCGCTGATGGAGCGGTGCGCGGCGGGGCTGAGTGCATCACCGAGGCCGTGCTTCCGGCGCATGGCCGCGACGAGCTCGACCGTCCAGCGCCGCAGCGCCTCGCGGGGCGGTGAGGACTCGAGCAGCCTGGGCGCCGAGGCGACGAGCGCATCGACGTCGGCCTGGTACACCGCCAGGACGAGCGCCTCGCGGGTCGGGTAGTGGCGGTACAGGGTGCCCGCACCGACGCCGGCGAGCTGGGCGACCTGGTTCATCGAGACGGCGCCGTCCTCGGCGAAGGCACGTCGCGCGACCTCGAGGATGCGCGCCCGGTTCTCCACCGCGTCGGCCCTGACCACAGTCCCCTCCCCTTGCCTTTCCGGAGACTTCTCCATCACCGTAAGTGGAGAACTCTCCGCCAGAGTAAGGGAGCGGCGTGGACTACCTCAAGCTCGGGACGACCGGCCTCGACGGCTCACCGGTCGCGATCGGCGCGATGACGTACGGCGAGCCGGACCGCGGGCACCCGGTGTGGTCGCTCGGCGAGGAGGAGAGCCGTCCCCTGATCCGGCACGCGCTCGAGGCCGGCATCACCTTCTTCGACACCGCCAACATGTACTCGAACGGATCGAGCGAGGAGATCCTGGGGCGTGCCCTGAAGGACTTCGGCCACCGGGACGAGGTCGTCATCGCGACCAAGCTGCGCCACCCCGTACGGCCCGGTCCGAACGGCCGCGGGCTGTCCCGCAAGGCGGTCATGACCGAGGTCGAGCACAGCCTGCGCCGCCTCAGTACCGACTACATCGACCTCTACCAGGTCCACCGCAACGACCACGCGACCCCGCTGGAGGAGACCCTGCAAGCCCTCTCCGACCTGGTCACCGCGGGCAAGGTCCGCTACCTCGGCGCCTCTTCGATGCACGCGTGGGAGTTCGCCAAGGCCCTGCACCTCCAGCGCGAGCACGGATGGGCCCGGTTCGTGAGCATGCAGGACCACGACAACCTGCTCGCTCGCGAGGAGGAGCGCGAGATGATCCCCCTCTGCCTGGACGAGGGCCTCGGCACGATCGTGTGGAGCCCCCTCGTGCGCGGCCGCCTCGCCCGCCCCTGGGAAGAGGCGCGGTCCACACCCCGTGCCGAGGCCGACGCCGACTACGCCGACCTGCTCTACACCCCCGCCACCCGCGACGCCGACCGGGCCATCATCGACGCGCTCGGCACGATCGCCGACGACCGTGGCGTCAGCCGAGCGCAGATCGCCCTGGCATGGCTCCACCACCAGCCCGTCGTCACTGCACCCCTGGTCGGCGCCCGCACCACCGAGCAGATCGACGACGCCGTCGCCTCCCTCGACCTCGAGCTCGACGACGACGAGATCCGGGCCCTCGAGGCTCCCTGCACGCCGCGCTACGACGTCCAGGGCGTCTCTGACGAGGCCGAGCTCGAGGCCATCCGCCGCCGTGTGCCCGGCATGCGCCTGACCAGCTGACCCCGGCTGCCGGTCCCGGTCGTGTCCGGCACCCCATGTGGTCCCTCGTCGAGGACTGTCGAGGACTGGCCCTAGGGACCCGTGGGCGGGGTAGTCGGTCGAGCTGGGCACTCAGGCATGGCGCACGATCGAGTGGCTGCGCCCGGGATGTGCGCGCGGTCGGGTCGACGGCGCCGTCAGCACCCGACAGCGCTCAGCCGAGGGCGCTCCCGGCGAACTCCGCGGTCGTCGGCACCGCTCGGGACTCCCCGGCCTAGGCCGTGCCGGAGGCGCCATGGCGCTGGGGTGGGCCGTCCGCTCGCCTGCTCGTCGTCACGGCCACTCTCGACGGGCTCGGAGGGATGACCCACTGCGCCACACTGGCGAGGTGAGCAGCGTCGTCCCCTCCGACGTCCTGCGCGCGGCCACGGGCAGCGACGTCGCCCTGCAGGTCGTGGAAGAGCCGATCCACGGCAGCAGCGGCGCTGCCACGGCAGAGGTCGTCCGCCTGACGGAGACCGTGGTCACCCACGGGCAGAAGCGGCCGTTCAGCGTGATCCACAAGACCGTGCGCCCGCTGAGCACGGGACGGCACGCCGAGATGGCGACGAGGCCCGACCACTGGGCGTACTGGCGTCGTGAGCCGTTGGCCTACGCCGCGGCCGTGCTCCCCACCGGACCGGGGTTCCGCGCGCCCCGGTGCTTCGGGGTCCATCACGACACCGCGTACCTCGAGGACGTCGCCGGCGGCCGCGAGGACCCCCGGCGGGCAGCCGAAGGCCTATGCAGGTGGCAGGCCACCTCCCGGGTCCCGAGCGTCGACTGGCTGGCCGCGCACCAGCTCGAGCAGCGGATCGCGGTGACCCACCTCGACTGGACGACCGTCGATGCCGACCCTCGTGCCGTCGCCATGTGGGAGGCACGAGACAGGCTGCTCGACGAGCTGGCCGTACTGCCCCGCGTGCTGTCCCACGGCGACTACAGCCTCGGCAACCTCATCGCCGCCGACGACGGCGACACCGTGGCCCTCGACTGGGGGACGCTGGGTGCGGCACCCGCCGGTGCGGACCTCGCTCACCTCGCCCTGAGCTCGCTCACCGACCCGCTGCCCGCCTACCTGGCCGCCTCACTCGACGGGCCCTCCCCGGACGACGTGTCGCTCGGCTACCGCACCACGCTCGTGCTCACCGGCTCGAGTCGGCTCCACTGGATGCTCAGCAACAGCGTGCCCGTCCCTGCCGGCTACGTCGACTTCCTCCAGGAGCACCGTCCGCCGGTCCTGCGACCGGAGCACCTCTGACACAGAGCTACCGGAGGCGGTGCGCACTCGCCGGGTCCCGCTCCGCAGTCGCCCGGAACGGGCTGGAGGCTCGCTGCCCTGCTGGCCGTCCGTCGGGTCGTGCTCGAACCGACCTACGGGCGATCGTGCAGGAACCAGGCATCGCCTTGAGTGAGGGCCAGCGCGAGCTCCCACTGGTCGACCTGCAGGCTTGGTCCTGCAGCGAGGAGCTGTCCAGCCACGGTCCAGGCCTCCTCGCCGACGGACGGCCGGCGCGCGACCAGGAACTGGCGCATCGTGCCCCAGGAGGCGACCAGTTCCGCGCCCCACCGCTCCGCCCAGTCCCGGTGGGTACGCGCCTGCAGGACCCCGTCGTCGAATCCTTCCCCGTAGTGCAGCCATGCCGGAGCCAGCCACTGGTCAGGTGTGGGGAGCAGGGCCAGGCACACCTCGTCCGTCGGCTCGAACCACTGCTCAGTAGAGGCGTACGACGCGGCCGATGCGGAGGCCCGCGCCAGTAGCGACGGGTCCGACAGCACGACCTCGTAGACCCAGCGGTCCAGGAGAGCAGGAATCGTCGGCAGGACGAGCTCACGCCGAGCCCTCTCCACCAGGTCGGCTCCGCCCGGCTTCGGCAGACGCCAGGACAGATCCGCCTCGTCCACCTCGGAGTCATCGGCGTGCTGCCACACGCTGTCCCAGGGATCCCCCTCGACAGCGGACAGGCGCTTCAGCTCCTCGACGTCCTCGCGACGAGGACGCAAGTCCCAGATCCGGAGGTCCTCGAGCATCACCGCGACCGGCCAGCGACCTGTCTGCGGGACGACGGACCTGGCGGCACGCCAACTCGTCAGCACCTGGTCCGGCTGGATCCCCTTCACTAGGAGCAGCCCGGCAGGGGTTTCCGCGACCGCGCAGCGCTCGAGCACGGTCCCGTTCAACGCTGCTGCGACCTCGGCCCGCTCCTGCACCATGACGGCATCGTGTCAGCCACGTCCGAACACCTGCTCATGCCGCGGGTCATGCCGTCGTCGGGCCGACGCTCTAGGGGATCTGGCAGTCGACGTCGACCTGGTTGTCCTCGTGCGCGACGACGCGGAGGAGCTGAGCCGCGGCGCACGTCACCGAGCCGCCATAGGCAGGACTGGTCGTGCCGGTCACTGCGTAGCTGCCTACGGGGAGATCCGCGGAGAAGTGCCCGGCGCGAGCCGCCACCACCGTCGTCTGCCGCTCCTCTCCCGGGGACGGGCGGAGGGTGATGACGCCGTCGAGCATGTGCACCGGAGTCTCACCGGTGGCCGTCACCGGACCGCCGACCATGCGGAAGAGACCCTCGACGTGGGCTCGAGCAATGGGCTCGTCGGAGGCGCTGCACGCCGCTAGCGCGAGCGAGCACGAGACGCAGGGGCGTGGACACGCCCTTCAGCCTGGCAGCGGCTCTCACCGCCCACAGTCTCGCCGCCCTTGCCGAGCGCACCCCCGGCAGCTGGGGCTCCCCCAGGACCCCTGGCTCCTCAGCGTTGCAACGCGCCCGCCGCCGCTCACGACGCGGCCGGCTCGGCGAGCAGCCGCGTCGCGGCAGCGATGCGCGCGGAGTGCCCCCGCAGGCCCAGCTTGGCGTAGACGTTCTGCAGGTGGCGCTCGACTGTCCGGACGCTCAGGTGCAGCGCCGACGCGACGACCTCGTTGTCCTTGCCCTGCGCCACCAGCTGCAGCACCTGCAGCTCCCGGTCCGTCAGCAGCTCGCGCACCGGGTCGTCAGGAGCGACCGAGGCGTCGGGCTCGAGGAAGCGGCGTACCTCGTCGACGAAGACCGCCCAGGCGGGCTCGTCGGCCAGCACGATGTGGTTGTTGCTCGGCAGCGCCACCAGCCGCGCGTCCGGGATGCCGGACGCCAGCTCGCGGCCGAACTCGAACTTGTTCATCTGGTCGCCCGTGGAGTGCAGCACCAATGTAGGGACGCGCAGCTGCCCGAGCAGCGCGTCGACGTCGGTCTCCCGGCGCTGCTGGCGGGCGATGACCGCCGTCGAGGCGGACGTCGCCATGCGCTGCAGCTCGTCGAGCCAGGTCATCTGCTCCTCCGTGGCTCCGGGGATCATGAGGGAGGTGAACACGCGGCGGAACGTCGAGTCCGGGCGCCCCCACCCGGCCCGGATGAGCGGCTCGAACGCGTCGTCGACGTGACGGTCCTCCTGGGTCATCAGCCGTGTCGCGTTGGAGAAGCTGCCGTAGAAGAGCAGTCGCGTGACGCGCTCCGGGTGCCGGGCGGCGTACGCGACCGAGACCGGCCCGCCCTGCGCCATCCCCATGAGCGCGAACGACGGGAAGCCGGCGGCATCGGCGACCGCCTCCAGGTCGCCCAGCCGGGCCTCCAGGCCGTGGTCGGTGACGTCCCAGTCCGACATCCCGTGGCCGCGCTCGTCGTAGCGGATGACGGTGGCGAACTCCCCCAGGTCGGTGAGGAAGTGCCGCCACACCGGGCTCTGCCAGTCGAACTGCAGGTGGCTGAGCCAGCACGTGGAGACCAGCAGCGCCGGCCCGCGACCGTGCACGGCGTACGCGATGCGTACGCCGTCAGGGGCCCGGCAGAAGCTGACCTTCTGGCGGGATGAGGGCGCTCCAGCCACCTCCGCAGGCTAGCGCTGGAGGTACGCGGGCAGCCGCACGTTTCCCGGCGACCAGGCGCGGCTGACCCGGTGCCGCCTGCCGTCCTGCCCGTCAGGGCAGACCGGGACGAGGGATCCGCTCGACCGGGATCCACAGCTCCGCCTCCGTGACCTGACCCACGCCCACCGAACTCAGGTGCAGCAGCTCCGGACCGGGTCGGCTGACGTAGGGGTTCGACGGGAACCACTGGGCGAAGACGTCGCGCCAGAGCTCCTGCACCGCCGACGGGTAGGCGCCGCGGTGCTCGAACAGCGCCCAGGTCCCGGCCGGGACGTCGAGCCCCTGGAGCCCGTGGACCACGGTCTCCCGGTGGGTCACCGCCCCCACCCAGTAGTCCACCTCCGCACCGTCCTCGCGGCTGTCGGTGCGGTAGACGAAGGCGGAGACGACGCCGCTCGGCCCGGCCAGCTGCTTCATCTCCAGGACCGCTGCCTCGTCGAGCCCGGTCACGTGGGCCGTGGCATCGGCGTTGACGCCCTCGCGCACGACCGGCAACCGGGCCACGACGCCCACGAGGCGGAAGGCCTCCCGCTCGACGACGCGGTAGCGCAGGCTGGTGGCCCCCTCGACGACGAGGCGGAAGGACATGCGCGGCTGGGAGGTCAAGGTCGCACCCGTACGCCGCGCCTCGCCCGGTCCCACCCCGTGCACGGAGCGGAACGCACGGGCGAAGGCCTCACCCGAGCCGTAGCCGTAGCGCACGGCGATGTCGAGCAGCGTCGACTCCCCCGCAACCACCTCGGCGCCGGCCAGGGTCATCCGGCGGCGCCGTACGTAGACCGGCAGCGGCATGCCTGCCAGCGCGGAGAACATGCGGCGGAAGTGGTGTTCCGAGACCGCTGCGATCCGCGCGAGCGCCGCGACGTCGACCTCCCGGTCGAGCTGGAGCTCGAGGTGGTCGAGCGCCTCGTTGAGCAGTTCCAGCACCGTGACCTCCGTCCTGAGCGCCGGTCCCGAGCACAGCAGCACACATCATGGCCTCGTCGCGGACCCGACGGCACCGGCGCGGGAACGGTCGGGTCGGCCTCCCGGCGACGGCTGACGCTGGGGTCATGAGCGAGCCACGCGGGACCTGCGACCCCCGGTTCGACCACGTCCGGTCGACCTTCGAGGAACTGCTGCAGCACGACGAGGGAGGCGCGTCCGTGGCGGTCGTGCTCGACGGCGAGCTCGTCGTCGACCTCTGGGGCGGCTACGTCGATGCCGCGCGCTCCGCCCCGTGGGAGCGGGACACGATCGCCTGCCTCAACTCGACGACGAAGAACCTGGTGTCGCTCTGCGCCCTGCTCCTCAGCGACCGCGGCGCACTGGACCTCGACGCGCCGCTAGCCGCGTACTGGCACGAGTTCGCCGCTGCCGGGAAGGAGGGAGTGCTCGTGCGGCACGTCCTGTCGCACACCGCCGGGCTCCCTCACCTGCCGGGCGCGACTGAGGTGGCGCACCTGTACGACTGGCCGCGGATCACCGCCGGCCTCGCCGCAGCGGCCCCGGCGTGGCCGCCGGGCACCGCGGGTGGGTACCACGCGCTCTCCTACGGCTATCTGGTCGGAGAGCTCGTCCGCCGTACCAGCGGATACGGCATCGCGCGCTTCTTCGACGAGCAGGTGGCCGGTCCGCTGGGTGCCGACGTCCACATCGGGCTCGCACCCGAGCACGATTCCCGGGTCGCGCCCCTCATCCCGCCGCCCTCCCTGCAGGACGACTACACCGCGACCGCTCCTGCAGCAGCGGCGCCGGATCTGCAAGGGGGTGTGCGGATCCGCGTGCGCGACGTGAACTCCCTCGCCTGGCGGCGTGCCGATGTCCCCGCCGTCAACGGCTTCGGCAACGCCAGGTCCGTCGCCCTGGCGCACTCCGTGCTGGCGGGTCGCGGTGTCGCGGCGGGAGTGCGTCTGCTCTCCGCCGCCGGCTGCGCACCGGCGTGGCAGCCCGTGTGCACCGGAGTGGACCGGGTGCTCGGGGCGCCGGTCACCTGGACCACCGGCTTCGCCGCGTTCGGTACGGCTGTGGGCTGGGGCGGGTGGGGCGGGTCGCTCGTGGTGAGCGACCCGACGGCCGGCATGACCGTCGCGTACGTCATGAACCAGATGCGCGACCGCGACCGTCACGGCGACGACCGCGGCCTCTCCCTGGTGCTGGCCGCGTACGGCGCGCTCAGATGACGGGGCCGTGGGTTCGACGCCACGGCCCGGTCCCAGAACCTGCGCGTTCCCCGCCAGTCCGCGTCCGAGGCGGCCGCAGCAATGGGTGATCACGCCGATGTGGCGGATCGCCCGGCGCTCCTAGCGTCGACCGAGCCCGAGCACGAGCTCCACGAACCAAGGAGAAGAGCAGATGGACCAGGCATCCCTGACCCAGGACCCGATCAAGGCCAAGCACCGCGCGATGTGGGCGATGGGCGACTACGACCGCGTGTCGGTGGAGGTGGTCGGGGGCTTGGGGCCGGTCCTCGTCGACGCCGCCGGCATCGCTCCCGGCGAGGAGGTCCTCGACGTGGCCGCCGGCTCCGGCAATGCCAGCATCCCCGCCGCCGCGCTCGGTGCCCGGGTCGTGGCCTCGGACCTGACCCCCGAGCTGGTGGAGACCGGGCGGCAGCGCGCGGAGAAGCTGGGGCTGGCGCTGGACTGGGAGGTCGCCGACGCGGAGCACCTGCCCTTCGCCGACGACCGGTTCGACGTGACGATGTCCTGCGTGGGCGTGATGTTCGCGCCGTTCCACCAGCCGGTCGCCGACGAGCTCGTGCGCGTCACCCGGCCCGGTGGGCGCATCGCGCTGGTCAACTGGACCCCGGAGGGCTTCATCGGGCAGCTGTTCGCCGCGATGAAGCCGTTCGCCGCTGCACCGCCGCCCGGTGCGACGCCCGGTCCGCAGTGGGGCGTGGAGGAGCACGTCCGCCGGCTGTTCGGCGACCGGGTCAGCGGCGTACGCGCCGAGCGTCGGCTGCTGGCCGTCGACAGGTTCACCTCGGGTGAGGAGTTCCGCGACTACTTCGCGGCGCACTACGGACCGACCATCGCGGCGTACCGCAACGTCGCGGACGATCCCGAGCGGACCGCCGCGCTCGACCAGATCCTGGTCGACCTGGCCGAGACCCATGGCGTCACGAGCGGCTCCTTCGGCTGGGAGTACCTGCTGCTCGTCGCCGACGTCGCCTAGCAGCCCCGGACGCGCCGCCTTCGGCCTGCAGCGAACCTGCCTCGCCACCCACCGCCTCCCCCGCTACGGTCCGTCCATGGGCGACGTCATCGTGCTGCGCACTGGGGAGTCCGAGCCGTTGTGGCGCGTCGCGGTCGGCCGGCAGCTCCGCGACGAACGGCGCCGACGCGGGGAGCGCATCACAGACGTCGCCGAGCGGGCCGGCCTCTCGCCGCAGTACCTCTCCGAACTCGAGCGCGGCCTCAAGGACCCGTCGTCGGAGATGCTGGCGGCCGTGTCGGGTGCCCTCGAGCTGTCCGTCCACGAGCTGACCCGGTCGGCCGGGCAGCACCTGGCGAGTCGACGCCGCGGCCCGGTCTGCCTCGCCGCCTGAGCCGCGTCCTCAACGCCCTGCCTGACCCGGCAGCGCTCGGCGGGTGAGCACCTCGTCGACGACGCCGTACTGGAGCGCCGCCTCCGCGGTGAGGATGAGGTCGCGCTCGGTGTCCTCACGGACCTGCTCCGCGGTGCGTCCCGTGTGGGTGGCGAGGATGGTCTCGAGCATCGTGCGGATGCGCTCGACCTCGTCGGCCTCGAGGACGAGGTCGGGGATCGTGCCGCGACCCTCGGCGGCGGGAGCGTGGATGACGACCCGCCCGTGCGCGAGGATCTGGCGCTTGCCGGGCGCGCCACCGGCCAGGAGCACCGCGGCCGTGGCGGCGGCCTGGCCGACGCACACCGTGGAGATGTCGCACCGGACGTACTGCATCGCGTCGTAGATCGCGAGCGTGGCCGGGATCGACCCGCCGGAGGAGTTGATGTAGAGGCTGATCGGCTGCTCGTCGTTCTCGGACTCGAGATGGATGAGCTGGGCGATGATCGCGTTGGCGACGCCGTCGTCGATGCCCGTGCCGAGGTAGATCACGCGCTCGGCGAGCAGCCGGCTGTAGATGTCGACCGTCCGCTCGCCCTGGTTGGTCCGCGTGGTGACGTACGGGATGGTGTAGCTGCTCATCGACGCACGCCCAGACCGACCGGGTGCTGCAGGCCGGGCAGGATCTCCTCGGCCGACTCGACGATGCGGTCGACGAACCCGTAGTCGAGAGCCTCCTTCGCGCTGAACCAGCGGTCCCGGCGGGAGTCCCGCTCCACGGTCGCGACGTCGCGCCCGGTGTCCTCCGCGATCAGCTCGAGGACGGTGTCGCGCGTACGCCGCAGGTCCTCCGCCTGGATCGCGATGTCCTGCGCGGCGCCTCCGATACCCGCGGATCCCTGGTGCAGCAGCACTTTCGCGTGCGGCAGGATGAAGCGCTTACCGTGCGTGCCCGCGCTCAGCAGGAACTGCCCGGCGCTGTAGGCCATGCCGAGGTCGACGGTCGCCACATCGCACGGCACCGACCGCATGCAGTCGCGGATGGCCAGCATGCCGGGCACGGACCCGCCCGGGGAGTTGATGAACAGCCGGATGTCGGCGTCGGGGTCCTCGGCCGCCAGCAGCAGCAGTCCCGCGCAGAGGCGGTTGCTGTTCTCGTGCTCGAGGGGCTCACCGAGCAGCAGGATGCGGCGTTCGAACAGCCGCCGGTAGATCTCTTCGTCCAGCTCGTGGCCGGGGGGCCGGGTCGCGTCGCTCATGCTGCGAGCGTGGGCGATCGACGGCTGGGATGTCTCGCCGTGCTGCCCAGAGCAGTGCTGCTGTCAGCAGCCGCGGCTCAGCCCGCCCCCTCCGGACCCAGCCCGCGCAGGTGCGCCCGGGTCCGGCCGAGCATGTCGGCGAGGCTCACCAGCTGCTCGCGGTCGAGCACGTCGACGAGGTTCTCGCGCACCACGCGGACGTGCCCTGGCGCGGTACGCCGCAGCACCGCGTCGCCCTCGTCGGTGAGCACGGCGAGCACTCCGCGGTCGTCACCGGCGTAGGCCTCACGGCGTACCAGGCCGGACTTCTCCAGCTGCGCGACCTGGTACGTCAGCCCGCTGCGCGACGCGACCAGCGCGTCGGCGAGCTCCGCCATCCGCATCCGCTGCTCGGGCGCCTGCGCGAGCCGGGTGAGCAGCTCGTACTGCGGCTGCGTCAGTCCTGCGTCCTCGCGCAGCTGCCGGTCCACGCGGCGGAGCAGCAGGTTGCTGGTGTCGAGGAAGGCCACCCACGCCTGCATCTCGACGTCGTCGAGCCATCGATCGGTCATGCCAGCACTCTAGCGGTTGATTCGAACTCGAACGATGTTGTACTGTCCTCGTCGTTCGAACTCGAACTACCCGGGTGACCGCCCGGAAGACCCCAGGAGGAGACACCATGAAGATCGCCGTGATCGGTGCCGGCAACGTCGGCTCCGCCCTCGCGACCCGGTTCAACGAGCTCGGCCACGAGGTCGTGCTCGCCGCCAGCAGCCCTTCGTCACCGCGCCTCGCCTCCGCCGCGGCCACGTCCGGCGCCGCCACGGCCACGGTCGTGGACGCCGTCACCGCGGCGGACCTCGCGGTGCTCGCGGTGCCGTTCGGCGCGGTCGGCGACGTCCTCACCGACGACGTGCAGGCAGCCCTGGCCGGCAAGGTCCTCGTCGACGCGACGAACCCGCTGACCGCCGACTACATGGGCCTCACCGTCGGCCACACCACCTCGGCCGGCGAGCAGGTCGCCGAGCGGCTGCCGGACACGCACGTGGTCAAGGCCTTCAACACGGTCTTCGCCGCGACCCTCGCCACGCCCGTCCTCGGCGACGCGGCTCAGCTGCTGCCGGTCGCGGGAGACGACCAGGACGCCAAGCAGCTCGTCATCGGCCTCGGCCAGGAGCTGGGCTTCGACGCGGTCGACGCCGGCCCGCTGAGCAACGCGCGCTACCTCGAGCCTGCCGTCGAGCTGCTCATCCAGCTCGCCTACGGCCAGGGGCTCGGCGAGAAGATCGGCCTGCACCTCGCCCGCGTCTGACGCCTCGCACGTCCTCGTCCGGCGGCACGCCCAGCGGGTGGGCCGTGCCGCCGGGAGGTCGTACGGGTCAGGCCGCCGCTCCAGTCCGCGGAGGGAGGGGGAGGCGCGTCCCCGTCACGGACATCACCAACGAGTAGATCGACGTCGTGGCAGCGAGGAACAGGCGGTTGCGCCGCGCTCCCCCGAACGTGATGTTGCCGACGACCTCGGGAACGCGGATGCGGCCCAGCAGCGTGCCGTCCGGGTCGTAGCAGTGGACGCCGTCCGCGCTCGCCGCGACCCAGATGCGCCCGTCGCCGTCCTGGCGGATGTTGTCGAACCCGCCCTCCGCGGGGCCGGTGGCGAAGACCCGCCCGTCCGAGAGCGTCCCGTCCTGGGCCACCGAGAACACCCGGATCAGGTTCGCACCGCTGTCCGAGACGTAGAGCTGCCGCTCGTCCGGGGTGAGGATGAGCCCGTTGGGGTTGTCGAACCCGTCTGCCGCCAGGGAGACCTCCCCGCTGCGCGGGTCGATCCGGTAGACGTTGGAGGCGCCGATCTCGCTGGTGCCACGGTTCCCCTCGTAGTCGCTGAGGATCCCGTAGACGGGGTCGGAGAAGTAGACCGTGCCGTCCGAGCGGGCGATGACATCGTTGGGGCTGTTGAGCTTCTTGCCGTCGTACGTGTCGGCCAGGACCGTCACGCTCCCGTCGTGCTCCGTCCGCGTCACCCGCCGGTTCCCCTGCTCGGCGCTCAGCAGCCGGCCGTACGAGTCGAGGGTGTTGCCGTTGGGGAAGCCCGCCGGGCTGCGGAAGACCCCACCTCGCCCGTCGTCTCGTCCCACCGCAGCAGCCGGTCGTTGGGGATGTCGCTCCACACCAGGTAGCGGCCCGCCGGCACGTAGACCGGCCCCTCGGCCCAGCGGCAACCGCTGTAGAGCGTCTCCAGCCGCTTGTCGCCGGAGGTGCAGGGCCTGAAGCGCTCGTCGAGGATCTCGTAGACCACCTGCTGCGTCTCCTGTTCGTCTAGCCGCGACCGATGAAAGGCATCTTCGTCGCCATGACCGTCATCGTCGCCACGTTCGCGTCGAGCGGCAGGCTCGCCATGTAGACCACGGCCCGCCCGACCTCGGCGACGTCCATGACCGGCTCCGGCCGTACGCTGCCGTCGGCCTGCGCAGCACCCACACTCGCGCCGCTCGCCATCTGCGTCGCCGCGTTGCCGATGTCGATCTGCCCGCAGGCGATGTCGAACTCCCGGCCGTCGAGCGCCGTCGCCTTCGTGAGTCCCGTGACCGCGTGCTTCGTCGCGGTGTACGCGATGGACCGCGGCCGCGGCGCGTGCGCGGCGATGGAGCCGTTGTTGATGATGCGGCCACCGCGGGGGTCCTGGTGGCGCATCACGCGGAAGGCCTCACGGGTGCAGAGGAACGCGCCCGTGAGGTTCACCGCGACGACGGCGTTCCAGGTGGCGAGGTCGTGCTCGTCGATGTCGACGCTCGGCGCACCCGTACCGGCGTTGTTGAAGAGCAGGTCGACACGGCCGTGCCTGCGCACCGTCTCGTCGAAGAGCCGCCGGACGCTGTCCTCGTCCGTCACGTCGGCGGGGACCGCCTCGAGCGTGCCCGCCAGTCCCCCCGCGGCCTGCGCGACGACGGCGTCGAGCGCGTCGGCGCGTCGGCCGGCGAGGACCACGGCCCACCCGTCGGCGGCGAGGGCCGTGCCCACCGCTGCACCGATGCCGCTGCCGCCACCGGTCACGACGGCGGTGCGTCGGCGGCCCTCTGGCATGCGGCCTCCCGGTCCGGCGTCGGTCACCCGCGGATCATGCCACCCGTGCAGCGGGCGCCGTCACCGGTCTAGCCGACCTCCGGTGCGCCGACGAGCGCGGGCGGGTGACGGCGTACGCCCTGGCTGGCGAAGGCCGCCGCCATCGCCAGCATCCCGGCGGCGACGAAGGCGTCGGTGTACGTGCCGAGCGCCGTCCGCGCGATGCCCGCGGACCAGCTCGCGAGCGCCGCGCCCAGTTGGTGGGCGGAGTACATCCAGCCGTAGGCCACGAGCCCGTCGTCGGCGCCGAACGACCGGCGCGACAGCGCGACGGTCGGTGGGACCGTCGCACTCCAGTCGAGCCCGAAGACGACGGCGAACGCCAGCAGCCCGGGCGTCGCGCCGAGCGCGCCGGGCAGCAGCACGAGCCCCAGGCCGCGCAGCCAGTAGACCCAGAAGAGCAGGCGCCGCGGGTCCATCCGGTCGGTGAGCCACCCGGCGAGCAGCGTGCCGAGGACGTCGAACGCGCCCGTGAGGGCGAGCAGCCCCGCGCCCGCGACCTGGGTGAAGCCGTGGTCGACGCACGCGGCGACGAAGTGCGGTCCGAGCAGGCCGTCGCTCGACAGGCCGCAGACGAAGAACGCGCCTGTCAGCAGGAGGAACTCGCGCCGCCGCCCGATGCGGCGCAGCACGCGGACCGCGTCGACGAAGGGGTTGCCGCCGCGCGCGGCTGACGCGATCTCCTCGGCCGGCAGGGCCGCGTCGATCGCGGTCCCCGTGCCCGGGACGACGAGCGGGTCGGTGACGGGCACGTCCTCGGCGCCGTACGGCGTCGCGCCGATCCGCTCGGGACTGTCGTGCAGCCGCCACAGCACGAGCGGGATGGCCGCGAGGGCGAGCAGACCGACGACGACGACGGTCGTACGCCACCCGCCCACATCGGTGATCGCCGCGAGCACGGGCAGGAGCACCAGCTGGCCCGCAGCCGTGGCGCCGGCGAGCAGCCCGAGCACGAGCCCCTGGTGGCGCACGAACCAGCGCTGCGCCACGGTGACCCCGAGCACGGTGCTCATGAACCCCGTCCCCAGCCCGATGAGCACGCCCCACAGCGCCACGAGCTCCCACGCCGACCCCATCAACGCGCTGCCCGCGCTGGTGACCGCCAGCAGCAGGAGCGCGGTCGACACGACGCGGCGCACGCCGAAGCGCACCATGGCGGCCGCCGCGACCGGCCCGATGAAGCCGAAGAGCGCGAGGTTGACCGCGACGGCACCACCGGTCAGGGCCCGGCTCCACCCGCGGTCCTGCTGCCACGGGACGAGCAGGACGCCGGGCACGGCACGTACGGCACTGACGGCGATGAGCACGACGAACGTCACAGCGAAGACCGTCCACGCCGGGTGCCACGACCGGTCGGCGCCGGTGCTCGACCCTGCTTCCGCGCGTCCCTCCCGCTCGAGCTCGGCCACTCCGCTACCCCTCAGCTCGCGTACGGACCTCGGCGAGCGACCGCGCCAGCTCGACGAGCGCCCGGGACGACAGCGCCTCCGAGCCGGCGCAGGTCGCCGAGCTTGACAGCGCGACGACCTGCCGCGTACCCGGTTCCGTCCACGCCAGCCCGACCTGGGCGATCCCGTCGTGGCCGGCGTACAGCGTGGCGGTCGTGCCGCGCACCGCGACGTGCCCCGCGACCGTCCACCCGTGCCAGGGACTGCCCACGCGCCCGGCGTACTGCGCCAGCCAGACGTCCGGCGGTGCGTCCGTCGGACAGGTGTCCTGCGCCGGGACGCTCGCCCCCGGCGAGGGCTCGTCACTGACCGCCGGGAGCGGGCTCGGGGTCACGGTGGCGACGGGGGCTCGCCAGGTCCGCATCCAGGAGGAGACGTGCGTCGTCGGGTCGACCCAGCCGTCCTCCCGGGTGAGCACGTAGCGGCGCGGGAGGGCGGTCGGCGTCAGGAGGTGCGACCCGTCGAACGGCACGTGGCGCGCTGGTCGTCCGGCACCCGGCTCACCCGCCGGGTCGATGACGGTGCGGTGGCCGAGCGGGGAAGAGAGGTGTACGGCGAGGTGCCCGGGGACCCCGACAGCCGCGCAGCCGTAGTGGATGACGTGCCCGTGCGCGTCGTGCGTGGGCGCCGGCGCGGGGGCCACGTGCGTGACGAGCGCGATCGTCACCGCGCCGCGGCTCTCGGTCGTGCGGGCGGTCACCGGCCCGTAGCAGCCGGGGCTGACCGGCCCACCCATGTAGCCCACCACGAGGACTCGGGGGTCCGGATCGGTGCGGACGGAGGTCCAGGACTGCGGACGGGGCGTCGTCCCGCGCAGCCCAGCAGTCGAGGTGGCTGCAGGGAGGCGCGCCGCGGCAGGGGTTGCTGCCGCCTCGTGCCGTCCCAGGGTGACCGCACCGGCGGAGGCGGCGAGCACGGTGACGGCCGCCGCCGCGGCGAGGGGCGCCGCCCACCGCCTGCTCACGGCGCGACCGGTACGGCCGTGACCCAGACCCCGTCCTCGGTCAGCCGCCGGTCGAGCCGCAGCCCTGCCGCGGCGAGGTCCCCCTCCAGGTCGGGCGCACGCCAGCGGTCGAAGGCGTGCGTCCACGTCTCGCCGTCGAGGTGGTAGTCGTTGACGACCTCGACCCGGTCGTCGAAGCGCTGGACCGAGCGCAGCACCCGCCGGATGCCGACGTCCACGCGCTCGCCCGGGGTCACGCTGTCGAACCACCCGGGGGCGGTCTGCTGCAGCACCACGACCCCGTCCGGGGCGACGTGCCTCCGGCAGGCGCGGAGGAACGCGGCCCGCAGCGGCGGTGGCCCGTTGACCAGCGTGCTCGCGAGCAGCACGACGTCGAACGTCCGCCGCAGGTCGACGTCCTCGATCGCGGCCTGCGTGGTGGGGAGGTCGCCCGCGTACGCGAGCATCTCCGCCGACTCGTCGACTCCGTGGACAGGATGCTCGAGGGCCGCGAGCGCGCGGATGAGCCGGCCGGTGCCACAGCCGAGCTCGAGCACCGATGCGCCGGCGGGGACAGCGGCGTGCACGATCTCGGGCTCGCCCATGAGCGGGAGCCGAGCGTAGAACTCGACCGGGCAGCCGTCGGGGGCGATCGCTCCCCGCCCGCTCCCCCAGTACGCGGTCGTCGCCATCGACCTGCCCCTTCCTGCCGTGGCCCCGAGCCTAGGCCAGCGGACCGAGGCGCAGGTCAGCTCGGCGGACGCGCTGCACCTGCGGAACCAGCGGCGCACGCGCTCCGTCCAAGCCCCGTGTCCCGACGACTGCTGCTGGTGCTGCTCGCCGCGGTGCTCTGCGCCTGCGGCGGTACGGCCGTCTCCCCGGCGGCGACGCCGTCGTCCGTTCCAGGGACCTGCGCGGTGCCGAGTCACGCGCTCGTCCTCCCGCTGGGGGACGCCAAGGTCTCCGGCGGTGGTGCGACGCCGACGTCCGGCCTCGCTCATGCGCAGGTACGCGCCGGCCAGCAGGTCGTGCTCGTCGCCCGGCAGGGAGAGCGACGGCTCCGTGCCCTCACGGGCTCCGACCCAGCGGTCCTCCGCCCGCTCTGCACGTCAGTCCCCGGGGTCGAGCCGCTGACCGTCTTCCGGGCCGACGAGCCGGGCCGCACGACGGTGACGACCGCACCCGCGGACGGCTGCCGCGGCTGCTCCTCGCGGCCGCTGCAGGCGGAGGTGACGGTCCTGGGGTCGACGAAGGCTCTGCGGCCCGGCTCGGGCGCGACCTGGTGGATCGGTGGGCCTGGAGGCGCGCCGACCGGACCGACGAGCTGCGGGATCCCCGCGTTCCTCCGGCTCGAGGGGCGCGTCCAGCAGCTCGGCGGGTGCGCCGCCGACCTGCCGGACCCTCCGGTCCGCGTACGGCTCAGGCTCGGCGAGCTGCTCGACCTGCACGTCACCCAGGAGGACACCGAACGGGGCCTGCGCCCGTTCTTCCCCTTGCCCCTGCCCGACGCGGCGGTCCTCCCGCTCGTCCGGGTGGAGCCGGGGGCCGCGACCGGGACCTACCGTGCCGACGAGGTGGGCACGGTGGCGCTCGTCGCTGCCAGCGACTGCCCGGCCCGTCCACGCCGGTGCCCCTTCGTCATCGCCACGGTCGTAGGGCCGACCCACTAGCCGACGCGCGTGACCGCCGCGCCCGCGCGCAGGGCCTTCGGGACCTCGGCGACGTCGTCCACGACCTGGAGGAGCCGCGCGAGCTCCTCCGGCGCCGCAGGGGAATCGAGCTCGACGCGGTACTGGACGCCTTCCGATGCCCACGTCTCCGGCGCGAAGCCGCCCTCCGCCGTGACGAGGACGCCCGCGAGCTCGACGCCCAGCCCCCGCGCCTCGCGGTAGGTGTCGTTGAGCACGCACCCGGCGACGGCGAGGTGCAGCACGTGCGCCCCGCTGAACTGCAGCTCGGCGACGACGCCCTCGCTGGTCCACGGGTGGGGCAGGACGAGGTCCTGCCGCAGCTGGTCGCGCAGCGAGCCCGCGGCCACCCGCACGGCGTACGTCGTCGGCATCCGCTCACGCTACGGCAGGATGGGCGCATGGACGGCCCGCTCTGCGTGACCTCGCGCGTCGAGATCCCGCCGGCCGAGCTCACGTGGCGCTTCTCCCGCTCCAGCGGGCCCGGCGGCCAGAGCGTCAACACCACGGACTCCCGCGTGGAGCTGTCGTTCGACGTGGAGCGCAGCGAGTCGCTGCCCGAGCAGCTGCGCCGCCGCGCGCTCGGCCGGCTCGACGGCCGGCTGGTCGACGGCGTGCTCACCGTCAGCGCCCAGGAGGAGCGCTCACAGCTGCGGAACCGCGCTGTGGCACGGGAGAAGCTGGCGCAGACGCTGCGCGAGGCGCTCGCTCCGCCCCCGCCCGTACGGCGCCCGACGAAGCCGTCGCGCGCCTCGCAGCAGCGCCGCATCGACGAGAAGAAGCGCCGCGGCAGCATCAAACGACTGCGCGGCGACCGCGGGGACTGAGCCCGCTCAGCCCGCGTGGTCGCCGTAGGCCGTGACCGAGAGGAACCGCACCGGCAGCTCGTGCAGCTCCTCCGGCCCGTGGGCGCCCTCGCCGTCGAACTGCAGCGCGTCGCCGGGGCGCATGGTGTAGCGGGATTCGCCGTGCCCGTAGACCATCTCGCCCTCGAGCATGTAGAGCAGCTCGGTGCCGGGGTGCTGGAACAGCGGGAAGACCTCGCTCGCCTCGGTCAGCGTGACGAGCACGGCCTCCATGCGCTTGTGCGGCCCGCGCAGCGCGCCGAGCAGCTCGTAGAGGTGGCCCTGGCGCGACCCGCGCCGGATGATCTGCGCGCCGTGGCCGCTCGGCACGTACACCGCCTCGCGGTCGGCGTCGACCCCGCGGAACAGCGCCGTCACCGGGACCTGCAGGCCGGCGGCAAGCCGGGCGAGCGTGGTGAGGCTGCACGAGGTCTGGGCGTTCTCGATCTTCGACAGCATCGCCTTGGAGACGCCGACGCGCGCCGCCATCTCGCCCACGGACACGCCTGCTGCCAGCCGGTACGCCCGCACCTGCGTCGCGATGACGCGCTCCAGGCCGCCCTCCGCAGGCTCGGCCCCGGCTCGCGCGACCTCGCGCTCGGGAGACCCTGCGCCGACCTCGTCCTCGCTCATCTGCGCCATCGTGCCACGCTCCCCGGTGGTATACCCTCCGGCTACAGGGTCTCATGAGGAGAAACGGGAGCGGCATGGACGCGGCGCGCTACGCGGTGGTCGGCGCGGGGCTGGCCGGGGCGTCGACCGCCTGGCACCTCGCCCGGCGCGGCCACGACGTGGTGCTCCTCGAGCGCAGCCGGCCCGCGGCGCACGACGGCAGCTCGCACGGCTCGGCGCGGATCCTGCGCTACGCCTATCCGGACCAGCTCTACGTCGACCTCGTCGTGCGCGCCCGCACGCTGTGGTCGGAGCTCGAGGCCACCAGCGGACGCACCCTGCTCACCCCGACCGACGCCCTCGACGTCGGCGAGCTGCGGGAGCCCCGCCTCCTCGCCGAGGTCCTCGCGCGAGCCGGTGTGCCGCACGAGCTGGTCCCGGTCGCGGAGGCCCGGGAGCGCTGGCCAGGAGTGGCTGCCGACACAGAGGTCCTGCGCCACGACGGCGCGGTCCTCGACGCCGAGCAGACCGTGCTCGCGATGGTGGGGCTCGCGCAGCAGCACGGCGCGGAGGTCCGTACGGGCTTCGACGTCGAGCGGGTCACGCGCGAGGGCAGCGGGTTCCGCCTCCACTCGGCCGACGGTCAGGTCCTCGACGCCGAGCACGTCGTCGTCAGCGCGGGCGGCTGGCTCCCGGCGCTGCTGCGAGATCTGCCGCTGCCATCAGGCTTCCTGGGCCGCATCCCGCCGCTGACCGTGCGCCAGGAGCAGGCCTACCACTTCCCCTACCGCGAGCCGGCGCTCTGGCCGACGCTCATCCACAAGTCCCCGGCCATCTCCGTCTACTCCCTGCCCGGTGGTCGTGACGCCGACTTCCGCGGTCAGAAGGTCGCCGAGTACGCCGCCGGCCCGGTGATCCCCTCCGCGCGCGACCAGGACGGGCGGATCGACCCGGCGAACCGCGCGCGTGTCACGGACTACGTGCGCGAGCACCTCCCCGGGCTGGAGCCCGAGCCCTACGCCGAGACGACGTGCCTGTTCACCAGTACACCCACGGAGGACTTCGTCATCGACGAGGTCGACGGTCTGACGCTGCTCTCCCCCTGCTCGGGCCACGGGGCGAAGTTCGCCCCGCTCCTGGGAGGACTCGCCGCTGACGTGGCCACGGGCGAGGGCGGGATCGAGCGGTTCAGGCTGAGTAGGCTCCCTGCCCGTGCCTGAGGTCACCCGTCTGCTGGCCGACATCGCCGACGTCGGCCGTGACGCCGTACGCGGCGGCTGGTCCCGCCCGGTGCTGTCGACCGCAGAGCTCGACCTGCGCGCGTGGTTCGTGGGCGAGGCGGAGCGACGGGGCCTCGACGTCGAGACCGACCGCAACGGCATCCTCTGGGCGTGGTGGAACCCCGCCGGCCTGCCGCTCCGGGACGCGGTCGTCACCGGCAGCCATCTGGACTCCGTGCCGGGAGGCGGTGAGTTCGACGGCCCCCTCGGCGTCGCGTCCGCGCTCGCCGCCGTGGACCTGCTGCAGCAGCGCGGATCCTCCCTCGCCCGGCCGCTGGCGGTCGCGGTCTTCCCGGAGGAGGAGGGCTCCCGCTTCGGCGTCGCCTGCCTCGGCTCGCGCCTGCTCACCGGCGCGATCGACCCCGACCGCGCGCGGGGGCTGCGCGACCCCGAGGGCGTCACCCTGGCAGAGGCCGCTGCGGCGCAGGGCTTCGACCCCTCCAGCTTCGGCCGCGACGACGAGGCACTCGCGCGCATCGGCTGCTTCCTCGAGCTCCACGTCGAGCAGGGCCGCGGGCTCGTCGACCTGGGTCAGCCCGTCGCCATCGGCTCGTCGATCCTCGGGCACGGCCGCTGGCGCCTGACCTTCGCCGGGCAGGGCAACCATGCGGGGACGACGCTGATGGACGACAGGCGCGACCCGATGGTCGCCGCGGCCCGCGCGGTCGTCGCCGTGCGCGATGCCGCCCGCGCCCGTCCCGACGCGCGCGCCACCGTCGGGCGGCTCCGGCCCGTACCCGGCGGCACGAACGTCATCGCCTCCCGCGTCGAGCTCTGGCTCGACGCCCGGCACCCCGACGACGCCGTCACCACCGCTCTCGTCGCCGAGATCGAGCAGCTGGCGCGGCAGATCGCCGCGGAGGAGGGCTGCACCGCCAGCCTCGTCGAGGAGTCCTTCAGCGTCACCACGGTGTTCGACGAGGGGCTGCGTGGGCGGATCGAGGCCGTGCTGCCGAACGCCCCCCTGCTCGGCACCGGGGCCGGGCACGACGCCGGCGTGCTCGGCACGGTCGTGCCCACGGCGATGCTGTTCGTCCGCAGCCCCGACGGCATCTCCCACTCCCCCGAGGAGTCCGTCGAGGACGCGGATGCCGAGGCGGGTGCGGTCGCACTGGCGGACGCGCTGGAGTCCCTGCTGACCTGACGAGCTCGGGGCTCAGCGGGTGGAGCAGCCCTTGCGGGCGAGCTCAGCGCGGGTGATCGTGCGGTAGCCGAAGTCGGACGCGCCGTTCAGGCCCGCTCCCAGGCGGGCCGGGGAGAAGGCGTCGGCCCAGCCGCCGTCGTCGTGCTCCCCGTCCGAGCCCACCTGCACGTCGATCTGCTCGGACCGGCGCCACGACGGGGCCAGATGGACGCGCGCCTCACGGAACTGCGTCTCGTCACCCAGCCGCACCTCCTGCAGGGAGGCGGTGGGCCAGCGGACGTCCCACAGCACAGTCCCCGTTCTGGCGTCCGTGACATGGACACTGGTGATGGCGAAGTCCTTGCACGGGGCCACCACGACGGTCACCTCGTCGCCCTGCACCTGGAGAGCGAGACGGCGTCCCGCCGGATCCATCGGCACGAAGCCGCACCCCGCGAGCAGCGCGAGTCCCACCAGGAGCGGGAGGGCGCGGGCCGTCCGTCCGGACAAGGGCATGCCCGCATCCTGACGCACGCCCGAGATTCAACGCACGGGACCTCGCGATGTCACATGCACGAAACGTGCGGACCGTCTACTGTCGTGCAACGCGGGATCATCGGAAGAACCGCGAGCAT
Organism: Motilibacter rhizosphaerae; assembly: GCF_004216915.1. Classification (NCBI taxonomy): domain Bacteria; kingdom Bacillati; phylum Actinomycetota; class Actinomycetes; order Motilibacterales; family Motilibacteraceae; genus Motilibacter; species Motilibacter rhizosphaerae. The sequence continues at coordinate 25,985 of NZ_SGXD01000009.1, forward strand.
CGACCGGAGGTGCGCATGGCTGTCGAGACGGCCGACCTGCTGGTGCCCTCGCCCACCCGACCTTCGTCCGCTACGGCCGACGACCTCGCGAGCCGCGCCCGCGCCGACGGGACGGAGTTCATCCTCGCCCTCTTCGTCGACCTCACCGGCAAGCCCTGCGCGAAGCTCGTGCCGGTCGAGGCCGTCGAGGAGCTGCAGAGCGAGGGCGTCGGGTTCGCCGGGTACGCCGCCGGGGCCCTGGGTCAGCAGCCCTCCGACCCCGACGTCATGGCGATCCCGGACGCGAGCTCGTACACCCCGCTGCCGTTCGTCCAGCCCGGGCTCGCCCTCGTGCACTGCGACCCGCACGTCGAGGGTGCACCCTGGCCCTACGCCCCGCGCATCCTGCTCCGACGGCAGATCGAACGTGCTGCCCAGCAGGGGCTGTCGCTCTTCGTCGGCGCCGAGGTCGAGTACTTCCTCGTCGAGCGCGACGAGCGGGGCGCCCTCCGCGTCGCCGACACCCGCGACGACGCCCAGCGGCCCTGCTACGACGCGCGCGGGCTCACGCGGATGTACGACCACCTCACCACCGTGTCCAAGGCGATGAACAGCCTCGGCTGGAGCAACTACGCCAACGACCACGAGGACGCCAACGGCCAGTTCGAGCAGAACTTCGCCTACGCCGACGCCATGACGACGGCCGACCGGGTCATCACCCTGCGCTACCTGCTGTCCGTGCTCGCTGAGCGCCGGGGCATGACGGCGACGTTCATGCCGAAGCCGTTCAGCGACCGCACCGGCAGCGGGCTGCACCTCCACCTGTCGCTGTGGCGCGGCGGCGAGTCGACCTTCCCCGAGGCGGCGGACCCGCGCGGCCTGGGGCTCTCGCCGCTGGCGTACAGCTTCGTGGCCGGACTGCTCGAGCACGCCCCTGCCCTGCAGGCGGTCCTCGCGCCGACGGTGAACTCCTACAAGCGGACCGGTGCCGGTTCCACCCGCTCCGGCGCGACCTGGTCGCCGCGGACCGCGACGTACGGCGGCAACGACCGCACCCACTTCCTGCGCGTGCCCGACGGCCACCGCGTCGAGGTACGCGGTGGTGACGGCGCCGCGAACCCGTACCTCGCGATGGCGGCGGCTCTCGCGGCAGGGCTCGACGGCGTCGAGCGCGGCCTCGACCCGGGTGACCCGGGTGGCGCCCCCGGCGTCCCTCTGCCCCCGACGCTGCTCCACGCGGTGGAGGCCCTGGAGGCCGACCCGGTCGTCACGGGCGCCCTGGACGCGGCGGGCGACGGGGTCGGCGCGTACTTCGCGTCAGTGAAGCGCGCGGAGTTCTTCGACTGGCACAGCACGGTCACGCCGTGGGAGATCGACCGCTACGTCACGGCGTTCTGAGGAGGGCGACACAGCATGTGCGGCATCGTGGGGCTCCACCTGAGGGAGCCCGAGCTCCACCCGCGGCTCGGCGAGCTGCTCACCGGGATGCTCGGCCAGGTGGTCGAGCGCGGACCGGACTCCGCTGGCGTCGCGGTCTACGGCGACCCGCGGCTCAGCCCGCCCGGGACGACGACGGTCTCACTGCTCCCACGCGGTGCGGCCGCCGAGGAGATCGCCACTGCCACGCAAGCACTCCTCAGCCAGACCGTGTCCTTCGTCGACGGCGGGCAGACCGTCGTGCTCAGTGCCGCCGTCGCCGACGACGAGCTCGTCGACGCCGTACGGCGCGCGGCGCCCGACAGCCTCGTCATCGGGCACGGCGCGGACATGGCCGTGCTCAAGGGCGTCGGCAGCCCGCTGGCCCTGGCCGCGAGCTTCGACCTCGCCAGCGCGCAGGGATGGCAGGGCGTCGCCCACACCCGCATGGCGACGGAGTCCGCGGTCACGCCCGAGGGCTCGCACCCGTTCTCCGTCGGGTCCGGGCAGTGCCTCGTCCATAACGGGTCCTTCGCCAACCACGCGACGATCCGCCGCGAGCTCCGTGCCGAGGGCGTGCCCTTCGACAGCGAGAACGACTCCGAGGTCGGGGCCCGCTTCGTCGCGCACCACCTCGCTCAGGGCGCGGACCTCGAGAAGTCCCTGCGGCTGCTCTGCGAGCGCTTCGACGGCTTCTACACGCTGCTCGTCTCCACGCGGGACTCCTTCGCGGTCGTGCGCGACGCGATCGCCTGCAAGCCCGCCATCGTCGCGGAGACCCCGCAGTGGGTCGCGATGGCCTCCGAGTACCGCGCGCTCGCCGGGCTCCCCGGCGTCGAGTCCGCCCGCATCTTCGAGCCCGAGCCGGAAGTGGTGTACGCATGGCAGCGATGACGGAAGCCGCGGTCCCGCTGCAGCAGCGGCAGTCCGTGCGGGTGGACCTGGCGCGTACCAGCGTCCGCGAGCTCAACGCCGCGCTGCACGCGGGGGACGTGGCCCAGCGGGCCGACCACTGGCTGGTCCGCCACCCGCAGGGCAAGCACAGCATCGCCGTCGGCCTCGACGCGGAGATCGAGGTCGAGATCGACGGGCACGTCGGCTACTACTGCGCCGGCATGAACCAGCGCGCGACCGTCACCGTCAACGGCAACGCCGGCACCGGCCTGGCGGAGAACATGATGTCCGGGACCGTCCGCGTCAAGGGCAGCGCGTCGCAGTCCGCGGGCGCCACCGCCCACGGCGGCCTGCTCGTCATCGAGGGCGACGCGTCCGCGCGCTGCGGCATCTCCATGAAGGGCGTGGACATCGTCGTCGGCGGCAGCGTCGGGCACATGAGCGCGTTCATGGGGCAGGCCGGTCGGCTCGTCGTCTGCGGGGACGCGGGCGAGGCCCTCGGCGACTCGCTCTACGAAGCGCGGATCTACCTCCAGGGCAGCGTGAAGTCCCTCGGCGCCGACTGCATCGAGAAGCCCCTGCGCGACGAGCACCTCGCCGAGCTCACCGACCTGCTCGCGCGCGCCGGGATCTCCGCGGACCCCCGGGCCTTCCGCCGGTACGGGTCGGCGCGCCAGCTCTACAGCTTCCACGTCGACAACGCGTACTGAGCCGCGCGCCCCTCTCACCCAGGAGACCCCTCATGGCGTTCGACCCCGCGCAGCACGGGCTGCGCGAGTCCGCGACCTTCGACCGCGCGACGATCGCGTCGATCCAGCGCGCGGCCGAGACCGGCATCTACGACATCCGCGGCGGCGGGGCCAAGCGCCGCGTACCCCACTTCGACGACCTGCTCTTCCTGGGCGCCAGCATGTCGCGCTACCCGCTCGAGGGCTACCGCGAGCGCTGCGACACCGACGTCGTGCTGGGCGACCTCAACGCGAAGTTCCCGCTGCACCTCGACATCCCCGTCACCATCGCCGGGATGAGCTTCGGTGCGCTCTCCGGCGCGGCGAAGGAAGCACTGGGGCGCGGGGCCAGCGAGGTCGGGACGTCCACGACCACCGGCGACGGCGGCATGACGGCCGAGGAGCGCGGGCACAGCAAGCACCTCGTCTACCAGTACCTGCCGTCGCGCTACGGGATGAACCCCGACGACCTGCGCCGCGCGGACGCGATCGAGGTCGTGCTCGGGCAGGGCGCGAAGCCCGGGGGTGGCGGCATGCTGCTCGGGCAGAAGATCACCGACCGGGTCGCGGGGATGCGGACGCTGCCCGTCGGCGTCGACCAGCGCAGCGCCTGCCGGCACCCCGACTGGACCGGCCCGGACGACCTCGAGATCAAGATCGGCGAGCTGCGCGAGATCACCGACTGGGAGAAGCCGATCTACGTGAAGATCGGCGCCAGCCGCACGTACTACGACGTCAAGCTCGCGGCGAAGGCGGGCGCCGACGTCATCGTCGTCGACGGCATGCAGGGCGGAACCGCTGCCACGCAGGACGTCTTCATCGAGAACGTCGGCATCCCCACCCTCGCCGCACTCCCCCAGGCCGTGCAGGCGCTGCAGGAGGAGGGGCTGCACCGCAAGGTCCAGCTCGTCGTCTCCGGCGGCATCCGCAACGGCGCGGACGTCGCGAAGTGCCTGGCGCTCGGAGCGGACGCCGTCGCGATCGGTACGGCCGCGCTCATCGCGCTCGGCGACAACTCCCCCGCCCTCGACGAGGAGTACCGCGAGCTCGGCTCGGCCGCGGGCTACTACGACGACTGGCAGGCCGGCCGCGACCCGGCCGGCATCACGACGCAGGACGACGCGCTCGCCGCGCGGCTCGACCCCGTGCTCGGGGGCCGGCGGATCGCGAACTTCCTGCGCGTGCTGACGATGGAGGCGCAGATCATCGCGCGCGCCTGCGGCAAGGCGCACCTGCACCACCTCGAGCCGGAGGACCTGGTGGCGCTGACCATCGAGGCCGCTGCGATGGCCCGCGTGCCGCTGGCTGGTACGTCGTGGGTGCCCGGGGCGATCTGAACGTCCGTCCAGGGACGCGGCGGGATGCGGCGCCCGGCGTGGACCGTTCTCGTGCAGCAGGCGCCTGCACGCGCTCGTGCTCGTCACCACAGGCGCGTGGTGGTGCCGGGGTTGCGGTCGGTGGCGTGGGTGGCTGGTACGGGCTCTCTGCCGTCGGGTGGTCGCCAGCGGAAGAGGCCGGGCCTGTCGGGGTCGGGTTCGAGTTGCCAGCCTCCTGCGTGGAGGAGGTGGTGGTGTCTGCTGCAGAGCAGGCACATGTTGCTCAGGTCGGTGGGGCCTCCGTCGGACCAGTGGATGACGTGGTGGGCTTGGACGCGTCGGTTGCGGCAGCCGGGGGCGATGCAGCCGCCGTCGCGTACCCAGAGGGCTTTCAGTTGGGCGCGGGTGGCGAGGCGGGTCTCGCGGCCGAGGGCGAGGGGGACGCCGG
>NZ_SGXD01000010.1 GCF_004216915.1 Motilibacter rhizosphaerae
CGGGCCGCCAGCAGCTCTACGCCGACCTCCTCCACCGCCTCGACTCCGCACCAGCATCATGATCACTTGACACGGATCACCCGCATAATGCCGATGTGCGGATGACTGAAGTTGCGCCCGCGGCGGGGGGTCCTGCCGATTTCGTGATCGGGCTTCTAGGTGGTTGCGGCGACGGCGTTGCTCCGCGGCGGCTGTTGCCCGCTCGGCCACCACTGGGCGGTGTGTTCGGCGAGGACGACGGGGCTTGGATCGCGGTAGGTGTGGGACGACAGGTGCGGCGTCAGAGGCCACGGGCTCCTGCAGCTCGGGCGGCGTCGGGGAGAGGGCGACCCGCCTTCACACAAGGACTCGCAGCAGCGGCTATGCAGGATCGAGCGCGAGCCGGGGTGCACCGAGGAGAGCGGCCTGGTCACCAAGCTGCCCGAGCACGACAGTCATCGCGCGCTGCGTCCCGGTAGGCAGGGCCGACTCGAGCGACTGCACCATGCCGTCGATCACGGGTGCTGCAGCCGGGCCGAGCGTGCCGTCCACGACGATGATCGAGGGGTTGAGCATCACGCAGACGGGGGCGAGGTAGCGGCCAACCAGTCGTCCGAGGGCGCCGAGCACGTCGCGTACCTCCGGGTCCCCCTGGGCCGCGAGGGCCAGCACGTCATACACGCTCGCGCGCGGCGCGAGCCGCGCCCGGTGGGGCTCGAGCAGGTGGTCGGCTGTCGCGATCTTGCCCAGGCACCCGCGCCGGCCGCAGGCGCAGGCCGGTCCGGCTGAATCGATCCGCAGGTGCGAGAGCTCGCCCGCCAGGCCCCGTGCGCCGCGCACGAGCCGACCGTCGACGACCAGCCCCGCGGCGAGGCCGGTGACGAGCTTGAGGTGGATGAGGTCGTCGTGCCCGCGACCCGCACCGAAGGCGTGCTCGCCCAGGGCGGCGACGTTCCCGTCGTTGTCGACGGTGGCCGGCACCCCGAGGGCGTCCTCGAGCCGCGCGGCCACGTCGCTGAACAGCCACCCGAGCCGCGGCGGCACCGGCCCGCCGGCAGCGAGCCGGCCGGGCTCGAGCGGGGCGATGCCCACCCCCTGCTCGTACGCGAGGGGCAGCGCGACGACGACGTGGTCGAACGCGCGCCCGCCGACCGCGGCCGAGGCCGCACCGAGCAGGCGCGCGCAGTCAGCCGCGATGTCGGCGCAGTCCAGCAGCCGGAAGGGAGCGTCGACGCGGGCGAGCACCGAGCCGCCGGCGCTGATGAGCGCTGCTCGGGCGAGGCCGCCGGCGTGGTGGGTGACTTCGACCACGCCGATCGTGCGGTCCTGCGGCCGCAGGCTCAGGACGGACGCCGGCCGCCCCCGCCGGCCCGCAGCGCCGGTCGTGGCCGACTGCTCGTCGCCCACGATCCCGGCGGCGACGAGCCGGGAGACCGCGCCCGACACCGTGCTGAGCGGGAGCCGGGTACGGCGCGCCAGCTCTGCCCGCGTCGACCCCGGGTGCCTGCGCAGGACCTCCACCACCGCGCGGTCCGCCCCGCGCAGCACGTCGCTCTCCCGCCGCACCGCCACCAGCGCACCCTAGGCACTTCTCGCCGATTCCGTGAGAAGTACGCCGAATTGTAACGTTCCAAGCATTGAGGCGGCCGCACGTGGCGCCTAGCGTCTCCGGCACGGCGCCGCTACCAGAGCGCCCCTCCAGCGGAGGGGGCGTCGGACCAGCCGAACCCGCTCGAGGAGAGCCCATGCACGAGTCCACGACGGCCGACCAGCCCCTGACCCGCCGGCAGATCCTGCTCGGCGGCGCCGCAGCCGGCGCCGCCCTCGGCTCCGGCCTGCTCGGCACCGGCAGCGCCTCGGCGGCCGGCACGGCGGCCGGTGCCCAGGCCTCGGTCGACCTGACGCAGGCGTCGTCGCCGTTCCCGCACGTGTGGGAGCGGGTGGTCAGCGGTGACTGGGCGAAGCAGGTCCTGCGCCGGGACTACCAGGACCAGCTGTTCGAGTGCCACGACGAGCTCGGCTTCGTCTCCCTGCGCTTCCACGGCATCCTCAACACCTCGATGAGCACGTACTTCCCGACGGTCAACGGCCGGCCGCGCACCGCGGCGCTCTCCGGCGACGACTACTCCTTCTTCAACGCGGACCAGGTCTACGACGCCCTCGTGGACCACGGGATGCACCCGTACGTCGAGCTGAGCAGCATGCCCGCCGCGCTGCAGTCCGCCCCTCCGCCGTTCTCCGCCCTGCTCTACGACTTCAACCAGATGGAGCCCAAGGACTTCGCCCTGTGGGGCAAGGTCATCAGGGACTTCGTCCGGCACCTGGTGGACCGCTACGGCATCCGCGAGGTGCGCACCTGGCCGTTCGAGGTGTGGAACGAGCCGAACCTCTTCTCCTTCTACAACGGCGACCAGCAGTCCTACTTCACGCTCTACCGCTACGCGGCGGAGGCCATCAAGGGCGTCGACGCGAGCCTGCAGGTCGGCGGTCCGGCGACGTCGGCCGGGCAGCTCAGCTTCGGCACGCCCAGGTCGCCCGGGGTGCAGTACTACCGCGAGTTCATGCAGTGGGCCAACTCGACCGGCGTCCCCGTCGACTTCGGCTCGGCCCACGGCTACGAGACCGACAAGGGCGCGGGTCCGAAGGGCCCGGCGTCCTTCTTCGCGCAGAACCGGGCCGACACCCCCGCCGGGCTGCCCCTCTACATCTCGGAGACGAGCGTCTCCGCGAACCTCGGCGACCCGGTGCACGACCAGTCGGGTGCTGCTGCCAGCTTCCTCCGCACGATCACGGAGACCGTGGGCGTCGTGGATGCTCTCGCGTACTGGGCTTTCAGTGACATCTACGAAGAGCTCGGGCAGGGGGACAAGCCGTTCCACGGCGGGTTCGGGCTGCAGACCATCCATGGCATCAAGAAGCCGGCGTACCGGCTACTGCAGATCCTGCACCGGGTGGGCGAGCGGCGCGTGCCCCTGACCCTGACCGGCGCGCCCGACACGGTGGGCGGCCTGGCCGTGACCAGCGGCGGCTCCGGTGGCGTGGACGTCCTGCTGTACAACCGCTCCTTGGCGACTGGAGACGGGAGCCCCCAGGTGCCGTCCCAGCCGGTCACCCTGTCCGTCACGCTGCGCGGGCTTCCCGCCGGCGCCCGCGCACGCGTGCAGCTCATCGACGAGGACCACACCAACCCCCGGCGCGAGTGGGTCGAGCTCGGGTCGCCGGAGTACCCGACCCGGCGCCAGCTGCGCGACATCGAGCGGGCCAGCGAGCTCGACGACAGCCACCTGCAGCTGAGGTTCGACCGCCACACCGGAGACGCCACGTTCACGCTCACGCTCGCGGCGGAGGGTGTCGCCGCTGTCCACATCGCCTGAGCGCCCCAACTGCCCGCTCGTCCACCACTGACAACGACCGTCACCCCTGGATGGAGACCGCCATGCCCCGACCGCCTCGTAGGCGACGCCCGACAGTTCCTCGTGCCCTGCTCGCTGCAGGCGCGGCCGCGGGCACGCTCGCCGCGACCCTCGCGTCCGGCGCCGCCCCCGCCGCCGCGAAGGACAAGTCCGTGGGGGTCCCGGACCCTGTGCCGACGCTGACCGCTGCCTCCTTCGCGAGCCCGCCGACGACCGTGCGACCCAAGTACCGCTGGTGGGTGCCGCTCGCCTACACCCAGGACGACGAGCTCCGGGCCGAGGTCGCGCAGATCGCCGCAGCCGGCGCCGGCGGGGTCGAGGTCTCGCCGTTCGCCGTGCCCGGACAGGGGAACCGCGACTCGTCGTTCCTCACGACCTACGGGTGGGGAACGCCGCTGTGGACGCACAAGCTGCAGGTCATCCTCGCCGCGGCGAACCAGTACGGCCTCACCGTCGACCAGAACCTCGGGCCCAACTACCCACCCACCGTCCCGACGGTGCACGACGTCAACGACCCCGCAGCCGCGCAGCAGATCGTCTACGGGCAGGCGACTCTGGCCGGTGGGACGGCCTTCACCGGCGCCCTCCCCCAGCCCACCACCGCACCGCCGGCCGGCGCCCGCACGACGCTCGTCTCCGTCGTCGCCGCCCGCTGCACCGATGCGGTCTGCGCGCCCTCAGCCGCGGGCACCCGCCAGCTCGATCGCACCTCGCTGGTCGACATCACGGGGCAGGTGCAGGCAGGCCAGCTCACCTGGTCCGCACCCGCTGGCGCCGGCACCTGGGTCCTGCTCGCCTTCTACCAGACGGCGGACGGCCTCACGAAGACCGGCTACGAGGCCACGACGCCGGACTACGTCGTCGACCATCTCAGCAGCACCGGCGCGAAGGCCCTGGAGTCCTTCTGGGAGAGCACCATCTTCACCCCGCAGACCCAGCAGCTCATCGACGCGATGCAGGGGCCGGGCTCGATCTTCGAGGACTCCCTCGAGATGGGCTCGCACGAGCTCTGGACGTCGGACTTCGCCTCGCGGTTCGCGAGCCTCCGCGGATACCCCGTGTCGCAGGCCCTTCCGGCCCTCACCGGCATCGGGCAGCAGGGCACCGGGACCCCGGCGTACGACTTCAGCGACGGCAGCGGCGCCCGGTTCCGCCAGGACTACCGGCAGACCTGGAGCGACCTCTACATCGACCAGTACGTCAGCTCGCTGCAGCAGTGGGCCGAGGGGCACCACCTCGACTACCGCGCCCAGTTCTACGGCGACCCCATCGCCACCGGGCGCGCGGCGCAGGTGACCGGCATCCCCGAAGGCGAGTCGATCGACTTCGGCAGCCCCACCAACCTGGGCGTCGAACAGGACTACCGCGTCGTCGCCGGCGGCGCGCGCGCCGTCCAGACCACCCGCATCTCCACCGAGTGCTGCGGGATCTTCAACGGCGCCTACCGGTCCACCGTCGCCGGCCGTGACCTCGACCAGGACATCACCGGGCCGGCGTACGTCAACGGGCTCGCGCAGAACGGCAACCTCGACACCATCTACAAGGCCTATGCCGGTGGTGTGACCCAGGTCGTCTGGCACGGCTTCGCGTACGCGGAGGCCCCCACCGGACTCGCCAGCCCCAACAGCGGCGAAGGCGGGGCCTGGCCGGGCTACAACCCGTGGAACATCCAGGGCTTCCTCAACGTCGGTGAGCTGTTCGGGCCGCGGCTGCCCACCTGGCAGGACTACCGCAGCGTCAACGACTCCCTCGCCCGCGACCAGCTCGTCCTGCGCCAGGGCGACCCGATGCTCGACCTTGCGGTCTACTACCAGGACCTCGGCCTCGCCGGGCAGAGCGTCAGCCCGCAGGAGACCCCGGGACACATGCTCGGCGTCGACTCCGCCACCGCCCGCGCCGGCTACAGCTACGACTACCTCACCCCCGACGCGCTCGCCGGCACCTTCGTGGGCGACGGGCGCCTCGCCCGCCGCGACGGCAAGCAGAAGGCGCTCATCCTCGCCAACCAGACCACGATGCCGGTCCCAGCGGCCCAGCGGATCCTCACGCTCGCCCAGCAGGGACTGCCGGTGGTCGTCATCGGCGCCGCCCCCAGCGCCGTGCCGGGAGCCGCGGCCGCTGGCGAGGACGCCGCACTGCAGGCCGTGGTCGCCCAGTTGCTCGCGCAGCCCGGCGTGCACCAGGTCGCCACCGAGGCGCAGCTCCCCCAGGCGCTGCACGCCATCGGCGTCGACCCCGACGCCGCTCCCACCGCCACCACAGGCGCGCTCGAGACCGTGCATCGCGACGCCGGCGGCACGGACTACTACCTCGTCTACAACCGCTCCGGCTCCACGGTAGACACCACGGTGCAGCTGACTGGCGGGGGCCGGGCCTACCGGCTCGACAGCTGGACCGGCAGCATCACGGCGCTCGGCACCTACACCGCGGGAGACGGCTCGGTCAGCGTGCCGCTGCACCTTGCGGCCTACGACACCACGGTCTTCGCGGTCACCCGCAACAACCAGCTCGGCGCCAAGCAGGGCAGCACCCACGCGGTGACGAGCACGGCGGACGAGGTCCGCTACACCGGCGGCGGCAGCCTCGCGGTCAGGTCCACCACCAACCGGACGGTGACCACCACCCTCGACGACGGGCGCACCATCACCACCCCCGTCTCCGGCGTCACCCCGCCGCAGGCACTCGGGACCTGGCAGCTCTCCGTCGAGTCCTGGACCCCCGGAGCGACGCAGAGCCAGACCCTCAAGACCGTGCTCCCCACCGCCACCGTGCAGGCGGGAGCGGACGGCAGCCTCCCCGCCTGGAGCGAGATCCCCGGTCGCCCCGACCTGCTCCACGCCTCCGGCGTCGGCACGTACACCACGACCGTCGACCTGCCCGGGAACGCCGGAACCAGCCCCGGGGCGCACCTCGACCTCGGGAAGGCCGTCGACACCGTGCGGCTCCAGGTCAACGGCCGGACGGTCGGCCCGCTGGACCAGAGCGACCTCCGGCGCATCGACCTCGCCGGGCTGCTCCACGCCGGCCGGAACACCATCAGCGTCACCGTCTCCACCACCCTCTACGACGCGGTGAAGACCACCGGCGGGGCGACCTACCGGCTCCCCGACCAGCGGGTCGGGCTCCTCGGCCCCGTCACCCTGACGCCCTACGGCGAGCAGCCCGTCCGCTGACCCGGAGCGCAAACGACTCCGCCCGGACACCCCTCACGGTGTCCGGGCGGAGTGCGGCTATCCAGCTTGCGAGCCGAGGGCGAGGACGCACCCGCAAACGTCCGCTCACGCCGCTGGAGGCGGGCTGGACGCTCCTTGTACACAGCCCCAGCCGGGTCAGGATCAGTTGAAGAGCCTCGGGACCTCGTCAACGACTTCCTCCGAGACGTCCAAGCCGCTCTGCCGGCGTTGCGTACCCAGACCTTGTTCCAGCGGATGCCTGCGACGTCGACGAGGCTCTCGCAGCCGCCGGGTGCCCCTTCAGCAAGGGGTCGGTGCGTCAGGCGCTGCATGATCTGCGCATCGGGGGTCGCCCCCTCCTCCGACTGCCGCCCGGGGACTGGCGCTACGAGATCGTCGGCGACCACCTGAGAGACGGCATCGAACCGCCGGTTGGACGAGCAGCGACAGAACCGCGGCGGCCGTGGCACTCGCGCGGGGAGTGGGCCGTTGGTGCGCAGCCGAAGCGCCCGCAAGCTGCTGTCGTCGCCATGCGTCCAAGGCGCGATCCACCCGTTGAGCTCGCTGGCCTGTATCAGGCGAGCACGGCGTCCACCTCGACTTCGACGAGGACGTCCGGAGAGGCGAGTTCGGAGACGCCGATGGTGGCCGTGACGGGCCGAATCTCGCCGAAGATCTCCCCGTGGACGGCACCGACGGCGTCGAAGTCCCGGGCGAGGTGGGTGAGGTAGACGCGGGTGCGGACGACGTCCTCGTAGCTGGCCCCAGCCTGCTCGAGCGCCTTGCTGATGCGGGTGAAGATCTCGCGGGTCTGGGACTCTGCGTCTTCTCCGATGCCGCCTGAGGTGGTGCCGGCTACGAACACGAGGTTGCCCACGCGGACCGCGCGGGAGTACCCGAGGACGGGCTCTCGGGGGGAGCCGGACGAGATGTTCTGTCGGTTGGTGCTCAAGGTGTCTCCTGAGTGAGGGCGTGGCGGGATGCCCCGCGCGGTGGAAGGGGTCGCAGGACGAGCGGGCGCGTCGCCCTGTCGTTGTTGCGGTGGCGGTGCTACCAGCGGATCGTGTCGAGCGTGGCTACGCGTCGGGAGAAGACGCGCTCCAGTCGCGCGCTCGCGTTCACGAGGGTGGTTCGGGCGCTCTGGGAGGCGAGCGGCAGGTCGCTGGGTGAATCGGTGTAGAGGTGCGCCGCGGACGGCGTGACGCCTAGGGCCAGCAGCGCCCGAACCTTCCTGTGGCCCACGTTGTGCGGAGCGAGGCGGAGCTGCCCATCGTGTTCCTGCAGGTGCGAGGCGAGGACCGGCACGCGCTCGAGGCCGAGCGCGTCAAGGTAGGAGCGCGCGAGCAGTGCCTCGCTCGCGGTGACGACCATCACCGCACCGGCTTGTGCGGCTACCCGCAGCTCCTGCAGCGCGCTCTCGGGCGCGTTCCCGGGCTCGGCGAGGTGCTGCGAGACCGCGTGGGCGAGTCGGTCGTACTCGTCGCGCCGCAGTCCGCGAAGCGCAATGCGCACAATGGCGCGATGGACCGCGGGGCGCAGCTCGCCTGCCGCGGGCAGCAGCCGGGAGAGAAGCGCGAGGGGGACGACGGTGGCCAGACTTTGGGGGCGCTGTCGGAGGCGGCGGCGGACGAGGGCGGCCATCGTGTCGCGACGGCTCAGGACCCCGTCGAGGTCGAACAAGGTCAGCGTCGGCGTCGCCGGCACGACAAACGGGCGCCAGGAGGCGGTGTCATCGGCGTTGTCCTGCTGGGGTCGCGTCATGCCGCTACGAGCACGCGGGAGGGTTCCAGGGCGGCTGCGACCGCGGCCGGCAGAACGGTGTCCGTGACGAGCTGGCCGATCTCGTCGAGTCCGCAGACGCGGCGGGGCGCAATGACGCCGATCTTCGTGGAGTCAGCCAGCACCACGCTGCGCGCGCTGTGGGTGAGCATGACCTTGCGGACGTCGACCTCGGCCGGGTAGTAGTCGCTGAGCCCGACCTTGGCGTCGATGCCGCCGGAGGCGAGGAAGGCGATGTCCGCGTAGTAGTCGCTGAACAGCGCTGCTGCCCGGGCGCCGGAGCAGGCGAGGTCCCCGGCTCGGATTGCACCGCCGGACACGACGAGCTCGACGTCGGGACGGTCGGCGACCTCGGCGGCGACGAGCAGCGAGTTGGTGAGGACGCGTCCGCGCCACTGGGCGGGCAGGGCGCGGGCGAGCTCCAGCATGGTGGTGCCGACGTCGATGCTGACGGTCAGGCCGTCCTCGAGCTGGCCGGCCGCGGCGGCCGCGATCCTGCGCTTGGCCTCGACGTTCGTGTGCTCCCGGTCGGCGAAGGTGCCTTCACTGAGGCGCCGCCGGACGCTGTCGGCGGGTGTGGCGCCACCGTAGACGCGGGAGAGCTCGCCGGCGGCGTCGAGGGCGAGCAGGTCGCGGCGAATGGTCTCGCCCGAGACGCCGAACTCCGCTGCCAGCTCCTCGGTGCGGACGCTGGGGCGGCTGGCGACGGCCCGGGCGATCGCCCGGCGCCGTTCGGCGGCAAGCATGACCCGCTCCTCTCGTTTGGTCTGCCATGCATGACCGAGTATGTGGGATCGCGAGGTGTACAGCGCGCGGGGCGTCCACTCGGTACCTCCGACTGGCCAAGCTGCGGGGAGCCGGGCGTGGCTCCAGCTCATCGCCGTTCCGCCATCCCGATGGTGACGGGGCCAGCGGTCCAGTCAATGCCCTCGACGATGCTGGCGGGGACGCGGAACACGCGGCCGGGGGCGGCTGGCCACGGGGTCCGCTTGCGAGCCACCTCTTTGCCGTTCTGGCGCACGACGACGGTGGGGAACGCGACGAACTCCTCGCTCCAGAGCAGCAGCCGGTCACGTGGGGGTGCGGGTGCGGTCGCGCTCCACAACGACGGCGAGACCCACCGGAACGGACGCTCGGCCGTCAGCGAGCCCTGGGCGTCGCCGGGCAGTTGTCCGGCGAGGTACGCGACGACGTGCTCGGCGACTGCTGCGCCGTCGAGCGCGGCGACATCGGCGGTGTCGACGGGGTGGAGCACGTTCCCGATGGCGAAGACGCCCGGGCGCCCGGTGCGCAGGGCGGTGTCGACGAGCGGGGACTTGCTGACCGGGTCGATGGGGAGGCCGGCGGCGCGGGCGAGCTCGTTGTCGGGGATCCAGTCGCCGGTGAGGATGACGGTGTCGCACTCGATGGTGCGCCGCTCGCCGGTGTCGAGGTGCTCGACCTCGACGCCGGTGACGTCGGGCCGGCCGAGGATCCGGACGACGCGGGTGCGGGTGGCGACCTTGGTCCTGAACATGACTCGGCCAGGTCCGGTGAAGGCCGCGTAGGAGTCCGCCTTCGGGTACTCGGTGGTCATGAGCACGGTGCGGCAGCCGACGTGCTGCAGGGTCATCACCGCGGACCAGCTGACGAGCTCGGCCCCGACGACGACAGCCTTCTTGCCGACGCGGCCGTGCTTGAGGTGGACGAGGTTCTGCAGGTGGCCGGTGGTGTAGACGCCGCGGCCGCGGTCCCCGGGGATGAGGCGCGCGGGCCGGGGCCGCTCCCGCGCGCCGGTGGCGAGGATGACCGCTTGCGCGTCGACCTGGATGCGGCCTTCGGGGCTGGTTACGGCGAGGGAGCGGTCGCCTGCCCAGCCGGTGACCATCGCATTGGTGAGGATGCGCGCGCCGGCGGCGGCGGCTTCGTCGCGCAGCAGTTGGGCGTACCGCGGGCCCGTCAGAAATGCGTGGCGATCCCGGATGCCGTAGCCGAGGTGGTCGCTGTGCCGGGGGATCCCGCCGGCGACGCTCTCCCGTTCGAGCACGAGGACCTCCCCGTTGACGCGCGGCGCCAGTTCCGCCGCGGCCCGCAGGCCGGACGGGCCGGCGCCGATGATCGCCACCGCGGGCGTGAGGACCTGGGTGCCGGTCGCTTCGACGTCGAGCGTGGTCATGAGGAGACCTCCTGGATGTGCGAAGCGGCAGCGGGGACGTTCCCGCGGGTCTTGAGCAGCTCGCCTACCTCGGCGCCGCAGAAGAAGCCTTGGCAGCGGCCGTTCATGGCGCGGGTGCGGCGGCGTAGTCCCTCGACGGTGGTGGGGGGCAGCGGCGAGCAGAAGGTGTCGCGGATCTCGCCGGCGGTGACCCGCTCGCAGAAGCAGACGATCTTGCCGTAGGCGGGGTCGGCAGCGATGCGCGCGGCGTCCTGGTAGGGCCGCAGGAAAGCCTCGCCGATGTTCGGCATCCGCGGCGGCGGGGGGACGTCGTCACGCTCGACGAGCTCGAGGCCCCCGGTCTCGTGGAGGAGGTGGTCGACGTACTGGGCGACGGCCATGCCGGAGGTGAGTCCGGTGGAGCGGACGCCGCCGACGACGACGTAGCGGCGCTCGCGGTCGGCCTCGATGAGGTAGTCGGGGTGGCTGCTGGCGGCGCGGAGCCCGGCGTAGGTGGCGGTGACCTCCTCCTCCAGCAGTTCGGGCATGAGCTGCTGTCCCTTGCCGAGCAGGAACTCGAACCCCTTCTCGGTGGTGCCGGTGTTGGTCTTGTCGGTGATGTCCTCGGCCGTCGGGCCGAGCATGACGTTGCCGTAGATGGTGGGGCTGACCAGGACGCCCTTGCCCCGGGCGGTGGGGACGGGCAGGACGATCTTGTCGACGAGCTGGCGAGCCTGCTTGTCGTAGACCAGGAGCTCACCGCGGCGGGGGGTGATGGTGAAGCGGTCGTAGCCGAAGAGGCCGTCGATGATGTCGCCGCCGAGTCCGGCGGCGTTGATCACCCAACGGGCGGTGACGTCCCCGCGGGAGGTGTGCAGCGTCGTCGTCTGGTCGGTGATGTCGACGGACTGGACGTAGCGCTCGAGCAGGAGCTCGGCACCGCGTTGGACGGCGTCGGTGGCGAGCGCGAAGTTGGTGGTCCAGGTGCAGATGATGGACTCGTCGGGGACGGTGAGGCCGGCGAGGGCGCCGGGGCCGAGGTGAGGCACCTGGGCGTACACCTCGTCGGCGTCGACGATGCGGCACTCGTGGTAGCCGTTCTTCTCGGCCTTCGCCTGGAGGCCGGGGAGAGCGTCGCGCTGCTCCTCGTCCCAGGCGACGAGCAGCGCGCCGGTGCGCTCAACGGGGATCCCGGTCTCCTGCGCGTAGGCGGCGAGCAGGTGGTAGCCCTCGTGCACGAGGCGGGACTCGAGGGTCCCGGGGCTGGCGTCGAACCCGGTGTGGAGGATGGCCGTGTTGGCCTTGCTCGTGCCTTCTCCGACGTCGTCGCGCGCGTCGAGCAGCGCGACGCGGAGGCGGTAGCCGGCGAGGGTGCGGGCGATGGCGGAGCCGACGATGCCGGCGCCGATGACGACGACGTCGTACGGCTGTGCTGTGGTGCTCATGGTGGTGGGGTTCCCCTCTCAGCAGTTGGCGGTGGCGACGGCGGACCAGCGGGCGCGGAAGTCTTGGGCGCGGTCGGCGGACCACTGTGGCTCGTAGGTCCAGCTGGGGGCCCAGGGCACGACGGCGTCCGCCAGGCTGCGTGTCGGGTCGGCGGCGACACGGGCCAGCGCGGCCGCGCCGAGCGGGGTCGCGTGCTGTGACGGGTAGACGTCGATCTCGACCTGCATCAGGTTCGCGACCGCTTGCATGAGGACACGGCTCTGGGTGAGTCCGCCGTCGACGCGCAGCCGCTGCAGCGGCCCGTCGAGGTCGTGCTCGACGAGGCTGGCCAGCTCCGCGACCTGCGCTGCGATGCCCTCCAGGACGGCGAGCACGAGGTGGCCTCGGCTGGTGGACAGGGTCAGCCCGGTGAACGTCGCCCGGGCGTCCGGTCGCCACCACGGGGCGGCGAGGCCGGCGAACGCCGGCACGGCGATGACGCCGTCGTCGTCCTCCGCGGACACGCGGTCGAGGTCGGGGGCGGAGTCGATGTGCCCGACGTCCTGGAGCCACCGCACCGCGGAGGCGGCGGTGTAGACCTGCCCGTCGAGGCAGTAGGTGAGCTGCTCGCCCAGCCGGTACGCGACCGACGTGGCGAGCCCCGCACTGGACCGCGTCGGGCTGCTGCCGACGTTGGCGAGCAGGAAGGCACCGGTGCCGAAGGTGCACTTCGCCTGTCCGGGTGCCAGGCAGTTCTGCGCGACGAGGGCGGCCTGCTGGTCGACGATGAGGCCTCCGACGAGGGCTTCCTTCCCGAACGCTGTGGTCGACCCGGCGACGGCGTCGGACGCCAGGATGCGAGGGAGCCGCTCCTGCCCGAGCCCGAACAGGTCGAGCAGCCCGGCGTCCCACTGCCCGGACTCGAGGTCGGTCACCAGCGAGCGGCTCGCCGTCGTCGCGTCGGTGACGAACTCGCCGGTGAGCTGGTGCAAGAGCCAGCTGTCCGAGGTGGTGACAACACCCTCGGCCGTCACGTGCCGGCGGAGCCAGGCCTGCTTCGGCGCGGAGAAGTACGGGTCCAGGACGAGACCGGTGGCGGCCGCGATCCGCTCGGCGTGCGGGCGCAGCTCCTCGCAGATCTCCTCCGCGCGCCGGTCCTGCCACACGACCATAGGAGACAGGGGCTTCCCGGTGGTGGGTTCCCAGGCGAGGACCGTCTCCCCCTGGTTCGCGAGAGTGACGATGTCGACCGCAACGCCTGCCTGCCGCACGGCTTCCCTGCCAGCGGCGAGGACGGAGTCGAGGAGCTCACTCGGGTCCTGCTCCACACCGCCGCCGGACAGGTAGCGGGGACGGACCGGCACCTCGGCCAGCCCCAGCAGCGGCCCCTCGGGCGAGACGACGACCGCCTTCGTACCGGAAGTGCCCTGGTCGATGGCGAGGACGGTGGTCATGCGTGCTCCAGTCCGGAAGGCACAGCGCCCGTGTCGAGGGCCGCGTCGATCGAGCTCATGTCAGGCATCGCGAGCGAGGAGGAGCCTCCTCGGCGCACGAGCAGCCCGACGAGGTAGACGGCACCGATGAGGAGCATGACCCCGGCGTACTCCCAGGGCTTCTTGAAGGAGGCGTCCCGGAAGATCGCCAGCTCGAACACCAGCCAGATGCTGGCCAGCACGAGCACAGGAGTCTCGAAGCGGCCGAGCGTGAACCCCCGGCTGGGCGGCAACGAGCTGCGCTTGACGATGTACAGGACCACCGTCGCGGCGTAGATCACGGCGGGCAGCAGGGTCGCTGCGGCGAACAGGCTGAACAGGGCGTCCGTCTGGTGAGCGAACACCGCGAGGATGAGCTCGGCGACCAGGAAGACCAAGCCGGTGGCCGCCAGAGGGGTGTGCGTCCTGGGCGACACCCGGTGCCACACGCGGTGGCCGGGGAACCGCTCATCGCGCGACATGGCCCACACGAGGCGCACGCCGCTCATGAGGATGACCAGGCCGCACGCGAAGATCGACAGCACCACGAGGACGAGCAGGGCGTCACCCACCCAGTTCCCGAGCACGCGGGAGATGACGTCGGCCACCGGCGTCCCGGACTTCGCCAGCTTCGTCGGGTCCCCGGCGCACAGGGTCACAACGAGCAGGAACGCGAAGCCCAGCAGCCCAGAGGCGAGGACCGCTTGCCACATCGCACGGGGCACGACGCGGGCCGGGTCCTTCGTCTCCTCAGCGAGGTTGGCCGCCGACTCGAACCCGACGATCGTGAAGGCCCCGAGCAGCGTTCCCATGAGCCAGGGTCCTACGTGGGTGGCGTCGCCGAGGCCGAGGTATCCGTGGTGAGGCACCGGCCCTGTACTGGTGAGGTTGCCCAAGTCGAAGTCGCGGGCGAAGGCGCCGACGACGAGCAGGAGCAGGACCAGGAGCACCATGCCGATCAGCTCTGCGCTGACCGCGACGTTGTTGACGCGCTCGGACCAGCGCGTCGAGAAGCCCACGAGCAGCGCCTGGGCGACGAGGACGATCGCGGTGATCGCCCAGCTGTTGTTCGCCGTGCCCGTGTAGTTCAAGAGGACCGGGAGCACGGAAGACGCGATGGTGTAGTCGACGGCGACCACGACGATCGCGAGGAAGGTGAAGGAGACCCAGCCCATGATCCATCCGAGCACGGGGTTGGCCAGGCGCGACATCCACTGGTAGGCGTACCCGGTCACGGGGATGCGCGCAGCGAGGGAGCCGAACACGAACGCGACCATCAACTGCCCGACCACGACGATCGGCCACGTCCAGATCCCAGCCGGGCCAGAGGTGTTCAGCGTCGACCCGAAGGTCGTGAAGATGCCCGTGGCGATCGACACGAAGGCGAAGGCGACGGCGAACGACGCGAACCTCCCCGTGCTGCGCTCCAGCTCGGGTCTGTACCCGAACTCGCGGACAGCGCCCGCCCCGCTTGACGGCACCTGATGAGCCATGAGCACTTCTCCCTGGTTCTGCGCCGTCATGCGCCGTCCGGCGCCGACGGTCATCGACGATGAAGAGCTTGTTCCGCCCCTAGAGGGGCCTCTGGTGCACCGTCAGACGAGACCGGGAGAGGGGCTGACCTACTGCTCCTTGGTGCCGCACCTAGCACCCGTCGCTCCCCGCTCTTCGAGGAACTTTGTGGAACTATGTGGAAGAGTATGGGAGTTGGAGGGTCGAGTGAGTCAAGCCCGAGCCGGTAACGGTTGGGTAACGGCTCGGTGCCGCCGGGCGAGGGTGCGGAAGCGCGGTTGTCTGGAAGAGCGAAGGGGTCGAGGACGCTCCGCTGCGAGAAGGACGGACACTCGGGCAGCCCCGGCCACCTCGTCCGGTCGCGGCACCGGGCGCTGCGGGCCTGGCGGGAGCCCCGGACGCTGCTGCTCGGCCTGTTCGTCCTAACCGCTGCCTTCTCCGAAGGCAGTGCGAACGACTGGCTCGCCGTGGGGATGCGCGACGGCCACCGCGCCGGCGCCGGTCTGGCGTCGGCGACCTTCACGGTCTTCGTCGCCCCTATCACCCTCGGGCGCTGGTACGGCACTCACCTGGTCAGCCGCTACGGCCCGGTGACCGCGCTGCGCAGCAGCGGCGCCCTCGCCGTCACCGGCCTGCTGCTGCTCAACGACGGCCACTCCACGGCGCTCGCTTTCGCCAGTGCGGCTGCCTGGGGACTCGGCACGGCACTCGGCTTCCCCCTCGGCGTGAGCGCCGCCGGCCGCGACCCGCTCCACGCCGCCGCCCGCGTCAGCGTCGTCTCCACCCTCGGCTACACCGCGTTCCTCGCCGGCCCGCCACTCCTCGGCCTAGTCGGCCAGCACACCGGCGCCCAACACGCGCTCTCCGTCACCGCCGCCGTCATCGCCGCAGGCACGATCGGCTCAGGCGTGGTCAGCTCGCACAACTCCGCCGACATGCCGGAACCGAACCCCTAGGGAACGCGCGCCCCTCGGCACAACCGCAGCGCACGCAGAGAGGGGATGCCACACGACCGCGCCTGCAGAAGGGGACGGCACACGAAACGCACTTCCACGCCGCGGGCCGAGCCCCGAGGCGTCCAACGCCCCGTCCGCTAAGCCCTCCCGATGCTCGCTCCGCAACTCCATACTGGGGCGACCCACCACCAGGGAGCCCGCATGCTCGCAGTCGCCATCCTCATCGCCGTCGTCGCGGCGTTCGCGGTCCTGATCCTGCTGGGCAACCGTCGCCGCTCAAGCGCAGGCGAGCACAGCGCTACTGCAGCGGCAACGCCCAGCGCCGAGGCAGCGAAGGCAACGGCGCGCGCAGGGTGGACACTGCTCGAGTCCGCAACAGCGGCCCCTCCCTCTGAGGTCGGTAGGACGTCGCCCCAAGTGCTGGCAGCGGGACCTGCGGCTGCACAACCGAGGGTCCGTCGAGGTTGATCCGGCTCTACACCCACCGCTTGAGCGCTCGCACGAACGCCCGCTCATGGCTCCCTTCTGTGTCAAGGGTGCCGTTCTGGTCAGGCGGAGAGCGCCTGGACGGGAGGGGTCGTGGGGTCTGGTCGAGCGCTTCCGGCGGGCGTAGCGTCGCTGGTGGTGGGTCCGGGAAGTGACTTGTCCGAAGTGCCGGTGTCGGGGTGGAAGCCGGCCGCGCTGGATGTTGTAGTCGCCCCCGGGTGTCCTCCCGGACCCGCCCCAGGCTCTGCCCGCAGCGGCTTCTGGTCGGCGACGAGCTGGCGGTAGACGACGTCGGACAGGCGGCGCTTGAGGCAGCGCATCGCCTCCATGGGGGACTTCCCGGCCGCCCGCTTGCGCCGGTAGTACTCCCGCCCGGCGGTGTCGTGCCGGAGTTGGACGATCGCCATGATGTGCAGGACCCGGTTGATCCGCCGGTTCCCCGCCCGGGAGAGCCGGTGCCGGTGCTGGTCCCCCGACGACGCGTCGATCGGGGCGGTGCCGTTCCACGACGCGAAGTGGCCCTTCGTCGGGAACCGGGCCACGTCCCCCACATCGCCGAGCAGCCGCGCCGCCCCGGACGGGCCGATCCCGTTCAGTTCGAGCAGCCCCGAGCCGGTCGCCTCGACCATCTCGGTCAGCTGCTTGCTCGCGGTCTTCATCTTGCGGTCCAGCACCTCGAGCTCGCCCACCACGTCGGCGGCGAGCTGCCGGCGGGTCTTGCCGACCACGTCACGCGGCCGGACGGTGGCGAGCAGGGCGCGGGCTTGTGCTGCGGACAGGGCTTTCTTCGCCCCGCCCGGCACGAGCTCGGTGAGCAGGCGGTGCAGCCGGTTCACCGTCAACGTCCGCGCCGCGCCCAGCTCGTCACGCCGGTCGACCAGCAGCCGCAGCGCCACCGTCACGTCATCCACCACCACCTCACGCAGGGCAGGAGTGCGCAGCGCCACGACCGCGACGGAGTGCGCGTCGGTCGCGTCGGTCTTGCGGCCCTGACCGGTCGAGAACACCCGCGCCCGGGCCGACAGCTTCGCCGGCACATCCACCACCGGCTCCCCGTCCGCGACCAGCCGTTGGGCGAGGTGCCGGCCCACGCCGTTGCAGCCCTCCACCGCCCACACCCGCTCAGGCCACCGGCGTCCCTCCTTGAGCATCGCCCGGTAACCGTCCCGGTCGGTCGAGTACCTGCCGGTCGCGAGCACGTGTTCGCGGTCGTCGAGGACCTCGATCGTTGGGCGTGACCCGGGGCGGTCGTCGCCGGCGGACCGCTTGTGCGGGTCCATACCGATGACGACTCTGCTCATGCCTGCCTCCACACGCCGAACCGGACGGGGACGACGAGGCGGGCAGCGCTACTTCGAGCAGGACAGACCCTTCTTGAGCCCCACCTCGCCACGGCGCCCGGCGGGACGCAGACCATGAGAAAGCCACACCAAGACACCGTGGGCAGCCGCTGAGAGAGCGACCCCGCCGGACACCTCGACCAGCCTCGCCAGGCCTCGGCCGTCCGTCCAGTACACAAGTAGCCGCTGTCAGGGCGCCTAGGGTCTTGTCGGGTCCACTCCGGCCAGGTTCACGAGCCCTCGCCCCTCAGCGACGTCGACCTCGACGTGCAAGGTGTACGAGCGCCCGGCAGAGCGCAGGTCCGCCCACTCGAGCACCTCGTGCAGGTCTCGCGCACCCGTCAAGCGCCACTCGTCGGAGGACCAACCGCCATGTCCGGGCGTCCCTGAGGGCGCTTCGGCCGCCCGCCAGAAGTACACCCGGTAGGTCGGCGAGGAGATCTCCCAGCTCGCGTCACGAGGATCCACCGGCGCCGCGTCCACGACTCGAGCATCGCACTCTCATGCCGCACTGAGCGCGCGGCAGGGTCGGGTCGTCCTAGCCCTGCCGGGGCGGTTCCGCCGCTGGTGTGAGCGTCCTGAGCATGAAGTCACGGGTCTGCTGCACTTCGCGTAGCGAGATGCGGGTGAGTCCCGCTCCGGCGGGGGCCGTGAGCAGATCCCCAAGCCTGCGCTCCTGCGAGAGCCGGCAGACGACGACCGTGAGCTGCAGATCAGGCGCGCAGACGGTCACCGCGTCCTCGACTGTCCCGTCGAGGTACTCGACCTGCGCGGTGCCGAGCTGTGTCGGCGCCCAGGCCAGGAGGTACTCGACGCGCTCAGCGCCGGAGCCCGTGCCGTACAGGTCGAGCTCGAGCGCGCCGGACTCGCTCGGCCAGGGCCGCACGGAACCGCTACCGCTCCAACCGGGGTCATCAGCGGGACCGAAGGTGTGAAAAATTTGGATGGCGCCCTCGGCATCGGGGTGTCGGCCCGCGTGCAAGCGCCACCGCAGACCGTCAGGCTCCTCGTGCTCCCAAACGGCCGGGATGTCCTCCTCCGGCATGCAGGTCAGGTTCATGTCCTCATCCTGGCAGCCGCTTGTGACCCTCGGGCCTGCGATGTTGGAACGTCCGCTAGTAACTCGGTCTACGGGTCAGGGGTAGACGTAGGAACGTCCCCCTGATGCGGTGTTGGGCTTGGTGTCCCACGCATCGAGGAG
>NZ_SGXD01000011.1 GCF_004216915.1 Motilibacter rhizosphaerae
GCGTGCCGACCCTGAGCGGGGGTCGCGCGACGGGCTGCTGCTCGAGCTCATGCCGACAACGTACAAGCGACCACTGACAGAGTCGGGTCGGCAGAACCGGCTGCCGTACAGCCACTCCTCGGCCACCTGCGGTGATCCCACGTGATCGGGGACCTCGATCAAATGGGGGTGCTCCGCGGCCCCAAGAACTGCATGATCACGGAGTGCTCGTCGCGAGCCGACCGTACGAGCTGACCGCCGCCAGCAGGGAATTCCACCCCCTCGGCAACCACCTCGTGCGGCCGGCCTCCCACTCCGTGCTGCTCGGCGCGAACTCGATCGGGCAGCCTGATCAACCTCACGACGCGCCCGCCTCGACGCGCCCGCCCCACGATCTGCATGATCACGAGCAGGGGGTTCGGGGGCGCGGCTCCGCTGCGCGCCCGCCCGAGCGGTGGCACGCCCTCACGCCAGGCCTGCTGAGAGCCCTGGCGCGGGCAGTGCCAGCGTGTCCCCATGCACGACGCCGATGGAGCGCCCCACCGCCTCCACCCCCTGCTCGCCGCGCGCTGGAGCCCCACCGTCTTCGACGCCGGTCACGAGCTCGAGCCCGGCGACGTCGAGCTGCTGCTCGAGGCCGCGCGCTGGGCGCCCTCGGCGGGCAACTCCCAGCCCTGGGCGTTCGTCGTGGGGCGTCGCGGCGACGAGACCCATGCCCGGCTCGTCCGCCACCTCGCCCGCAGCTCCGCGCGCTGGGCCCCGTCGGCGAGCCTGCTCGTCGCCAACCTCGCTCACCGGCACGTCGAGGGGACCGACTGGGACTACTCGGAGTTCTCCGCCTACGACCTCGGGCAGGCCGTCGCGCACATGACTCTCCAGGCCGCGTCGATGGGGCTGTTCGTCCGGCAGTTCCGCGCGTTCGACCGCGCGGGCGTTGCCGCGGAGTTCGGCGTGCCCGAGCACTGGGAGGTCACGACGATGGCCGCGATCGGGCGTACTCCTCCGGGAACCACCCCCGACGACACCACTCGCGGCCGCCGCGCACTCGACGACCTGCGCTGGGACGGCTGAGCGTCAGCATCACCGCCCGGGCAGGCCGAGGAGCGCCCGCGAGCGCTGGGCGACGAGCTCGGCGTACGTCCCGTCGCGCTCCGCCCAGCGGTGCATCTGCACGGCCTCCACGAGGATCTCCCGGGGCAGCGGCTCCTGTGCGAGCAGGGCGAGCACCTCGTCGAGGTACGCGTCGAGGTCCAGCGCTCGCGGGTTGGCCGCCCGCTGCTCCGGCGTCGTGGCGACCGCCGGCGGCACGAGCTCCGCGACCTCGACGCCGGTGCCCGCCAGCTGGGCGCGCAGCGCCTCGGTGTACGCGTGCACCCCGGCCTTCGACGCCGCGTACGTCGGCATCAGCGGGAACGGCAGGAACGCGATCCCCGAGCTCACGGTGACGATCGTCCCGGCGCCCCGCTGCAGCAGGTGCGGGGTGAAGGCGTCGACGGTGCGGATCGTGCCGAGCAGGTTGGTCGCGACGGTCTGCTCGCTGGCCGCGATGTGCCCGGGGTCGCGCAGGTCCTCGGTCAGCATGACCCCTGACATCGTCACGAGGACGTCGAGGTCCGGGTGGGCGGCGAGGACCTCGTCGCGGGCCCTCGTGACCGAGGCGGGGTCGGTCACGTCGACCGCCACGGTCTCCAGGCCCTCCACGGGACCCGGCGCGCGGCCGCCGAGGACGACGGTGCTGCCGGCAGCGGCGAGCCGCCGGGCGAGGCCGAGGCCGATCCCGGACGTACCTCCGACGACGAGGACGGTCGAGCGGTCGAGCTTCACGGGAACTCCTGGTGTGGGCGGACTGCACGGGACGCCTCCGACGCTCCTCCGCATCCACGCGGGCAGGGAGGACCGTGCGCATCCGGGGAGCGGCAGGACCACCCCTCCCGCAGCGACGCCCGGCTAGCGTGATGACGTGCCCGCTGACGAGGAGAACCGGCTGGGGGACTACCTGCGCGCCCGCCGCGCGCTGGTCACGCCCGAGCAGGCCGGCCTGCCCGCGGGGACCCGTCGCCGCGTCGCCGGCCTGCGGCGCGAGGAGGTCGCGCTCCTCGCCGGCATCAGCAGCGACTACTACCTGCGCCTCGAGCGCGGGCGCGACCGCCACCCCTCCGCGCAGGTGCTCGAGGCGCTCGCCCGCGTCCTGCTGCTCGACGACGTCGAGACCCGCTACCTGCTCGACCTCGCCCAGCCCCGCCCGCGAGTCCGTACGCGGCGGCGGGTCGAGCGCGTACCCGACCGCCTGCACCACCTGCTCGCCGCCCTCGACGTGCCGGCCTTCGTGGAGGGGCGGGCGTTCGACGTGCTGGCGTCGAACCCCGCCGCCGTGGCCCTGTCACCTCGGCTCGTGCCGGGGGAGAACCGGCTCCGCTCGCTGCTGCTCGACCCCGCCGAGCGCGAGTTCTACCGCGACTGGGAGCGCGGGACAGCCGAGTTCGTGGCCGCCTTCCGCGGCTCCATCGGGGAGCTCGACGGCTCGGAGCACGACCCGCGCGTGGTCGAGCTGGTCGGAGAGCTCTCGCTGGCCAGCGGCAGGTTCCGCACCCTGTGGGAGCGCCACGACGTACGACGGCTGCAGGGCGGCACGACCGTCGTGGACCACCCGGTCGTGGGGGAGCTGCGGCTGCACCGGGACAAGCTGCCCGTCGACGGGCTCGTGCTCGTCGTCTACTAAGCCGACGAGGGCAGCGAGAGCGCGGAGAAGCTGCGCCTGCTCGGCTCGCTGCACGCCCCGGCCCCGCACCCGTAGCCGGCGGCTCCCGGGCTATCGTGCCCTGCCGGCCGCTGCCGGCGCAGGGACAGCCCGGGGGTGGGATGAGCAAGCGCTACACGGTCCGCGTCCTGGACCAGGACTTCGGCTGCCCGGCCTGCCGTGGGGCGACCTTCCGGCTGCGCATGATCAAGCTGAACACCTCCGGCGCGGAGCTGTTCGACCTGGGCTGGGCCAACAAGGAGTCGGCGGGGCTCATCTGCGAGCGCTGCGGCCACATCGCAGAGTTCGTCGTGACCGACGCGCTGTCGCTGTACCAGCTCTGAGCCCCCCCGAGCGCGCCCGCAGCACCGCACCGCCGTACCAGGAGAGCAGCCCCATGACGTCCCCCGCCACGCCCGTCGCGCCCCCCACGCCCGAGGAGGTGCGCGGTGGGGTGCGCGGCACGTACGTCACGTTCACGCTGTGCGGCTTCGCCTTCGCCAGCTGGGCCTCGCGCATCCCGCAGGTGCGTGACCACCTCGGGCTCTCCCCGGCGCAGCTCGGCCTCGTGCTCCTCGCCATCGCGACGGGCTCGCTCGTCGCGCTGCCGCTCGCCGGTCCGGTCGTCCACCGGCTCGGCTCCCAGCGCACCGTCCAGGCGATGAGCCTCCTGCTCGCGCTGGCGCTCGCCGTCATCGCGCTGGGCTACCTCGCCGGGCTGGTGCCCGTCGTCGTCGGGCTGTTCCTCTTCGGGTTCGGCACCGGCGCGTGGGACGTGGGGATGAACGTGCAGGGCGCCCTCGTCGAGCGCCACCTCGGCCGCTCGATCATGTCGCGCTTCCACGCGGGCTACAGCTTCGGCACCGTCGCCGGCGCCCTGCTCGGCGCCGCGATGGTCGCGCTGCACGTCCCCGTGACCGTGCACCTGCTCCTGGTCGCGGCCGTCATCGCGGCCGTCGTGCCGTGGGGTGCGCGGGAGTTCGTCCACGACGCGGCCGGCGTCGAGGAGCACGAGGACCACGGGGGGCGCAGCGCCATGGCAGCGTGGCGGGAGCCGCGTACCCTCCTCGTCGGGCTCTTCGTCCTCGCCTTCGCCTTCACCGAGGGCACCGGCAACGACTGGGTCAGCGTCGCGATGATCGACGGCTACGGCGTCCCCGCGGCGATCGGCACGCTCTGCTTCGCGCTCTTCCTCGCGGCGATGACGGTCGGCCGGTGGTTCGGGCCCGGCCTGCTCGACCGGCACGGCCGCGTCGCCGTGCTGCGCGTGCTCTGCGCGCTCGGCATCGCCGGCTCGCTGCTCTTCGTCTTCGCGCCGGTCACGCCGCTGGCCTTCGTCGGCGCCGTGGTCTGGGGTCTCGGCGCGTCGCTCGGCTTCCCGGTGGGGATGAGCGCGGGCGCCGACGAGCCGAGGTACGCCGCCGGCCGGGTCAGCGTCATCGCCTCCATCGGCTATTGCGCGTTCCTCGCCGGCCCGCCGGCCGTCGGCTTCCTCGGCGACGAGTACACCGTCCTGCGCGCGCTCATGTCGGTCTCGGTGCTGCTCGTGCTCGCCGCGCTCATCACGCCGGTGCTCGCGCCGCCGCGAGCCGCCCGAGCCGACTGACGGGGCTCTCCGCTAGATCAGCGGCCTGCGCTCCTCGTAGCGCCGCCACAGCACGACCCCGAGGTCGACGAGCGCGACCAGGCAGAGCGCGGCGCAGGCGACGGCGAGCGTACAGATCCGCCCGTCGCCGTCCGCCGTCACGGCTGCGAGCACGGCACCGGCTCCCATGAGGACGGCGCCGAGGGCCGCGAGGACGGCCCGCGCGCCGTACGCGCTCCGGGATGTCGACGGCTCGTTGCCGACACGCTCCTTGCGGACCACGGGGGAGTCGTTCCCGCGTGGCGGCGCGGCAACCTGCGCGTCGAGAGCCGAGGGCGCAGTGGCGTGCACCTAGGCTGCCCCGCGTGAGTGAGCCCGCGATGACCGACGAGGAGCTCCTCCTCCTGCCCACGGTCGACCTGCACCTGCACCTCGTCGGTTCCGCCTCGCCGAGCACGGTCGCCGACCTCGCGGCCCGGCACCCGGCGGCCGGCGTACCGGCCGATCTCGCTGCCCTGGAGCAGTTCTACGTCTTCCGCGACTTCCCGCACTTCATCGACGTCTACACGGCGGTGAGCTCGCTGGTGCGCGGGGGAGAGGACCTGCAGCTGCTCGTCGAGGGGCTGGGGCAGGACCTGCGGGCGCAGGGCGTGCCGTACGCCGAGGTGACGGTGACCCCGTGGACGCACGAGCAGAACGGCATCCCCGCGAGCGAGGTCGCCACGGCACTGGACGCGGGCGCCGCTGCCGCGCGCCACGCCTCCGGCGTCGAGCTGGCGTGGATCTACGACATCTCCGCGAACGACGGCGAGCCCGGCGCGCTGGGCACGCTCGCCGCGGCGCTCGACCATCCGCCCGCGGCGCTGGTCGGGTTCGGGCTCGGCGGGCCGGAGGTCGGCCACCCCCGCGCGGACTTCGCCGGGGTCTTCGCGCAGGCGCGCGCCGCCGGGCTGCACAGCGTGCCGCACGCCGGGGAGACCGTGGGTGCGGACGAGGTCTGGTCCGCGGTGCGCGACCTCGGCGCCGAGCGGATCGGGCACGGCATCGGCGCTGCCGAGGACCCCGCGCTGCTGGACGTGCTGCGGGACCGTGGGATCTGGCTCGAGGTCTGCCCGTCGAGCAACGTCGCGACCAGCGCCGTCGCGGACCTCGCGCAGCACCCGCTGCCGGCGCTGCTCGCTGCCGGCGTCCCCGTGACGCTCGCGAGCGACGACCCGCCGATGTTCGGGACCAGCCTGCTGGAGGAGTACCGGCGGGCGCGCGACGTCCTGGGGCTCGGCCGCGAGGAGCTGCACGCCCTCGCCATGGCAGGGGTGCGGGCGTCGTTCGCGCCTCCTGCCACGCGCGACCGCCTGCTCCGCGAGCTCGCGGGCTGAGCGCAAAACCGGGAGCGCGAGGGCCTCGCTGCCTGCCAGCATCGGCCGCATGCCCCGTGCCACCGTCGAGGTCCGCCGCTCGTACGCCGCCGAGGAGGAGGTGGCGATCCTCGACGCCGTCCACGCCGCCCTCGTCGCGGCCTTCCGCATCCCGGAGCAGGACAAGCACCTCCGGCTCGTCGTGCACGAGCCGCACCGCTTCGCCGTGCCGCCGACGCTCGACCAGCCGGACCGGGCCACGCTCGTGACGATCGACTGCTTCGCCGGTCGCTCCCTCGGCGCGAAGCGGGCGCTCTACAGCGAGATCGTCACGCGGCTCGACGCGCTGGGCATCCCACCGGGGTGCGTGAGCATCCTGCTGCGCGAGAGCCCGCTGGAGGACTGGGGGATCAGCGGCGGCCAGGCGGCCTGCGACGTCGAGCTCGGCTTCGAGGTCCGCGTCTAGGGCCCCTCGAGGAGGCGCGCGAGGCCGTCCAGCGACGCGGTCATCCCCGTTTGGTGGTCGGCGGCGGAGATGCCGCGAGGGACGTCGTGGGCGGAGATCTCGACGCGGGTGCCCTCCGCGACCGGGACGATCTCCCAGACCATCGTCATCGTGCCGGCGAAGGCCTCGTCGTCGGAGACGAAGTCGACGGCGTGCACGACACGGGCGCCGGGGACGAGCTCGACGAAGCGCGCCTCGACCACATCGCTGTCGCTGCTGGACTTCCCGGTGCCGGTCGCACTCCCGTCGTAGGTGAGGACGAGGCGGTACGACCCGCCGGGCCGCGGGTCGAAGTGCTCGAGCCGTCCCGACATGCCGGTCGGCGGCAGCCAGCGCAGGAGCAGCTCCGGGTCGACCATCGCGGCGTAGACCTCGCCGGGGGTGGCGCGGACGGTGCGGGCAGCGCGGTGCGGGTCGGCCACGCGGCGATGGTAGCCGTGCGTACCCGCTCACCTAGGCTGCCCACGTGGGCACGACGGACCGCTCCGGCGACGGATGGGTGACGTGTGCGCGCGGTCATCGGCACTGGGGGAGGTACGGCGCCGCCGGCCTCCTGCTCGTCGCCGACGGGCGGGTCCTCCTGCAGCTGCGCGCGGAGTGGAGCCACCACGGGGGTACGTGGGGGATCCCCGGCGGCGCGCTCGCGCGAGGGGAGACCGCCGTGGAGGGCGCCCTGCGCGAGACGCTCGAGGAGGCCGGGATCGTGCTGCCGCCGTCGGCGGTGACCGGGCGCAGCGTGGTCGACCACGGCGGATGGTCGTACGCGACGGTGCTCGCCGCTGTCGAGGAGGTCCTGCCCGTCGTCCCGGACGACGGGGAGAGCGACGACCTGCGCTGGGTGCCGGTCGACCAGGTCGAGGACCTGCTGCTGCACCCCGGGTTCGCGGCCTCGTGGCCCGGACTGGCTGCTGCGGCGGGAGTACGGCTGCGGATCGTGGTCGACGGCGCGAACGTCGTCGGCAGCCGCCCCGACGGCTGGTGGCGCGACCGGGCGGGCGCCGCGCAGCGCCTGCGGGACCGGCTCGCGGGGCTCGAGGTGCCGGGCGACGTGCTGCCCGACGGGCTCGCCCCTCCGCTGGGGTCCTGGTCGCCCGAGGTCGTCCTCGTCGTCGAGGGCGCGGCACGCAGGACCATTGCCGTGGCAAACGGTCCTGGCGTGGTCGCTGCTCCCGGGAGCGGGGACGACGAGATCGTCCGGCAGGCCGCTGAGGGCACGATCGTGGTGACGAGCG
Source organism: Motilibacter rhizosphaerae (assembly GCF_004216915.1). Lineage (NCBI taxonomy): Bacteria > Bacillati > Actinomycetota > Actinomycetes > Motilibacterales > Motilibacteraceae > Motilibacter > Motilibacter rhizosphaerae. The sequence continues at coordinate 7,394 of NZ_SGXD01000011.1, forward strand.
ACGCGGACCTGCAGTCGCGCTGCCGGGCCGTGGGTGCGGTGGCGGTCGGCGCGTCCTGGTTGCTGCGCCTGCTGGACGCCGCATAGCCCCCTGGTGCGGGAGGATGCGCCCATGGCCGTGCACCACGTGGTGGCACTCGTGATCGAGCGCGTCGTGGCGTTCGACCTGTCGATACCGGCGCAGGTCTTCGGGCACCCGGACGAGCGGAGCCGGTACTCGTTCGTGGCTTGCACGGCTCGACCGGGAGCGGTGCCGTCGTCCACGCAGTTCGGCGTGACGGTCGAGCACGGCCTCGACGCGCTGGACGCGGCGGACACCGTGGTGGTGCCCGGGTTCCACCCCATGGGCGCGCCCGACCCGGCAGCGGTCGCGGCCCTGCGCCGGGCCGCCGCGCGCGGCGCCCGCATCGCCTCGGTGTGCATCGGAGCCTTCGCCCTCGCCGAGGCCGGCCTGCTCGACGGCCTGGTCGCCACCACGCACTGGCAGGAGGCGGAGCACCTGGCCGCCCGCTACCCGGCGGTCCGCGTCGACCCTGACGTGCTCTACGTCGACCAGGGCCGGGTCCTCACCAGTGCGGGGCTGTCCGCGGGCATCGACCTCTGCCTGCACCTGGTGCGCCAGGATTTCGGGCAGCAGGTCGCTGCCTCCGTCGCGCAGCGGATGGTGGTCGCGGGGCACCGGACCGGCGGCCAGGCGCAGTACGCGCGACGGCCCCTGCCGGTCGACGGCGGGCTCGGGCCGACGCGCGACTGGGCGGTGACGGAGATGCAGCAGCCGCTGACCGTGGCGCGGCTGGCGCGCCACGCGGGACTCCCGGTGCGCTCGTTCGCCCGGCAGTTCCACGACGAGGTGGGCACCAGCCCGATGCGCTGGCTGACCAGCCAGCGCGTACGCGAGGCGCAGCGGCTGCTCGAGGCCACCGGGCTGTCCATCGACGAGGTCGCCGAGCGCAGCGGGTTCGGCAGTGCCGCGTCGCTGCGGGTGCACTTCGGCCGCGAGGTCGGAACGACGCCGACTGCGTACCGGAAGGAGCGCCGGAGGGTGGCCGGAAGCTGACTGGATCTGGCCGTCGGGACCGTCGATCCCGGCCGCGGACGAGCGCAGGATCCCACGCATGACGAACGTCGACGAGCTGCTCAGCAACAACCGCCGCTTCGCCGGGACCGACGCGAAGGACCGCGTCCCGGCGATCCCCTTCCTCCCGCACAAGCAGGTCTACGTCATCACCTGCATCGATCCGCGGGTCGACCCGAGCGACCTGCTCGGGTTGCAGCTCGGTGACGCCATCGTGGCGCGCAACGTCGGCGGCCGGGTGACCCAGTCGGTGCTCGACGACCTGGCGTGGATCAGCTACCTGCACGAGGAGAAGACGCCGGACGCCGACTGGTTCGAGATCGCCGTCGTGCACCACACGGACTGCGGCTCCGGGCTCATGGCCGACGACGAGCTGCGACAGGGCTTCGTGACGCGGGGGTTCGACGACGCGACCCTGCGGGGCACCGCCGTGCTCGACCCCGCTGTGACCGTCGCGGTGGACGTGCAGCGCATCCTCGACGCCGAGCACGTCCCGGGCGAGATCGCGGTCGGCGGCTACGCGTACGACGTCCGGACCGGGCTCGTGACGCCGGTAGTCCGGCCGCGCCGCCGCGCCTCCTGATGCCGTGATCATGCAGATCCTGGGCGGTGCGAGCATCTCGGGCTCACAGGCGTGCTGACCCTCTGCTCGTGAGCGTGCAGGACGTGCGGGTCATCGGCGCCGGTGCTGGCGGCAGTCAGTTCGTGCGGCTGACCAGCGCCCACCTCCCCGTGATCATGCACGTCTTGGCGTCGCGCGCGGGAAGTCGATCGGGCTTCCCGGTCATCTCGGGTCGGAGCAGCACGGACTGGGAGGCCGGCCCTACGAGGTGGTTGCCGAGGGGGTGGAATTCCGTGCTGGCGGCGGTCAGTTGGTGTTGTCGGCTCGCGACGAGCACTCCGTGATCATGCAGTTCTTGGGGCCGTGGAGCACCCCCATTTGATCGAGGTCCCCGATCACGTGGGATCATTGCGGGTGGCCGAGGAGTGGCTGTGCGGCAGCCGGTTCTGCCGACCCGACTCTGTCAGTGGTCGCTTGTACGGTGTTCGCATGAGCTCGAGCAGCAGCCCGTCGCGCGACCCCCGATCGGGGTCGGCGCGT
>NZ_SGXD01000012.1 GCF_004216915.1 Motilibacter rhizosphaerae
AAAAGGGGGTGTGACGGGGAGGACCGGCCCCCCACAACAGATGTCCGGCGGTGTCCTACTCTCCCACCACCCTTCGGTGGCAGTACCATCGGCGCTGGCAGGCTTAGCTTCCGGGTTCGGAATGGGACCGGGCGTTTCCCCACCGCTATGACCGCCGTAACACGGCGAGACATGGTGTCTCAGAACCAGACAGTGAACACGTGTCCTGCTCGCGACCTCTTGCCCGTGCACTGTGGTGCATGGGTGAACGTTCGATGAAGTCAAGCCCTCGGCCTATTAGTACCGGTCCGCTCCACACCTTGCAGCGCTTCCACGTCCGGCCTATCAACCCAGTAGTCTGCTGGGAGCCTTACCCTCTCAAGGAGGTGGGAGACCTCATCTAGAAGCAGGCTTCCCGCTTAGATGCTTTCAGCGGTTATCCCTTCCGAACGTAGCCAACCAGCCATGCACCTGGCGGTACAACTGGCACACCAGAGGTTCGTCCGTCCCGGTCCTCTCGTACTAGGGACAGCCCTTCGCAAGTCTCCAACGCGCGCAGCGGATAGGGACCGAACTGTCTCACGACGTTCTAAACCCAGCTCGCGTACCGCTTTAATGGGCGAACAGCCCAACCCTTGGGACCTACTCCAGCCCCAGGATGCGACGAGCCGACATCGAGGTGCCAAACCATGCCGTCGATATGGACTCTTGGGCAAGATCAGCCTGTTATCCCCGGGGTACCTTTTATCCGTTGAGCGACGGCGCTTCCACAAGCCACCGCCGGATCACTAGTCCCAGCTTTCGCTCCTGCTCGACCTGTCGGTCTCACAGTCAAGCTCCCTTGTGCACTTGCACTCGACACCTGGTTGCCGACCAGGCTGAGGGAACCTTTGGGCGCCTCCGTTACCTTTTAGGAGGCAACCGCCCCAGTTAAACTACCCACCAGACACTGTCCCTGACCCGGATCACGGGCCCAAGTTAGACAGCCAGCACGACCAGAGTGGTATTTCAACGTCGCCTCCACCCTCACTGGCGTGAGGACTTCACCGGCTCCCACCTATCCTACACAAGCCGAGCCGACCACCAATATCAAGCTATAGTAAAGGTCCCGGGGTCTTTCCGTCCTGCTGCGCGTAACGAGCATCTTTACTCGTAGTGCAATTTCGCCGAGTCCGTGGTCGAGACAGCCGAGAAGTCGTTACGCCATTCGTGCAGGTCGGAACTTACCCGACAAGGAATTTCGCTACCTTAGGATGGTTATAGTTACCACCGCCGTTTACTGGCGCTTAAGTTCTCAGCTTCGCCCCGAAGAGCTAACCGGTCCCCTTAACGTTCCAGCACCGGGCAGGCGTCAGTCCGTATACATCGTCTTGCGACTTGGCACGGACCTGTGTTTTTAGTAAACAGTCGCTTCTCGCTGGTCTCTGCGACCCCACCCAGCTCCCCAGCGCAAGACTGGTCACCAGACAGGGCCCCCCTTCTCCCGAAGTTACGGGGGCATTTTGCCGAGTTCCTTGACCACGGTTCGCTCGATCGCCTTGGTATTCTCTACCTGACCACCTGTGTCGGTTTGGGGTACGGGCCGCGCTAGGACTCGCTAGAGGCTTTTCTTGGCAGCATAGGATCAACCACTTCGCCACAATCGGCTCGGCATCAGATCTCAGGCATCCGTGCGGCGGATTTGCCTACCGCACACCCTACATCCTTACCCCGGGACAACCATCGCCCGGGCTGGCCTACCTTCCTGCGTCACCCCATCGCTTGCCTACTACTGGATCGGGTCGTCGACTCCCCCCACATCACCCGAAGGATCAGCAGGCTTCACCGACTCAGCATCCCCAGCCTCGACATGGGCGTCCTTGCACGGGTACGGGAATATCAACCCGTTATCCATCGACTACGCCTGTCGGCCTCGCCTTAGGCCCCGACTCACCCTGGGCGGAACAGCCTGGCCCAGGAACCCTTGGTCATCCGGCGGCAGGGATTCTCACCCTGCTTTCGCTACTCATGCCTGAATTCTCACTCGTGCCGCGTCCACAACTACCTTCCAGTGCTGCTTCACCCACGGCACGACGCTCCCCTACCCATCCCCGCCCCTGAACACGAATGCTAGGGTTACCACGGGAATGCCACAGCTTCGGCGGTGCGCTTGAGCCCCGCTACATTATCGGCGCGGAATCACTTGACCAGTGAGCTATTACGCACTCTTTCAAGGGTGGCTGCTTCTAAGCCAACCTCCTGGTTGTCTGTGCGACTCCACATCCTTTCCCACTTAGCGCACGCTTGGGGGCCTTAGCTGGTGGTCTGGGCTGTTTCCCTCTCGACGACGAAGCTTATCCCCCGCCGTCTCACTGCCGCGCTTGCACTTACCGGCATTCGGAGTTTGGCTAACTTCAGTAACCTTGTGAGGCCCCTAGGCTATCCAGTAGCTCTACCTCCGGCAAGCAACACACGACGCTGCACCTAAATGCATTTCGGGGAGAACCAGCTATCACGGAGTTTGATTGGCCTTTCACCCCTAACCACAGGTCATCCCCCAGGTTTTCAACCCTGGTGGGTTCGGGCCTCCACGCGGTCTTACCCGCGCTTCACCCTGCCCATGGCTAGATCACCCCGCTTCGGGTCTAGAACGTGCGACTGGACGCCCTATTCGGACTCGCTTTCGCTCCGGCTCCCCCACACGGGTTAACCTCGCCACACGCCGCTAACTCTCAGGCTCATTCTTCAAAAGGCACGCCGTCACACCTCGAGGGTGCTCCGACGGCTTGTAGGCACACGGTTTCAGGTACTCTTTCACTCCCCTCCCGGGGTACTTTTCACCTTTCCCTCACGGTACTAGTCCGCTATCGGTCATCAGGGAGTATTCAGGCTTACCAGGTGGTCCTGGCAGATTCACACGAGATTTCTCGGGCCCCGTGCTACTCGGGGACAGCTCATACACGCGCCGCTGGACTTTCGCCTACAGGGGTCTCACCTTCTCCGCCGGCCCTTCCCAGAACCTTCGACTACCCCAACGGACACGCGCGCCGGCGCGGCAGCACCAGCACAGAACGCCCCACAACCCCACGACCGCAACCCCTGCCGGGTATTCCACAGCCATGGTTTAGCCACCATCCGCTTTCGCTCGCCACTACTCACGGAATCACTGTTGTTTTCTCTTCCTGCGGGTACTGAGATGTTTCACTTCCCCGCGTTCCCTCCAACCGCCCTATAGATTCAGGCGGTGGTGACAGCCCATGACGACTGCCGGGTTCCCCCATTCGGACATCCTCGGATCAACGCTCGGTTGGCAGCTCCCCGAGGCTTAACGCAGCCTCCCACGTCCTTCATCGGCTCCTGATGCCCAGGCATCCACCGTGCGCCCTTACCAACTTGGCCGCATCGAACGAACACACACACACCACAACGAAATCACACGAGCAAAAAGATCACTCGCAGAACACACATCCACTGTCCAGTTCTCAAACACCACCCGGCACCCACCAGCGTCACGACACCCACCCACCCCCACCAGACCCCACCCACCCCCACAAGGAGCAGACCAGGACCCACCAGACGCGGTATGCGATGCCCACCGGTGCACCGGCCAGAGACAACCAGCTCCCACCCCACACGGGCGCAGCTCGTTCCCTCAGGACCCAACAGCGTGCCCCCACCACCAGCAGCCACACAGGACCACCAGCCAGCAGGACTCCGAGGAGACGTTCCACCCATGAGCGCGACCACCCCAGCCCCATACGGACCAGGCGTGGCCCCTTGCCCCCCAGCACCCCGACCAGCACCACCTCCCCCACCCCCACAGAGGGCAGGATCACCAGCAGCACCAGCACACGAGCACCAGAAGGGAAGAGAGCTCCTTAGAAAGGAGGTGATCCAGCCGCACCTTCCGGTACGGCTACCTTGTTACGACTTCGTCCCAATCGCCAGTCCCACCTTCGACAGCTCCCTCCCTTGCGGGTTAGGCCACCGGCTTCGGGTGTTACCGACTTTCGTGACGTGACGGGCGGTGTGTACAAGGCCCGGGAACGTATTCACCGCAGCGTTGCTGATCTGCGATTACTAGCGACTCCGACTTCACGGGGTCGAGTTGCAGACCCCGATCCGAACTGAGACCGGCTTTTTGGGATTCGCTCCACCTCACGGTATCGCAGCCCTTTGTACCGGCCATTGTAGCATGTGTGCAGCCCAAGACATAAGGGGCATGATGACTTGACGTCATCCCCACCTTCCTCCGAGTTGACCCCGGCAGTCTCCCATGAGTCCCCACCCGAAGTGCTGGCAACATGGAACGAGGGTTGCGCTCGTTGCGGGACTTAACCCAACATCTCACGACACGAGCTGACGACAGCCATGCACCACCTGTCCACGGCCCCGAAGGACACCACATCTCTGCGGCTTTACCGTGAATGTCAAGCCTTGGTAAGGTTCTTCGCGTTGCGTCGAATTAAGCCACATGCTCCGCCGCTTGTGCGGGCCCCCGTCAATTCCTTTGAGTTTTAGCCTTGCGGCCGTACTCCCCAGGCGGGGCGCTTAATGCGTTAGCTACGGCACAGGGAACGTGGAATGCTCCCCACACCTAGCGCCCAACGTTTACGGCGTGGACTACCAGGGTATCTAATCCTGTTCGCTCCCCACGCTTTCGCTCCTCAGCGTCGGTACCGGCCCAGAGACCCGCCTTCGCCACCGGTGTTCCTCCTGATATCTGCGCATTTCACCGCTACACCAGGAATTCCAGTCTCCCCTGCCGGACCCTAGCAAGCCCGTATCGAATGCAGACCCGGGGTTAAGCCCCGGGCTTTCACACCCGACGTGACCCGCCACCTACGAGCTCTTTACGCCCAATAATTCCGGACAACGCTTGCACCCTACGTATTACCGCGGCTGCTGGCACGTAGTTAGCCGGTGCTTCTTCTGCAGGTACCGTCACTTGCGCTTCTTCCCTGCTGAAAGAGGTTTACAACCCGAAGGCCTTCATCCCCCACGCGGCGTCGCTGCGTCAGGCTTCCGCCCATTGCGCAATATTCCCCACTGCTGCCTCCCGTAGGAGTCTGGGCCGTGTCTCAGTCCCAGTGTGGCCGGTCACCCTCTCAGGCCGGCTACCCGTCGTCGCCTTGGTAGGCCACTACCCCACCAACAAGCTGATAGGCCGCGAGCCCATCTCTGGCCGATGAATCTTTCCACCCCCCACCATGCAGCAGGAGGTCATATCCGGTATTAGCCCCGGTTTCCCGGAGTTATCCCGAAGCCAGAGGCAGGTTGCTCACGTGTTACTCACCCGTTCGCCGCTGATCCCCCCCGAAGGGGTTCACCGCTCGACTTGCATGTGTTAAGCACGCCGCCAGCGTTCGTCCTGAGCCAGGATCAAACTCTCCAACAAAGCATCTAGAAAACTAGACACCCGATATCGAGCAAACCCTCAAACACCCCCGAAGGGGCGCTCAAAGAAACCCACCACCCACACCA
>NZ_SGXD01000013.1 GCF_004216915.1 Motilibacter rhizosphaerae
ACGGACGTCCTCCTCGATGCGTGGGACACCAAGCCCAACACCGCATCAGGGGGACGTTCCTACGTCTACCCCTGACCCGTACACCGAGTTACTAGCGGGTCGTTGTGCGCGGGTCGTACCCATGCGTCCGCGGCCTAGCAGCTTCGGTCGCGCTGCAGAGAGATGCCATCAATGGCGGCCCGCTGTGGGGGGCCCGACAGAACCTTCCTGTCGTGCTGATCGTCTGGATGGTGTGAGGGAGTCAGCAGAGAGCCACGACGCGGAGTTTGTGGCGTTCGTGGAGGCGGCGTCGCGGCGTCTGCTCTACGTGGCGACTCTGCTCACGGGCGACCAGGGCCAAGCCGAGGACCTGGTGCAGACCAGCCTCATCGGTGCCTATCGGCGCTGGGACGCGATCCGCGCGGATGACCCGTTCTCTTACGTCCGGCGCTCGATCGTCAACGCCCACGCCTCCTGGTGGCGCCGTCTGCTCCTCGAGCGGCGGCACTCGCCGCAGCCGCAAGCCGAGGTGCCAGATCCCTCGGTGGTCGTTGACCAGCGAGCGGAGCTCCGCTCGTGGCTGCTGACCCTGACTGACCGCGAGCGGGCGGTCGTGGTCCTGCGCTACCTCGAGGACCTCAGCGAGGCGCAGACCGCGCTGGAGCTCGGTATCGCCCTCGGCACCGTCAAGAGCACCGCGGCGCGCGCGCTGAGCAAGCTGCGCGTCACTGCCACGGCCAACCAGGAACCAGAGGTGACTCGTGGACAACCACGCGCCTGATCTCCTCTCCGTGCTTCGGGAGACAGACCCCACCGTCACGGCCCTGTCCGGGGCGGCCGTGCTTCAGGCAGCCCAGCACAACGCTCGCCGCCGCCGCGCCGGCCAGGCGCTGCTCGCCGCAGCGGCCGGCGGCGCGATCGTCACCGGTGCGGCCTTGGCGAGCCAGCCCGGGGGGACGACAGCGCCCGGGCCTGCCGCGGCCTCGAGAGCCCCCGCCGCGCCCGCCCCGTCTGCTGGCGACCCGTCGTTCCCCCCGGTCCTGCAGTCACGGAGCTACCCCGCCGAGGGGCCGAGCGCTGCTGAGCGCGCGGCCGCGCGTCAGCTGGACGCCACCTGGCGACAAGCGCGGGTGAAGTTCCAGGTCGTCGACGAGCAGATTCGCGTCCTCGGGACCTGGGCGACCCCGACCAGCCCCGGAGCCACAGCGCTCACGTCGGGCCTCGTCACCTACCCCGCGACCCTGCCGGCGCTGCCCGCGCGCATGGGGACCCTCTCCTGGCAGGACGGGAGCACGGCAGCACTGCCGGTCATCGATGCGGCGACAGCGCTCAGCGAGCTGCAGCAGCCCAGGACCACCACGCCGTGCTCCTGCCGACCGCTGGTCCTCACTGACGCCAAGCTCGAGGACATCGAGGTCGACACCACCCGCGGTCCCGCGCAAGCTCCCGCGTGGACGTTCGCGCTACCCGCGACCGACGCGGCGCCAGGGCAGACCCTCCGGGTCGCGGTGCTCGCCGTGAGCCAGACCAGCGTCCCGCTCACCCACCCCAGCCTCCCGCCAAGCCCGCACATCAACGCGGCGCGGGTCGTCAGCGGCGCACTCACCCTCAGCTTCCCCGGCTTCGCCAAGGACGCCTCCGAGCAGTGCGGGGAGGACTACACCGCAGTCGTGATCGAGACGCCCTCCACCGTCATGGTGACCGTGCACAGGCACGCGGGAGCACCGGCCCCTGCCAACGCGTCCTGCAAATACGGCGCGACGAGGACGGCTACCGCCACCCTCAGCGCCCCGCTCGGCGGCCGCCCAATCCTGCAACTCAGCGATGGAGAGCCCCTCCCGCTCAAGCCCTAGCTCGTCCCTGGCCAGGCCTGCACCAGCGCCGTGGCTGATATGGGGTGAGACCGTCAGCAACTGCGGGTCTTCGTCGCGACGTCCGCACATCGCAAGAGCGGACGTCCTGAGAGCGCGCAGGGCGGCAAGAGCGGACGTTAGGGCTCGCTGGTCAGAAGAGCCGGCCGGTAGCGATGTCGGTCACGATGACGCAGCACCCCGCCAGGAAGACGACACTGCCGATGGCCGTGGTGGTGCGAACCCCAGGGATGGGCCGGCGCAGGTGCCGGGTCACGACCATCACGCCGGCGACGCAGAGCAGCACCCCGATGGTGATCGGCACCCCCCGAGCGTAGGCGTCGAAGAGCGAGCGCAAGGCGGCATGAGCGGACGTTCTTCCGCGGAGACCCAGCCGTGCGAGCATGGCGTGGTGGGGGCACTCCGGAGGGCCTTGGCGTTTAGCAAGCGCCAGGACTTGACCAAGGTGCAGACCGTCGGCCTAGTGGGGACCGTGCTGGGGGTACGCCTGTTGCCTCTCTTCGTGCCCGGTGTTGCGATCTGCGTCGCCGGCGGAGTGTCGCACCATCCGGCCGTCGCGTTCGTCGGGCTGGGCTTGGCCGTTGCGAGCATGCTGCTGTTCGTCGCACCGCTTCCCCTGGTGTTGTACGGAGGGGTGCAGAAGTGGACAACGGGCCGGGGAGACGTCCTCGGCCCGCCCCGCAGCCTCGGCTTCAGCAAGTTGGCCTGGAGTCTGGCCTGGGGCGGGGACCGGGAAGACCGCTAGCGGAGTCGCCTACCACTCACGCTCCGCGAAGTACCCGCGGGAAGCTCGGCGCCCTCCTCGCGGCATGAGTGAACGTTGTCGAAGTGTCGAGCGCCCGCGCGCGTCGGGTCTGGGCAGCGCAGGTGGAACCTTCTGCACGCGGTTGGACTGTAGAAGGGTGTGATGAGCGCCGGGGGCGAGGACGCGAGCGACGGGTTCGCCGCGTTTGTGGTGGGGGCGTCGCCGCGGCTGCGGGTGTTCGCCGAGCTGCTGACGAACGACCGGCACCTGGCGGCGGACCTGACCCAGTCGGCGCTCATGGCCGTGTACGAGCGGTGGGACAGGCTCGACCAGCCGTACTCCTACGCCCGCCGGTGCATCGTCAACGGTCACCGAGCCTGGTGGCGGGTGTGGCGGCGCCGCGAGACGCCCGTGCCGCTGGACCTCGAGGGCCCGGATCTGCAGGACCACGCGGCGGCGGCGGTGACCCGCGCGCAGGTCGCGGCGGCCCTGGCCGAGCTGACCCGTCGGGAGCGGGAGGTGGTGGTGCTGCGGTACTTCGCCGACCTCTCCGAGGAGCAGACCGGCGCCGAGCTCGGGATCGCGGTCGGCACCGTCAAGAGCGCGCACAGCCGGGCGCTCAATAAGCTGCGCCTGTCGGCCCACCTCGCGGAGGAGCGAGCATGACGACCAGCCCCGATCAGCTCCGCGACACCTTCGATCGGCTCACCGAGGGCGTCGCGCCGTTGCAGGCGAGCGCGGTCGTTGCCGCGGTCGAGCAGCGTCGCCGCAGGACTCGCCGACTGACGGTGACGGCCGCCACCATGGTCGTCGCGGCGGTCGGGCTCGCCGCCATCCCCGCTCTGCACGACGGGGTCGGCCGTTCCGCAGGCGGCCCCGGTCCGAGCTCATCGCCGGCGACCACCGCGCACGCGCTCGCCCTTCCGCTGAGCGCGGTCGAGGCTCCCGCCGGCCCCATCCACCAGATCAACGAAGGGACACAGCTCTACATCGGCGCGAACAGGCAGGTGTGCTGGGTGGTGGCACAAGGAGCCACAGGAACTGGCGGCTGCTTCCCCCATGGGCGGAGCCGCGCAGTGGAGACCTCGCTCAACAAGCTGGGGGTCCGCGTGTACATCGGGATGGTGCCCTCCTCAACCGTCAGGGTCAGGGTGCACGCCTCGGTGGGATCCGCGAGCGGCGCACCCACAGGCGGGCTCGAGGTGCAGGGCTGGGTGCCGTTCGTGATCGAGGTCCCCGACCCCGCGCTGGTGACGATGACCCCCCGGCAGTCTGCGAGCTACTGGGTCATGAAGCACGGGATGACGGTCACGGCCTACGACGCGCAGGGGCACGCGACAACGACGTCCTGGGGCCAGCCGCCGCACCTGAGCGGATGAGGACCGAAGCGCGCGCAGCGGCATGAGCAACGTAACGCGGTTCGCGTCAAGCCTGGGGGGCGGGTGTCCGTCCGTCTCCTCGTGCTCTGCCTAGCGGAATCGGGTTGTTCCC
>NZ_SGXD01000014.1 GCF_004216915.1 Motilibacter rhizosphaerae
ATCGGCATTATGCGGGTGATCCGTGTCAAGTGATCATGATGCTGGTGCGGAGTCGAGGCGGTGGAGGAGGTCGGCGTAGAGCTGCTGGCGGCCCGGCTGGTGGTGGTTGGCGGCGTGGTCGTGTTGGGCTTGGAGGGTGGGTCGGAACTCGATGGTGGTCTGGAAGAAGGTGCAGGTCTCGCAGACTGACTCGAAGGTGCAGTCGAGGGTCTCGGGCCGGGTGCAGTAGCCGTTGCCGAGCATCCGTTGGCGCATCTCGCGGTGCAGGCGGGCCATCTCGGGGCCGGCGGCGGAGGCGGGTAGCGCGGGTGGGGTGTCGTAGAGGGCTTCGACTTTCTCGGTGACGGCGAAGTACTCGTCGGCAACGGTGCGGGCGGCGATCTTGGCGTAGCGCAGGGTCATGTCCATGGAGTGGTGACCGAGCAGCGCGGCGATCGCTTCGAGGCTCATGCCGCGGTTGATGGCCTGGGTGGCGAGGGTGTGGCGCATCTGGTGGGGGTGGACGTGACCGAGCCCGGCGTCGGCGGCGGCGTTGTTGAGGTAGCGGGTGACGCCGTGGCGGTCCATCGGCTTGCCGTTCTCGCGGGGGATGAGCAGCGGGTTCGACCCAGTGACGTGCCGGCCGCGGTAGTCGGCGATGAGGGTGACGAGCTGGGGGTGCAGCGGGATGTAGCGGTCGTCGTGGAGCTTGCCGACGGGGACGTGGAGCCAGTGCCCGGCGCCGATCTGGACGACGGCGTCGCGTTCGAGGGCGATGAGCTCGCTGACCCGCAGCCCGGTGCGGAGCAGCACCTCGCAGACGACGCGGACGAGCATGCGAGGGTGGTGCTGCGCGGCGCGCAGCAGCCGGGCGGCGGCCGGGTCGTCGAGGGCTTTGGGTAGCGGCTTGTCCTGCTTGGGCAGGTCCCCGAACAGGATCGGCACCCGCTCGGGGCGGTCGTCCCAGCCCCAGTCCTCGAGGCGGAGGAAGAAGGTGCGCAGCATGCCGAGCCGGTGCGCGCGGGTGTTCACGCTGACCTGTGGCTTGTTCTGTCCAGGGCGGGCGGCGAGCCACGGCTTGTAGGTCTCGATGTGGGCCCGCCGGACGGTGGCGACGGTGCGGATGTCGGGGTGGGCCGCGAGCAGGAACCCGGCGAAGCTGCGCAGGGCGAGGTCGGCGCCGAGCACGCTGCCCGGGCGCAGGGTGCAGGAGATCTGGGCGAGGTAGGCGCGCATCGTGCCCGCCATGACCGGCATAGCCGGCTCGATCTCCGCCCAGCCTGGCAGCGCGGACGGGGCGCTCACCGCCGGCCCCGCAGGTTCAGCACGGGCGCGGGCTGCCCGGCGAGGGCTTGGGCGTCGAGAGCGTCCGCGGCGCGCCGGTACTGCCCGGCGAGCCAGTCGTCGCCGAGGTGGAGGTAGATGCGCGTCGACTCGATCGAGGCGTGCCCGGCCTGGGCCTGGATCGCCTCGAGGGCCATGCCGGCCTCACGCAGCCGGGTCAGGCAGGTGTGGCGCAGCTGGTGGCACGTCGCGCGGGACAGCCCGGCGCGGCGGCGGGCGCCGTCGAGGACCTCATCGACGCCGGATGCGGACAGCGGCTGCCCGCGGGTGGGGCCTTTGAGCACCACGAACACCCGCTCGGTCGGAGCGTGGGGTGGGCGTTCGAGCTCGAGGTAGTCCCTGACCGCGGCGAAGAAGCGGCCGGACACGGGGATGAGGCGCTGGTGTCCGCCCTTCCCGTCCGCGATGAACACCCGCCTCTCGGCGAACTGGAGGTCCTGCATCCGCAGGCCGAGGACCTCGCAGCGACGTAGCCCGCCGAGCACCATCGCGGCGACCATCGCCCGGTCCCGGTGCGTGCGCAGCGCGCCGGTCAGTGCGTCGACATCGGCAGGGGACAGGACCGTCGGCAGGGTGCGGGGCGGGCGCAGCAGCGGCACTCCTTGCCGCGGGCGGGACCGTTCTCGGCGGGTCGGCAGCGAGCGCGGCACCGGGTTCGCAGGGACGTCGCCGCGGGCGTGGAGGAACGCGAACAGCCCCGACACCGAGGACAACCGCCGCCGCACCGTCCGCACCGACACACCTCCCGGGCCGTCGGGCGCCACAACGACGGGAGAAGGGCTGGCGGTGCCGGCACGCTGCGCGGTGACGAACCCGAGGACGTCGCCGGGCGTGACAGCCGCTGGCGACTTGGCGACCACGCCGAAGAACACCTTCAGATCGAACGCGGTCGCCAGCAACGTGTTCGCCCGGGACCGGGCGCCCACGAACTCGAGGTAGGCGTCGAGCAGCGGCTCACCCAACCGGACCGCCAGCCCCCCGGCCGGG
>NZ_SGXD01000015.1 GCF_004216915.1 Motilibacter rhizosphaerae
TCACCGGCCAGAAGGCCCGCGCAGCCAGCTCGCAGCTCCTCGAGACGCTCGCCCGCTACAGCGTGCCCCTCCCTTGACCGCCCGGTCCGCGGCATGAGCGGACCTTTGCAGATGCCGAGCAGGGTCGTTGGACCGAACGAGCGGTCCGGGAACGCTCAGCGCGTAGCCGACCCTGCCGGGGCGAAGAATGGTGCGGTGGTGGTGGAGGCGGCGCTGGCCGATGTGGCGGCGGGGAGGCCGTGGGCGGCCCGCGACCGTCTACGCAGTGCCCTCGTGCGGGACCGAACGAACCCTCGGCTCCACGATCTGCTGGGTGAGGTGCTCTTCGCGATGGGCGACCTCCCGGCGGCAGGGCTCGCGTGGTTCCTGTCGTCGCGCGAGAACGCGGATCCCTCGGCGGTCGTCGCGTTCGAGGCGATGCGGGGGTACTACCGGAAGCCGCAGCATCTGGCTCGCTCGCTGCGTCTCAGGGTGGACCCGTCGTCGTACTCTGCGGCGGCGCGGCGGCGGATCGAGGCGCTTCAGGAGGAGTTGAGCACTCACGGTTGGGTGTGGCTGCCGCCGGCACCCCCGCGCCACGTGCGTGACCTCAGACCTACGTGGTCCCCTGAGGACGGTGTGGAGCCGGTCCTGGCAAACGTTCTTGGCCTGCAGTGGCGTGCTCGCGCTAGGCGCACCACCACAGCGCTGGAGTCGGCGCTCGAGGACGCCCGTGAGCGGGTCAGCCAGTTCAGCGATGACGAGCTCGCCGCACTGCAGCCGGTGACCTGGGCGTACCCTGCGCCGCCGCACTGGACGATGCAGGTGAAGGTGCGCCCGTGGGGGGCGAGGCGCGACGCCTGTTCCGTCCTGCTCCGCGCGGAGGGATGGCGCGGAGTGGCGGTCCTTCGTTCCGGCGGGGTCCTGACCGTACCGTTCGGCCGCCCACCGAACTCCTAGGCTTCGCTTGCCCGACGGCTCCGAGCGCAGCGGCATTAGCGCGAGTCTCGTCGAGCTGGCTCAGGTCGGAGCGATCAGTTTCAGCGCCCTGCGGGGCCGCAGGTAGGCCCCGAAGAACAGTGCAGGCCAAGTCAGACTTGCTACCAACTCGGTGGGCACATCGGCACTCACTGTCACAGGCAAACTCGCACTCGAGATCCAGTCCATCTCCGCCCGGACGGTATGTCGCCCAGGCGCAACCTCGACTGTCGCGCTTTCGAAGGGACGCAGCCGCGCGACCACAGTCCCGTCGACCCTGAACTTGACTCGCCGCAGCGCTGCAGCGGAGTCGGGGCCACGCTTCAAGTGCAGTTCCGCCACCACGGTCTCCTCGCGTCTGCCTCTCGCCGACGTCGCGAGAGGTACCCCTGGTAGGGCCCTGCGAACGTCCGCACATCGGCACGGGCGGACGTGCGCCGCCGGCCGCCGGCGACAAGAGCGCGTGTCACCCGCCGGTGATCAACAGCGCAACGCCTACGAGAGCGGCAACCAGCGCCAGCCCTCGGGTCAGGAGGGCGAAGAAGGGAAGCATGACCTCGCGGTCCTCGTACCTGCGCGTCAACGACACCGCCGGGTAGCTGCCAGCCACCGTCGCCGCGTGCCCCCACAGGAGCACCGCTAGGACGACCACCACCAGACCTATCGCGCGACCAACCACGGCTGCTCCCTACCCCGGTTGGTCAACGTCCGCTCTTCGGCAGTTGCGGACGTCGGCAGGCGGGCGCCCGGCGGCATGAGCAACGTAACGCGGTTCGCGTCAAGCCCTGGGCGGGTGTCCGTCCGTCTCCTCGTGCTCTGCCTAGTGAAATCGGGTTGTTCCCG